>CANGJV010000048.1 GCA_947454425.1 Candidatus Nanopelagicaceae bacterium
CTTCTTGCTCGCACTTCTCCTGCGCATAAACTCATGGAGGGTAGAGATGAGTTCGCTGCCGAATTCAAGTGGAACAGTAAGAAGCAAAGTCACATCCTCTCCCTCTGGAATCGGACCGAGGATTCTAGTCTTGAATGGAAGACGACCTTCGTGGCGAGCTAATTCGAGCGCCTTCTTCAAACGAATTCCTTCATCACTTTTCATTGTCATCTTTGCAGATCTCACATATGGCGGAAGTTCCAGCTCTCGTCGCTCAGATAGCTCGCGTCTCAGTGAAAATGTTGGATTCCAAGATGTGAGTGCGGTAGCAATTGACTCGCCCTCATCCTGAACGAGAACTATCGCCGCTCCATCTCTTGCCAAAGCGGCATGTGAAAAATACATTTCACGAACTCGTTCCTGACCGCGAATATCTGGTTGATTGAGAAATCGATTTCCTTCCAGAATGACAACCGCTGCATACCCAGAGGGATTTAAAGGCGCCATATTGGGGGTCGAAATCACTATTCCGTTCTTAGGTGCATCTGCGACGGGGTGATCAGCGGTCGAAAGAGTTACCGGTACACCTGGAAAGAGCAAACCTAGCTCTTGGCTATGCCGGTCGATTCCTCGATTGGCAAGGGAGGGCTGGATCTCTTGGCACCACGAACACCTCCATGCGTCAACTTTGGTCGCACAATGGCTGCAAGAGATTGCTGAATCTGTAGCTAATTTTTGGTGTGCACCACCGCAGGGGCAACGAGAAATCGTTTTACATTTTGCGCAGCGAATTGCCTGCGCATAGCCCTTAAGTGGGACTACAAATAGGACTGGCCCATCATGGAGCGCCTTCTTGATTAGAGTGAGCGCTCGAGATGGCAGGAGTTCGCCATGCACTTGCGGAGTAGTCAGAACCTTTAACCTACCTCGACTCCGCCGGTACTTTACAAAGGCCTGATCGATATCGTTTCCGATCTCTGAACTCGGTGAATAGCCGATAAATGTGAGATTAACTTTTTCAAGAGTCGATCTCTCTTCGGCGATATCTCTAGCGTTCCATCCAGGCGATCTTCGTTCGTAGAACTGTTCAGAACCTTCGTTGTACATCACGATATTCTTTAGGTTAACAACGGGAGCAAAGATCGCTGAGCGAGTACCAAGCACGATTGATGCATCGCCGGTTCGAACCCGCATGAAATTTCGGAATAACTCAGATTTAGGCAGTGCAGAATCAAGGATTGCGTGAGGCACCTTCAATTCAGCTAGAGCATTACTTAACGCTGTAACTTCTCGCGTATCTGGCAAGACTGCAATTACTCCCCCGCTGCCTGAGAATTCTCGCAATTTCTTCGCAATTAAATGCGATCGATTTTGCGCTATCGGAAGTTGGAGAAATTCTCTGGCGGGATTTCCGCTCGTTAACCTATGCGCATCACCGCCGAACTCGAACTCTTTCTCAATTGTCGGCGCTCGGTCTGGAATTGCCGACCGGATGATGTCGAAAGGATGAGCTGCATATCGATTTGCTAGAATGCCAATTAAGGAAAGAATCTCGGGTGAGATGAGTGGAATGGTTCCCACAATCTTTGAAATCGGCTTCAATCCACTTTGACCACTAGCAGGAACTCTTTCAATCACGACTCCATTGATCTCTCGTCCATGAAATGGGATTGAGACGATTGCGCCTGTAACCAATGTATTGCTGAGATGCTCTGGGACTAGATAGGAGAAGGGCTCATCGAGGTGATAGACCGAAGCATCCACCCAGACTTGTGCGACCGGCAGATTATTTGCAACTGGTCGCGCTAATGGTTGAGCGAGCTCGCGCTTGAGCTTGAGTCCACCTTTGACCACCATGATTGGGGCTGACGAAATTACTGAGCAGCTGCCTGGAGTGCAGCGATTCGATCAGTGCGTTCCCATGTGAAATTTGGAAGTTCACGTCCAAAGTGACCATATGAGGCAGTCTCTGAATAAATAGGACGAAGCAAATCAAGATCACGGATAATTGCAGCAGGACGTAGATCGAAGACCCGAAGAACAGCATCTTGAATCTTCTTTACCGAAACAGTTTCAGTTCCAAAAGTTTCCACAAATACTCCGACTGGTTGCGCCTTTCCAATTGCATAGGCAACTTGAACTTCACAACGACGGGCAAGGCCCGCAGCGACAACATTCTTTGCCACCCAACGCATCGCATAGGCTGCTGATCGATCGACCTTTGATGGGTCTTTACCTGAGAATGCTCCACCGCCGTGACGTGCCATGCCGCCATAGGTATCAACAATAATTTTACGACCTGTTAAGCCGGCATCTCCCATAGGGCCACCGACTACAAAACGACCAGTCGGATTGATTAAAGTGCGGAGATCCTTACGAGGGAGATCAATCTTTTCAAGAATTGGGTCTATTACATATCTGATTATCTCTGGCGTGAGTTGTTTTACAACGTCAACTTCTTCTGCGTGCTGACTAGAGATAACGACCGTATCGAGGGCAACTGCACGATCGCCGTCATACTCGATTGTGACCTGAGTCTTTCCATCTGGGCGTAGATATGGAAGTGCGCCAGATTTACGAACCTGAGAAAGTTGCTGCGAGAGCAAATGTGCCAAGTAAATTGGAAGTGGCATCAATTCTTTGGTGTCATCGCATGCATATCCAAACATCAAACCTTGATCTCCAGCTCCCTGAAGATCTAAGGGATCACTTGCAGAGGCAACGCGATGCTCGAAAGCATCATCAACGCCCTGAGCAATATCTGGAGATTGTTGGCCGATTGAGATTGAGACACCGCAACTATTTCCGTCGAAGCCTTTGACTGATGAGTCATATCCAATTCCGACGACGGTATCTCGAACAATCCCCATCACATCTGCATAACCCGAGGTTGTTACTTCTCCGGCAACATGCACCTGACCGGTTGTGATCAATGTTTCTACTGCAACTCGGCTAGATGCATCCTGAGTTAACAATGAATCGAGAATCGCATCAGAAATCTGATCTGCAATTTTATCCGGGTGACCTTCTGTCACAGATTCTGAGGTAAAGAGGCGCTTTGACATGTGCTTAACCTAACTTATTACGTTGAATGATTGCGTGATTGATGAGCGAATCTGCCAAAGATTCTTTTGTGATATTGGTAAAAGATTGAAGAATTCCACTCTTATCAATTATCGAACCCGAAGTGTAAGCAGAACCGAAGATAGCTCCATCGGATACATTGTTGAGATAAATCAAGTCCGCCCCTTTGCGAATCATCTTCGCTTGCGCTTCGGCTAGATTGTTCTCACCAGTCTCGGCGGCAAAGGCTATGACACATTGTTGCAACTTGTTTGCAGTAAGCGTTGCGATAACATCTTGATTTTGAACAAATGCTAATTGGTCGAGATTGTCCTTCTTGATCTTCTCGGCAGAGACCTGGGACGGACGGACATCAGATACTGCAGCTGTCATAAAGAGGAAATCGCAATGTGAAAATTCTTTGGAGAGTTCATTCGATAGTTCGGCGACAGATTGCACATCTATTCGTTTGATTTCAGGATGGGTTGGTAAATCGCTATTGGCCAAAACTAAAGTTATATCTGCTCCACGTTCGCGAGCCTTCTCGGCAATCGCAATCCCTTGAATTCCGGTAGATCGATTCCCGATAAACCTCACTGGATCAATAGGTTCACGAGTACCTCCAGCACTCACCAAAACTTTCTTCCCTGTGAGATCCTTTGCTCTTAACGTCGTCGAAGTAAATCGTTCGATGATTGTTGCAGTATCAGGGAAGCGTCCTTTTCCAATGTCACCACTTGTCAGAGCGCCATCTGCTGGCTCCATCACATCAATCCCACGATTTCGAAGAGTTACGACATTGGATTGCGTCGCCGAGTTCTCCCACATCGCCGTATGCATAGCGGGAACAATCAGAATTGGGACAGTCGAAGCCAGAATGAGATTTGTTAGGAGATCATCTGCTCGACCTGCAGCGACACGAGCAATAAGATCTGCGGTTGCAGGAGCAATGATGATTGCCTGCGCATCTTTTGCGAGCGAGATATGTCGAACAAGCTCGACATCTTCCCAAACCTCACTCGTTACCTTGCGACCAGAGAGAGCCTCCCAGGTGGCCTTGCCAACAAAGTTAAGACTTGATGGGGTTGGAACAACAGTTACAGCAAAATCGGAATCCTGTAAGCGACGAAGTAAGTCACATGCCTTATACGCAGCAATGCCGCCTCCAACTCCGAGAATAATCTCGCGAGTTGGGGCGGACATGGCTTTAGAGTTGGAAGAGATTAAGCGTTTGTCTCAAGGTTTTCGATTGTCAAAAGACCTTCGTTGATTTCACGGAGCGCGATTGAAAGCGGCTTTTCGTGAACATAGGTGTCGACTAGTGGTCCAACGTACTCAAGGAGACCTTCATTGAGCTGTGAGTAATAAGCATTGATCTGACGCGCGCGCTTAGCTGCGTAGAGAACGAGCGCATACTTTGAGCCGCTCTTATCAAGCAATTCGTCGATTGGTGGATTTGTAATGCCGTCGACATGTCCGCTCATGGAGTGCTCCTTCAGTTGGTAAAAAAGAATTAATCTCAAGGGTTAAATAACGCCTTAGGAAGATGCCAATCTTATCAGGGTCGCCACTACATTCTCGACCTGATCATTAATGACTACGGTATCGAAGAGCGAGGCCGCAGCCAGCTCCTCTTGAGCCAGCGCCAGACGCGCTGCCCTACGCTCTGGAGAGTCGGTACCTCTGCCCTCTAGCCGTGAGACTAACTCCTCCCATGAAGGAGGTTCGAGGAAGACCAGATGGGCGTGTGGTGCATGGGCCTTCACCTGCTTGGCTCCAGATATCTCGATTTCGAGCAGGACATTGAGTCCCTTTGAAAGAGCTTGATTGACCGGTTCTGCCAACGTGCCATATCGATTACCGGCAAAATCGGCCCACTCTAAAAATTCATCTCGCTCGATGGCGCTATCGAACTCTTCATTACTATAGAAATAGTAGTCGCGACCTTCAACTTCATTAAAGCGCGGTGCGCGGGTTGTCGCAGAGACACTGATCCAGAAGTCGGAACTCTCTCGCAACACCTTGGTAACTGTGCTCTTTCCGACACCGCCAGGTCCAGATAGGACAATCAAGCGACCTCGCGAACCAGACTGTGGGATATCAAACTCCTTTAAGAGCGCTTGCATTTGATGGCGGCCAAGTCCCTGCACGCGACGAGTTGGCGAGATTGAATGCCTCTCCATCAAGGATTGGGCGCGGACTTTTCCATACCCAGGCATTGATTCAAGTAATTCAACGACTCGCATCTTAGCAAGAATCTCATTCTCTTTTGCGGCATCAATAAATTGAGTGAAGGAAACCATGCCCCGACTCAACTCTTGCTTCGCTTGCGCTCTTACTTGGCGAGATCGCTTCGCAAGCTCTAGCGCACGCGAACGTTCCGCATCGCTGAGCTGTGGAGGCAATCCCATGACGAGATTCTAACCCTGAATATCTCTTGCAATCTGCGCAGCAGCCTCTTTCATGGCTGCGGCTCCATCAACCCATGCTCCCGTGAT
This sequence comes from Candidatus Nanopelagicaceae bacterium, assembly GCA_947454425.1. Taxonomy (GTDB): domain Bacteria; phylum Actinomycetota; class Actinomycetes; order Nanopelagicales; family Nanopelagicaceae; genus Planktophila. The sequence continues at coordinate 5,541 of CANGJV010000048.1, forward strand.
TGGACGACCAATAACAACGTAATTCGCCCCCGCTGTTATTGCAGCCGATGGAGTCATTGTTCTTACTTGATCATCTCCACCAGACTTTCCAGCCGGACGCACTCCCGGGGTAATAATTGTCGGCGTTGGCCCAACCGCATTTCTAATAGCTGAAATCTCAAGCGGTGAAGAGACTAGTGCACGCGCACCTGCCTTAACAGCCAAATCAGCTAACGAGACTGCGCTTTCAAGTGCTGGATTTGCGTATCCAATCTGAAATAAATCATCTTCGGAGAGCGAGGTCAGAATAGTTACTGCAGTGATATCGATATGTGGAACCGCTTCCACTGCCGCTTTCACCATCGCCTGCCCACCGGATGCGTGAACAGTGAGGAATCTAGGGCTTATATCTGAGATTGCGTGGGCCGCCGATGCCACCGTATTGGGAATATCGTGAAGCTTAAGATCGAGAAATATATCTACATCAAATTGCGACTTAATCTCCGAGACACCAGAACTTCCGAAGGTGAGAAAGAATTCAAGACCTAATTTATAGACGCTTACATAATCTCGGGTCGCATCAATCCATCGCTTTGCGATATCAAGATCTCTTGTATCAACTGCGAGAATAATCGGTGCGCTCATATGTCTGTTTCCTTATCCTTTTTTATCTTTACGAACGATGTGCATAACCGACAGCTTGCTGGAAAGAAGTGAACCCGCGCTGCGCGAGCAAGGTGACCAACTCTTTTTGAATAGATGCAATCGCCGAAGGGTTGCCAAAACTTGCTGTTCCGACAGAAATTCCGGAAGCGCCTGCCAAGATCAATTCGAGCGCATCACGACCAGATGAGACACCACCCATTCCGAGAATGGGGAGCTTTGGTAGCGCTTCGTGAACTTGGTAGATAGCACGAACTGAGATTGGGCGGATAGCAGGACCCGATAACCCGCCAGTCTTTCCACCAAGGTGCGGTTTCATCGTATCGAGATTAATGACCATTCCTAAGACGGTATTAATCAATGCTACGCCATCGGCTCCAGCATCAACGACTGACTTTGCAATATCGACGATATTTGTTACATCTGGAGTCAACTTTGCCAGAATTGGAATTTCGCCACCTATTACCTTGCGGACGCCATCGATTACACGTGATGCGGTATCGCAATCTGTTGCAAATACTTGACCGCGACTTTCTACGTTGGGGCAGGAGATGTTTACCTCGATGGCAGAGATGCCAGAGACGGCGCGGAGTTTGCGAGCAAGAACGCTGTACTCATCAACTGTTTCACCAGCGATAGAGACGATGACGCGCGATCCTTGCGCGAGCAGCCATGGCACATCATTAGCTAAAAATGCGTCGATTCCTGGACCCTGCAAACCGATTGAATTGAGCATGCCAGATGGAGTCTCAGCCATTCTTGGGGTTGGACGACCGTGTCTTGGCTTATTCATTACCGACTTAGTAACAACGGCGCCAATATCTTTGAGCGATATGAATTGAGCTAACTCTTTACCGGAACTTGCGCAGCCACTTGCAGTAAAAAGTGGTGAAGGGAACCATGCATTTCCCAGGGTTGTTGAAAGATCTAATGGGGTGCTCATTTAAAAGCTCTCCGTACTCTTACCAACGAGGTCCCAACAGACCTTCGAACCATCCATTACCGGACCATCGATACAGGAACGGAGCATTGAGATTGCACCGTCTTCATCTTTGACCGGTAAAACACAGGTCATGCAGATCCCGATTCCGCAAGCCATCGACTCTTCAACAGATGCTTGATGCATGACGCCCAATTGATCTGCAATCTCTGTGATTGCCTTGAGCATCGCCATAGGACCACAAGAATAGATAATCTCAATATCTCGTTCGGCTACGATTTGAGAAAGTTGCGAAGTTACTCGCCCGCTCTCCCCCATTGAGCCATCCTCGGTAAAGATCTTCAGCGAATTTACCGAACGCTTACCTTCCATTGGGGCATAGATTTTACTTCCGTTACTTGCGCCAAGAATCATATCTACTTTGCATCCGCGAGATTTAAGTACATCTGCCAGGCCAAAGAGTGGGGCCGAACCGTAGCCGCCGCCAATCAGAAGTGCGTTAGCGGGCTCGACCGGAATTCCGAAAGCTTTGCCTAATGGAGTGACGACATTTACTTCAACGCCTTCACTTTGAGCGCAGAGCCAACGAGAACCCGATCCATGTGGTGCGACAATTAATTCAACTGTTCCACCAAATTGAGCGGTCTCCGAGGTTCGAGAGATCGCAAATGCACGACGAAGAACCATACGAGAAGAATCACCGCCGACTTGTATAGCGATGAAGTTTCCGGGGCGGCAGTGACGAACCGCCTCCCCCACACTCAAGATAATTTGATGGTATGCGCCGATTCGCTTATTGGCGATGATTGTTGCATCGACCTGAGTGGCAGCTTTATTTATTGTGCTCATACCAGCCACTCCTGAATCGATTTGATCCCTAAATCGCCTTCGCGGAGAACTCGAATACCTTCGACCGCTGCACTAAAACCAGCAGTTGTTGTGATGATTGGAATACTCCGCTGAACTGCTGCAGTGCGAATTGCCCAACCGTCAGCTCTGGTGCCACGACCTACGGGTGTATTAATTACCAAGTCGATTTCGCCCGAGTTAAGAATCTCTACAATCGTTGGTTCGCCTAATGGTCCTTGTCCATCTGAATGCTTGCGTACCAATGAAGTTTCAACTCCATGAGATTGCATAAAGTTCGCAGTGCCTTCGGTGGTCAAAACTTTGAAACCAAATGCGATAAGTGCTTTCGCTGAATCAACTCCGTCACTCTTATCCTTATCTGCTAACGATAAAAAGACGGTTCCGCTCTTAGGCAGTGGACCAAATGAACTGATCTGACTCTTTGCATAAGCTCCGCCGAACGAGTCAGAGATTCCCATTACTTCACCGGTTGAGCGCATCTCAGGCCCAAGGACGGTATCAACACCACGTCCATCAACGCGACGGAATCGATTCCACGGAAGAACTGCCTCTTTCACACTGATGCCGCGTGGAACTTCTACATCTGAGGCTGGTAGCAATCCTTCAGCTTTGAGTTCGGCGATTGTTGAACCGACCGCGATTCGAGCTGCCGCCTTCGCCAATGGAACTCCAGTTGCCTTACTGACAAAAGGCACGGTTCTAGATGCGCGTGGATTGGCCTCGAGCACATAGAGAACATCACCTGCCATTGCAAATTGGATATTGATCAAGCCCCGCACGCCGACTCCTTCGGCGATCGCTAGAGTAGCTCTGCGAACCTCTTCTCGCGCCGATTGAGAGACAGTCATCGCAGGCAGCACACAGGCTGAATCGCCAGAGTGGATTCCTGCCTCTTCGATATGTTCCATGATTCCACCAAGAAAGAGTTCAACTCCGTCATACAAGGCATCTACATCAAGTTCAATCGCAGAATCTAAGAATCTATCAACGAGTACTGGATGATCGGGAGTGATATCTGTAGCGCGAGTGATAAAGCCAGAGAGTGAATCATCGTCATAAACAATCTCCATGCCACGCCCACCAAGAACAAAAGATGGGCGAACAAGTACTGGATAGCCAATACGTTGGGCTATTGAAATAGCCTCAGCTTCTGATGATGCCATACCAAATTCAGGAGCAGTGAGATTTTTGCTCTTGAGAACTTCACCAAATGCACCGCGTTCTTCCGCAAGATTAATTGCCTCAGGGCTGGTTCCGAGAATATTTACGCC
>CANGJV010000049.1 GCA_947454425.1 Candidatus Nanopelagicaceae bacterium
AGTTCGGCATCTTCAATTAAAACTCGAATGTTTTCTCCTATTCGAGCCTGAGCCCGAAGTGAGACCATCTCATCTGCCAAGCGAGATAAAGATTCCACTCGCTCTTTAATAAGGTCTTCATCAACCTTATCGGCGAGATCAAGCGCCTCTGTATTATCTTCATTGGAGTAGCCAAAAATTCCGACCGCATCGAGCTTTGCCGCTGAGATGAACTCTGCCAATTCATTGAAGTCATCTTCGCTCTCACCTGGGAAGCCAACGATAAAGTTAGAGCGAATTCCAGCCTCTGGCGATAAAGCGCGAATCTGATTTATAAGGTGCAGGAACTTCTCTGAATCTCCAAAGCGGCGCATGCGACGTAAGACCGAAGCACTGGTGTGCTGAAAAGAGAGATCAAAGTAAGGTGCGACTTTCTCCGTCTCTACCATTGCTTGCAGCAAAGATGGACGAACCTCAGCCGGCTGTAGGTACGAGAGACGAACTCGCTCGACCCCAGGAATTTCTGCAAATTGGTGGAGGATTTTCTCCATCAAACGTAAATCTCCAAGATCTTTTCCATATGAAGTCGTGTTCTCGCTTACCAAGAAGAGCTCTGAGACCCCATGTTGAGCAAGCCACTTTGCCTCTTCCAAAATCTCATCTGCTGGCCGCGAGATAAATGAACCTCTGAAATACGGAATTGCGCAGAATGAGCAGCGACGATCGCAACCTGATGCGATTTTAAGTGGCGCCCAAGGTGCATTTCCTAAACGTTTGCGGAAGAGCGAGCCACCTGCACCAAGATTTGAGGTGTGCTCTGCATCGCGAACTTCACGTCGAACCTCTGCACGAGCAACTGGTGAAATGGGAAGGAGCGCTCTGCGATCTTGCGGGGTATGCGAAATATGTGAGTTGCCAGCGAGAATTGATTGAAGTTTTGCTGAAATATCTTTGTAATCATCAAATCCCAAAATTGCATCTGCCTCAGGCAGTGCTTCGGCTAGCTCTTTTCCATAACGCTCAGCCATGCAACCTACTGCGACAACGGCTTTAGTGGTGCCATGCCCTTTGAGTGAATTAGCCTCTAATAAGGCATCTACTGAATCTTTCTTTGCTGATTCGATGAAGCCACATGTATTTACAACGGCAACTTCTGCAGCATCGGCATCATCAACCAATGTCCATCCTTCGGCCGCGAGGCGTCCGGCTAGCTCTTCTGAATCAACTTCATTGCGAGCACAGCCCATTGTGACAATTGCGACAGTGCGAGACATGGGGTGATACTACAGGTTTAACGGAAAGTGCGACGTACTTCCTGATTTTCTCCGCCGAGTGGAGCGAGCAATTTTCCATTGAGTGTCAGATCTAACCCTGCCGGGTTGCTTAAATAAATGCTGATAGAAGTCTTTGCCTCAAACGTTTTTGTATCACCTTGGAAAATTGAACCCTTTGAGACATGCTTTCCATCAACCACGATATCAATCAGCGAATTGCCTCGCGATGCCGCGATTGCAAGGCTGACTCCATTTCTCATCTGTGCAGTAGGAGAAGCTGATGCAGTGTCTACAGCACTAGCAGTTGCGGAAGGTGATGCCATTTCTGTTACCACGGGAGTGGCAGATGCGGTTGGAGTTTCTGTTACGGCGACGCTTGCCTTAATTGGGCTTTCGCTATTGACATTTGTCATAACAATTTGGATGACAGCAAAAACCAAGACTGCCGCTAACGAAAATGCAGCTGGCACTTTCCATGAAATATTTTTCTTCTCGTATGGAACTCGCGTAATGCTATTTTCCTCGAGCAACTCATTAATACTTCGGCTTTCAGCTGAATGTTCTTCGTTGTAAAGATTGATGAGATAGTCTGCTTCTAAACCAATCTTTGGTGCGATGTTTCGTAGATGTCCTCGTGCGTAGATATCTCCACCACAATGAGAAAAATTATTCTTCTCCATCTCGCCAAGCAGGCCTGCTCGAATGCTGAGCGCCGCCGCCAAATCTTCAATGGGTATTCCGAGAGAGGTGCGCGCAGAGGAAAGCACCTCACCTAGATTCATCGGACTCCTGCCTCGCTTAGAAAACCTTCTACTAAATTTTACCGGTGACCACTTGGTATTGACTACCCCTGAGATGAATAACGGGCAAAATCACCCCTCGATACACCTTTTATTAGTAGTCGCGGAGCGTAGCAAGGACAGAATCGAGCTCTTCATTGGTGACGAGCACTACTCGAGCTTTGGAACCTTCTGAAGGCCCCACGATGCCACGAGATTCCATCAGGTCCATCAGACGACCTGCCTTCGCAAAACCTACTCGCAACTTTCGTTGCAACATTGAAGTTGAACCGAATTGAGTTCCGACAACAAGTTCAATTGCCTGACAGAGGAGATCGAGATCATCACCAATTTCTTTATCAATCATCTTTGTTGACTGTGGTGCAACTGTGACATCTTCACGATAGCGAGGCTTAAGTTGTTTCTTAACGTGATTGGTCACCGCTTCAATCTCTCGCTCTGAAACATACGCACCTTGAATACGGATTGCACGACTTGCGCCCATTGGAATAAAGAGTCCATCACCTTGACCTATAAGTTTTTCAGCACCTGGCGAATCCAAAATAACTCGACTATCTGCAAGTGAAGATGTTGCAAATGAGAGTCGTGAAGGAACGTTTGCTTTAATCAAACCTGTGACAACATCAACTGAAGGTCGCTGAGTTGCGAGAACTAAGTGGATTCCGGCAGAACGAGCAAGCTGTGTGATACGTACGACCGACTCTTCCACTTCTCGCGCTGCCACCATCATCAAATCCGCAAGCTCATCAATAACAACTAATAGATATGGGTATGGCTCGAGAACGCGATCAGATCCTGGCGGTGCAACCACCTTTCCAGCCCGCACCGCCTTATTGAAATCATCGATATGTCTAAAGCCGAAGTTTGCTAAATCTTCGTACCGTAAATCCATCTCACGAACTACCCAGGTCAGAGCATCTGCTGCCTTCTTTGGATTTGTAATAATCGGTGTGATGAGGTGAGGAATTCCTTCGTAAGCTGTTAGCTCTACCCGCTTTGGATCAATCAGAATGAGACGAACTTCATCAGGAGTTGCTCGCATCATAATTGAGGTGATCATCGCGTTAATCATCGAAGACTTACCGGCGCCTGTCGCACCTGCAACAAGTAAGTGCGGCATCTTCGCTAAGTTTGCACAGACGAAATTTCCCTCAACATCTTTTCCAAGGGCAACCAACATTGGGTGGTGATCTTGTCCCGCAACACTGGAGCGCATTACATCCCCGAGTGCCACAATCTCACGATCGCTATTTGGAATTTCGATACCCACTGCAGATTTACCTGGAATTGGTGAAAGGATTCGAACCTCGCTGCTTGCAACTGCATAAGAAATGTTCTTTGATAACGCGGTGATGCGCTCTACTTTGACGGCATTTCCGAGTTCAACTTCATATCGAGTGACAGTTGGGCCACGCATAAAACCAGTCACTTGCGCATCAATTTCAAATTGCTTGAAAACTTCAGTCAGAGCGGCAACAACAACATCATTAGCTTTGCTCTTGCCCTTTGAGGCCGGTCCGAGCTTTAAGAGATCTTGTGAAGGTAGTTCGTACTTGGAATCACCGGTCAAGAGCAACTGCTCTGGATGAAGATTGACCTTTGGTGCGGGCTTCAATTGAGATTCAAGAGGCTTTGGAACTTCGATAGTAAATTCTTGGTCGAACTCAGCTTCTTCAATCTCTTCTTCCTCTTCATCAACCTCATCCTTATGCCATGCAACTACCGGCGTCTCGAATGGAGGTGTATCAGTAATCTCAAATTCTTCTTCGGCGCGCTCTGGACGCTTTGATTTAAGCCAGATGATGACCACTTTAATTCTTGAGATTACAGAACTCATTGGAGTCGCTGTGACCACCAGCAATCCAAAGAAGACGACAATGAGAAGTATTGGAACTGCCAGGAAAGAACCGCCCACAATCTTTTTGAGAGAAAACGCCGTGTAATATCCAATCTGGCCGCCTCCTTCACGAAGTGCTGTCAGCCCAGTTATTGGTTTCAGATCAAGTGAGTTATTTTGAAAATGAGCTAGACCGCAGAAGCTGATGAGGATCACCAGTACGCCAACAATCTCGCGCCCGAGTCCTTGCTTATCGTCTGGTTTGCGGAATGTTCGCAGAGCAAAGTAAAAGAAAATCACTGGTGCAGCTATCGCAACCATTCCAAGCGCACCGTAAAGAAATGCATGGATTGCATTTCCAAAAATATTATCTCCGTGCGCCCATGTGCCTGCGATTGCTGCAACTCCTAGGGCTACCAGCGAAAGCGCTGATGCATCTCGGTGATCCTTTGGATCTAGTTCTTGAGAGGCTCGAGAGATGCCACGTATTGCAGATCCGATTGCCTTTGCGACAGCATGCCAAGCAGAAAGCACTACTGAAAGGAATAAACTCAGTATCGGGCGCTTGTTACTCTTCTTCGCCATGCGTTTCTTCTTAGCCACACTCTTAATCTTAGGCGTTGAGATTTATTAGGTAAGGGAAGGCGCGCCGGCCTTAGACCTCGATCACAACCGGCACAATCATCGGCTTTCGTCGATGTTTCTGGCCAACCCATGATCCGATAGTGCGACGTACGACCTGTGAAAGTTGTTGTGTTCCATTGATTCCATCGGCGACTGCACGAGCAAGGGCTTTTTCAATATCTCCACGGACTTCATCAAAGAGCGCAGCATCTTCGTTAAATCCTCGGGCATGAATATCTGGTCCAGCAACGATTTTTCCGCTCTGCGAATCAATGACAACGATAACTGAGATAAAACCTTCTTCTCCAAGAATTCTGCGATCCTTCAAAGAATCCTCGGTAATGTCTCCGATGCTTTGACCATCCACATAGACAAAGCCGACTGGGATTGAGCCAGCTACCTCAGCCACATGGTCGACGAGATCGATAACAATTCCGTTTTCAGCAAAAAAAGTATTCTCGCGAGGAACACCGGAGGCGATTGCAAGCTCTGCATTTGCCTTGAGGTGGCGCCACTCGCCGTGGATGGGAATCGCATATTTTGGCTTGACGATGTTGTAGCAGTAGAGGAGTTCTCCCGCAGCTGCATGGCCAGATACATGCACAAGTGCATTTGCCTTATGAACAACTTTGGCACCAAAACGAGTGAGTTCGTTGATGATTCGGTAGACCGAATTTTCATTTCCTGGAATAAGCGATGATGCCAAGATAACTGTGTCGCCTTGACCTACGCGAATTTGATGATCGCCATTTGCCATTCGAGAGAGTGCCGCCATTGGCTCTCCTTGAGAACCAGTTGAAATCAAGACAACATTGTCACCGTAGTTATCAAGGTCCTTGAGTTCAATAACTGTTCCCGATGGAACCTTGAGGTAGCCCATATCTTCTGCGATCTTCATATTTCGAACCATCGAGCGACCGATGAAGCAGACATAGCGCTTGTTCTCATGGGCGATATCGATAACCTGCTGAACGCGGTGCACATGTGATGAGAATGAAGCGACAATTACGCGCTTCTTTGTCGTTGCAATAACACGATGCAGAGCAGGCATGATTTCACGCTCGGATGGAGTGAAGCCAGGAATATCTGCATTGGTGGAATCGGCCATAAAGATATCGACACCTTCATCACCTAAGCGAGCAAATGTAGCTAAATCTGTGACGCGACCATCGAGTGGAAGTTGATCCATCTTAAAATCACCAGTTGCAAGAACCATTCCAGCTTTGGTGCGAATAGCAACTGCCAGCGCATCTGGAATTGAGTGATTGACCGCTACACATTCGAGGTCAAACCCTGCAAGTGTAAAACGTTCTCCCTCACGAACTTCATGGGTAATCGGTCCGATCCGATGTTCTTTACATTTTGCTGTAATTAACGCAATTGTTAACGGCGAACCATAGAGCGGGATATCAACTCGCTCGCGCAATAAATAAGGGACTGCGCCGATATGGTCTTCGTGGCCATGAGTAAGAAATACTCCGACAACATCATCGAGACGATCGCGGATATAACTAAAATCAGGAAGGATGAGATCGATTCCAGGTTGATTATCTTCTGGGAAGAGAACGCCGCAATCGACAATTAAAAGCTTTCCATCGATTTCAAAGACGGTCATATTGCGACCAATCTCAGAGATTCCACCAAGAGCGACAATACGAAGTCCACCTGGGACGAGTTTGCGTGGAGTTCCTAAATTAGGATGGGGATGTTGTGTCATAAGGTTATTTTTAATTAATTCTTAAGTACGACGCCGCCAGCAACGAGATCTTTACGAAGTTGTTCGATCTGTTCTGGTGTTGCATCGACAAGCGGAAGACGAGTGGTGCCACCGGGAAGGCCCAAGAGTCCGAGCGCGGCCTTGGTGAGGATTGCACCTTGCGTACGGAAAGTTCCGGTAAATACTGGGAGGAGCTTCTGGTGAATCTCTAGCGCCTTTGCGCCATCGCCAGCAAACCATGCATCAAGCATCGCCTTTAGGTCTCTGCCGACTGTGTGTCCGCAGACTGAAACGAATCCAACTGCCCCAACTGCTAACAATGGGAGGTTGAGAATGTCGTCGCCGGAATAGACCGGGATGCCGCAACGCTTGATAACCCATGAAGTACTGGCGCTATTTCCTTTTGCATCTTTGAGAGCGACGATATTTTCTACGCTATCGAAGAGGCGGCAGATTGTGTCATTTTCAATTTCGATTCCAGTGCGACCGGGAATGTCATACATCATGATTGGAAGGCTGGTTGCGGCTGCAACTGCACGGAAGTGTGCCTCTACACCTGCCTGAGGTGGTTTGTTGTAATAAGGAACAACAACGAGCAGACCATCTGCACCTGCTTCCTCAGAACGCTTAGCTTGCTCGACTGTATATGCGGTTTCATTATCTCCCGCGCCGGATAGCACTTGAACATTCTTTCCAACAACACTCTTTACAACTCGAATGATCTCAAGTTTTTCAGAAGACTTAGTTGTTGGCGCCTCACCGGTTGTACCGTTGACAGCAATTCCGTCATGGCCGGTATCTACAAGATGCTGCGCAAGCTTGGCAACGCCATCCCAATCAATCGCCCCATCCTTATCAAAAGGGGTCACCATTGCAGTGATGAGGCGGCCAAATGGAGCGTTGATACTCATATAGGAATCTTATCTGACTATGGCGCGACGCGACCAGATTTTTCAAAAGCTCCGTATGTAAGAGGCATCAATTTTGCGAATTCGGCCTCCATCTTCTCTGCCACCATCTCGATTTCACGCTGCGGGTAGCTTGGGAAGTGGGAGCCTTCGCGGGATGTGCGAAGTGAAAGGAAGTTCATGAGGGCGCGGGCATTCATAGTGACATACATTGATGAGTAAGTTGCCACGGGCAGAACTGCGCGAGCGACTTCGCGTGCAATGCCAGCATCGAGCATCTTCTTATATGAGTCATATGCAATTTCATATGCAGATTTCATTGAATCAACGGTGATCTGGAATTGCTCAGGTGTGCCAGGAACAAATTCGTATGAACCAGTCTTTCCAATCTGAATCAAATTGCGACCTTCATTGGGGATATAGAAGACTGGACGTAATTCGCGATAACGCCCTGACTCTTCGTTATAAGAGGCGATGCGATGGCGCATAAATTCGCGAAATACAAAGATGGGTGCTGAGATAAAGAATGTCATTGAGGTGTGCTCAAAAGGTGAACCATGACGTTCGCGCGCAAGGTAATTAATAAGGCCTGCCGAACGCGCTGGATCTTCACCAATCTCATCCATAGATTGCTCACCGGCGGTGGAGACGCGAGCGGCCCAGATAACATCGGCATCGCTGGCGCTGGCCTTAATGAGTTCTACAGATACATCATCACGGAAGATGATTTCGGGATATGCGCTTGATTCAGACATGGTCGCACCTTATCTACCTCTCCCCTGTCTCCTGCGGTATCTATGGGGCAGAATGAGCGCGTGTCCCCAGTGAACCGCACCACCGCAGCCGCCTCCTTTAGCGTCTCCTTCACAGTTGGGCTTTATGGAGTCGCATTTGGCGCCGCCGGAATCGCTGCCGGATTCTCACTCACACAGACTTGCCTCCTCTCATTACTGACATTTTCGGGTGCCTCTCAATTTGCCGTCGTTGGTGTACTCGGCGCTGGAGGATCTGCAATCTCTGGCATTGCCACCGCTTCGTTATTGGGAATTCGTAATGCGCTCTATGGAATGCGCATGGCACCGATCATGAAATTCCGTGGATTCAAACGTGTGATCGGTGCGCAAGTGACTATCGATGAATCCACCGGAGTCGCACTTGGTCAAACCGAACTTGGCGTCGATGCAATGCGGCAAGGATTTTGGTTGACCGGAATCGGTGTCTATATATTCTGGAATATCTTTACCGTTGTTGGCGCACTTGGCGCACAAGCGATGGGAGATCCTGCAGCCTGGGGCCTCGATGCCGCAGTGCCGGCAGCTTTCTTAGGTTTGCTATGGCCGCGACTTACAAATAAGAGAGAGCGAACACTTGCAATCTCTGCAATGGCACTTTCACTCGCGCTGACTCCATTTGTTGCCGCTGGTATTCCCATAATTACTACTGCCTTGTTGGCAGTCGCATTTGGCTGGAAGAGTCGACCATGAGTGCGATGTGGATTGCGGTTCTAGGTACAAGCGCGATTGCCTTTGCGCTCAAATACTTCGGCCATAGCGTGCCTGAGAAATATTTAAGCCATCCCCGAGCACTTCGGATTAATACCTTGATTCCGATTGCGTTGCTCAGCGCATTGGTCGCCGTACAAACTCTTACCGATAAGACCAAACTTGTATTCGATCAACGATTAGCAGGACTTGCGGTAGCAGTAATTGCGCTGACTCTGAAGGCGCCATTTCCAGTTGTGGTGATTGGATCAGCAGCAGCAAGTGCTGCCATATTTCACTTACGCTGAAATAACTCCAAGCGAAATCAACTTCGCCTTAAGGTCATTATCTGAAGGCTCAGTCAAGTGAGTTCCATCTGGAAAGACGATTACTGGAATCGATTTTGCGCCACCGTTGATTTCAATAACTTTATCGGCGGCAGAGAGATCTGCTTCGACATCAATATGTGTAATCTGAACATCAAGATCTTC
>CANGJV010000050.1 GCA_947454425.1 Candidatus Nanopelagicaceae bacterium
GCTCTGTAACCGTTCGAGAAAGACCTGCCGAACCATGCCGGAGAATGCATATCCGATGCCAGCATCACGAATTGGGGCAAAAATTTCACCTTGATGGGCTACCTTATTAATGAGTTCAAAGGAAAAGTCAGCGCCTAAAACAATCTTTGCATCATCAAGTGTAAAGACTTCGAGTACAGCCAATTTTTCACACATCTGCAAAACATCAGAATCCAAGCCTTCAAGCACAATCATCACAAGGGCTCTTAAAGGTTCGACGCTTGATGCAAGAATTTTTTCTATCTCACCTTTATTACCATTTGCTTGCAAGTGAGCCACTAGTAATCCAGTTGCAGCTGGCCAGCCAGATCCGGCACGGAGTAATTGAAGTGAGTCATCAGATATTTCAATACCAGAATTGGTTGCATATTGCTGAATTTCCGCTTCCGTGAATCTCAAATCGTTTGTTGAAATTACCTTCAGTGGTCCTCTCGAGGAACAGACTCCATATATCTCTTCAATCGACGTGGTCCTAATTGCAACAAAGTGCATATTCCGTGGAAATTGCCGAATTAATTCGACTGCAATATCTACATCTTCATCCTCTGGACTGCGCAAGTTGTCTAAGACGAAAATAAACTCCTTCTCAGTCTTCATTAAATCGTTGCCCCAACGTCGAACCACCTCTGTGGCGCGAAGTGGTTGGTCCTTCTCAAACCAAGGAGCGAAATCGGGAATTACGCGGCGGGTAGCAGTAATTAACATCGACGACATTTCATTAGTTGTGTCACCGTTGGCAACGGTCATCCAAATGACACCGTTTTTCTGACTCTGCGCCCACTCCGAGACCAAAGTTGATTTTCCGTACCCACCAGGGGCAATCACGAAAGTGGTGCCAGACGGTTCGTTATCAATCAGCGGAAAGAGATGGCGCCTCGATAAGTAGTCAGAAGGCAGGTTTGGGATCAGGGTGCGTGAAATCGCCACACTTTGAATCGAATCTCTTGCCATGAGCCAAGGCTCTCGCATTGACCTCACCTTTAGCGCCTAAAAATCACCCCATTGGGGTGATAAATGCAGGTGAAATCACCCCTAGTGCTACCCCTTGAGCGTGGAGAAAATGGAGTCAAAGTGCTCTCGGGCAGCTTTCTCGTCAATGCCCACAATCTTTGCCACCGAAACTAATTCATCATGGCTAAAAATGGGTTGTGACATTACTTGAGGAGCCTTTTGCCTTCTTACGCAACTGCATCAAATGCTTCTGTAAGAACGTCGAGGGCATCCGCAAGAAGTTCATCTGTAATCACAAGTGGAGGCAAGAAACGGATCACGTTTCCGTAAGAACCAGCGGTAAGAATAAGGACGCCCTTGCTCTGGCAGTACTTAATTACCTTACCCATCAGCTCTGGATTTGGATCTTTTGTTCCAGCTTTAACAAGCTCAATTGCAATCATTGCACCGCGTCCTCGGATTTCACCGATTTCAGGATGCTTTGCAGCAATTGCTTTAAGTGAAGTTGTAAGAATTTCTTCAAGGTGGCGAGCGCGGTCGACTAACTTCTCGCTCTCGATGATCTCGATTGCAGCAAGCGCTGCCGCACATGCAATTGGATTTCCGCCATATGTGCCACCGAGGCCGCCAATATGTGAAGAATCCATAATCTCTGCACGAGCAGTAACTGCAGCAAGTGGAAGTCCACCTGCGATGCCCTTTGCAGTGACAATCATGTCTGGCACAACATTCTCGTTATTTACAGCAAACCAGTCACCAGTGCGAGCAAAACCTGATTGAACTTCATCTGCAATAAAGACAATCTTGTTATCTGTCGCAAACTTTGACAGACCTGGAAGGAAGCCCTTTGGTGGAACGATAAATCCACCCTCACCTTGAATTGGCTCAATTAAAATTGCAGCGACGTTGTGAGCACCAATCTCTTTCTCAATCTTGGTGGTTACCATCTTGAGCGCATCCTCTGAGATCGTTGTCTGATCTCCAACCCAGCGATATGAGTAAGGCATTGGCATGCGATAAATCTCGTTTGCAAATGGACCGAAACCTTCCTTATATGGAACGTTCTTTGCAGTAAGTGCCATCGTTAAGTTTGTGCGACCGTGATAAGCGTGTTCAAAAACAACAATCGCAGGACGCTTTGTGTAGTGACGAGCAATCTTGATGGCATTTTCAACTGCCTCAGCGCCCGAGTTCTGCAATAGCGACTTCTTCTTAAAATCACCTGGTGTTAAGCGATTAAGCGCTTCACAGACTTCGATATAACCCATATATGGAGCAGTTGTGAAGTTCGTATGTGTAAATGCAGCTACCGCTGCTTGCACACGCTCAACAACGAGCGGTGCGGCATTGCCGACTGTTGTTACTCCGATACCTGAACCAAGATCGATAATGCGATTGCCATCGATATCTTCCAAGATTGCATCAGATGCGCGCTTGATAATGACAGGAATTGCAGTTCCTAGTCCCCCAGATACCGCTTCACTGCGACGCTGCATTGCTGCAGTTGAAAGTGGCCCTGGAATCTCAGTGGCCAAGTGGCGTGATTGTGGGAGTTTTTCGGTCATGGCATAAGTCTAAGGCCTCATCTTTACTGCGCCAGTCCAACGGTATTGGTGGAGGCTAGACTTGGCTCTATGAGTGAGTTACGAGACAGCGCACCTTTACTTGATGCCTACCTCTCATATTTTGAAGGCTCACGTACTCCCTTCACAATCCCAGGACATAAGCAGAAGGCATCATTACTTGATGCAGGCCTTGGTTCGGTCGTGGATTCAGATACGCCTTTATATGGCGGCCTTGATGAAATTAAATTAACAAACCAAACACTGAAGAAAGCTGAAAAATTAGCAGCTGACCTATGGGGCGCCGATTACGCCCGTTTCTCAACTGGTGGATCAACTCATGCAAACCAGGCGATTGTTCTAGCCCTTGGCGCACCTGGCGATAAAGTCGCAATTTCTCGCACCGCACATAGATCTATTCTCTCGGCGCTAGTTCTGGCGGGCCTTGAGCCAATCTGGATGTCGCCAGATATTGATGATGCATCAGGTGTTCCTATTGGAATCGGAATCGCTGAACTTAAGAAGGCTCTTACTCACAATCCGATTGCCGTATTACTCACTGAGCCTGGATATCTCGGAACGTTGTCAGATATACCAGCCCTGGTTGAAGCAGCACATGCGCAATCGGTTCCGGTAATTCTCGATGCAGCATGGGGTGGCCACTTTGGTTTTCATCCCGACTTGCCACAACACGCATTCCAAATGGGTGCAGATGCACTGATTACAAGTGTGCACAAGGCGCTTCCCGGATATAGCGCATCAGCATTGCTATTTGCTCAAGGCAAATACCTCAATCTTGACCGACTAGAACAGAGTTTTGAAACAACACATACAACATCTCCTGCTGGTGCACCGCTGGCATCAATTGATGGTGTCCGTGCACTATTACAAAGTCGTGGCATAGAACTCAATCAAGCCCTACTTGAAAATGTTGCGCATTTCAAAAAAACCGTTCAATCAGAGTTTGCACTTCCAATCTTTCTTTATCCAACTGATTTTCCAGCGGGGCGTTTTGATTCATCAAAGATTGTTTTACGAGTACAACAACTCGGAGCTTCTGGAGTTGAAATCGAGAACGATCTTCAAGCTGCCGGAATTCGGGTAGAGATGGCAGATCGCGACACAATCGTCTTTCTTGCAACTCTTGCAGATAGAGCAGCGGACTTTGAATACCTTGCAGATGCACTTATCCCGATTCTTAAACGTCACCAAGGACAGCGCCGCGAAAGTGCAACTGCATTGAGTTGGTCAGTAGTTCCGCAACGAGGCATATCTATGCGTGATGCTTACTTTGCGAAGACTGAAATGGTCTCTGCCGAAAAGGCAACTGGTCGAATTTCGGCTGATCTGATTGCTCCATATCCTCCAGGAGTTGCAGTTATCGCCCCTGGCGAGATTCTTACAACGCAGATACTTGAGGGACTAAAAGCATCAAAGGAAGCTGGCGTCAGAATTGCTTACGCAACGGATTCGACTCTCGCTACTTATCGAGTAGTGGAATAACAATCTCGTTATATTGCATAAAGCCTGGTTTAAATGGCGGATCAAAGCGGCAGATACGGGTCTCTTCTGAAAGTGAGATATCTGCTTGAGCCGCGAGTGCGCGAAGCTCTTTTATTTTCTTATCTGAAAGTTCTTGACCAGCTTTTCCACGAAAAGGAAGTGCCACGCAAGATTGTGCAGGGATTTCACGTAGAACTACTTGCGGGTCATTTGGATCTGGCATCTTCCCGTATGTGCTACCTGAAGGCATAACAAACGAAACAAACCATTCATTTTTATCTGACTTTTCGTTCTTCTGTGCCGCAATAACTGGCGCTGTCATGGCAATCTTCTCTGAGTTCTTATTGCCTTGTGAAATGTATTTAAAGAGGCGACCAAATGCAGAGCTTGTTGCGCTCGAGTATTCGGCCGAGACTTTAACTTCGGCCAGCACGCACGGTAGATACTCACGAACTTCAAAACCGTCATGTTTTTCAATGAGCTTAAACTCTTGGCGCTTAGTCATACTTACACAGTACTCGCTTGCCTTGAAAAATTACTTATCAAATTTGGTGATGGAATATGAGTAATAATCCTGCGGTACACCATCTTCTATAAAGAGCGCGCGGAGTACGCCTTCAAATTTCCAGCCGGCCTTTTCAAAAGCTCGTCGCATTCCAAGATTATCTTCGGCAGTTGAGCCCTCAATACGGTGAGCACCCTGCGCAAATGCATATTTGGCACCTGCAATCAGCGCCTGTGTTCCTAGTCCTACTCCCCTAGATTCCTCTGCAAGTTCGATGCCCATCTCCAGCGCACCATCTGGGCGCGTAAAATCACATTTGCGCAGTTGAAAATCGCCAATCAGAACTCCGTCAAGATCAATCGCAAGATGTTGATAGTGGTCATCCCAAGCGCCTAAATTTTTAAATCGATTGAAGAATCTCTCTCGACGTTCGGGTTCATCGGGAATGCTGCGAATCTCGCATGCGCGATCAAATTCTTCGATTCGATACGGGCGAACGATTAAAGTCATGGTTTGCGATGAACCTTATGGTTTGCCGCTTGTGCCAATGGGCGAATAACCATGCTGTCTACATTGAAGTGATCCGGCAACATAACAGACCAGCGAATAGATTCAGCAACATCTTCGGCAGTTAATGGCGCATCTACGCCTTCATAAACCGTCGCCGCTTTAGAAGCATCTCCGCTAAAACGGTTGACTGCGAATTCATCTGTCTTCACCATTCCTGGTGCAATTTCAGTGATACGAATTGGTTGACCATTGAGTTCTAGTCGAAGCGTGTGAGCCACAGAAGTCTCAGCAAATTTGGCAGCAACATAGCTTCCGCCATTTTCATATGCTCGATGTCCGGCCGTTGAGGAGACAATAACGATGTGGCCTTTGCTCGCCGCCTGCATGAGTGGAGTTATTGCCTTTGTTACACGAAGTGTGGCAATTACATTGAGATCGTAAGTCTTCTTCCACACCTCTGGATCACCTTCAAGGACCGTCGCAGCATCAAATGCGCCACCAGCGCTATTAACTAGCACTTCGATTTTCTTACCAGCACAATATTGGGCAAGTGAATCAACATCAGATTGAACTGTGAGATCTGCTGGAAATATTTTGATATTTGAATTTTCTTTGGCTAATTCGTTGAGACGATCCTCGCGACGAGCGGTGGCAATCACCGAATATCCATTTGCTGCTAGCAAACGTGTAGTTGCTGCGCCAATACCACTACTCGCGCCAGTTACCAATGCAGTTTTTAAATCGGACATGGGGTAAGGGTAGCCACAAAAGAGTTGCGGAGGAATACACTCGGGTCATGAGCAATCAAATTGAAACCATCATCGAATATCAGTTGGAAAATCGCGACAAGAAGACAGTTTTCTGGCGCGGAATTCTCATTGTTCCCGTAGTGGCCTTCCTCTCTGCCTTTTCCGAGATGACTCACTGGAGCTGGACCAGCGGCATTTTATTCTTGCCGACGCTTCTTGCCCTGGTATTTCGCGGCAAATATCCAAGTTACGTTCTCTCTTTTAATCATGCCCTTTTGGAGCTTCAAACTCGCGTGACTGCTTACGCCCTATTTCTTACAGATGACTACCCATCAATCGAACGAAATCCTAAGGTCGCTGTAATCCTTCCTGATGTCGAAGGTGGCGCAAAGCTCGGCCGCGGGATTCAAATCTTTAAACTTTTATTTGCAATTCCTTTGGTAATCGTGGGGCTGTTCTATTCAATCGCAGCAATCTTTGTGACTATTGTGGCTTGGATTCTCACTTGGTCTACCGGCCGCTACCCTGCATGGGCGCTTCACTTAGTCCTTGGAACTACGCAGTACTGGAATCGCGTAAGCGGATATGCAATTCTTTTAGTTACAGATGAGTACCCTCGCTTTACTCTCTAAATCTCATACACTTCACGCATGCATGAGTTCACGCCAGAGATCGAAAAGGTTGCGCAAGAGATTCTTGAGTACAGCCTTACCCGTCTAAAAGATAATCCCCCACTTGACGGTCCTAAATCTGAGGCTGAGCTCTTTTCGATTGTTGGTAACACAATTACCAAATCAGGCCTTGGTGGCAGCGAAGCACTCCAACTCTTTACGCAAACTCTCGCTCCAGCCTGCATATCAACGGATCACCCACGTTATTTAGCGTTCATCCCTTCCGCTCCTTCAGAGCTCGCCAATCTTTTTGATCTCGTAGTTGGTGCTTCCGCTCTCTACGGCGGATCTTGGCTTGAAGGCGCCGGCGCAGTCTTTGCTGAGAATCAAACCCTTCGTTGGCTCGCAGATCTTGCTGGACTTCCAGAAAGTGCTGGAGGTGTCTTTGTACAAGGCGGAACGATTGGAAATCTTTCAGCTCTTGTAGCTGCGCGCAAACATGCACGTGATCAGCATCCAGAGGTAAAGCGTTGGGCAGTTGCATGTTCTAGTGAGGCGCACTCTTCAATCCAATCTGCGACTGAAGTGATGGATGTTGACCTTATTAAAGTTGCAGTGCAGGCTGATGGCATCATGCGTGGTGCTGACGTGAAGAAGGCAATTGATATCTATCGCTCAGAAAATCCAGATCGCGATATCTGCGCAATTGTTGCAACTGCCGGTACAACAAACCTTGGAATTATTGATGATCTACCTTCCATTGGTGAGATAGCAAACCGACACAAAATCTGGTTCCACATCGATGGCGCTTATGGTCTAGCAGGACTTGCCAATGAAGAGACAAGAAAGTTATTTACTGGTACTGAGAAAGCAGATTCATTTATCGTCGATCCCCATAAGTGGCTCTTTGCGCCTTACGACGTCTGTGCTCTTATTTACAGAAACTCAGATATTGGGCGCGAAGCACACACCCAACATGCAGGATATTTGGATGCACTCACTGAATCAGAAGATTTCAACCCTTCTGACTATGCAATCCAGTTAACTCGCAGGACACGTGGCTTGCCTCTCTGGTTCTCATTAGCTGCCCACGGAACCCAGGCATATAGCGATGCCGTTGCAAAGACAATGGAAACAGCACGAATGGCAGCCGATGCCGTGAAGGCACATCCCAACCTTGATCTGCTTCGTGAGCCAAGTCTTTCGATTGTCGCCTTCACACGTAAGGGATGGACGATGGCAGATTACAAAGCCTGGTCAGATAAATTGCTCGCAGATCAAATTGGATTTGTTACACCTTCAACACATAAAGGAGAACCAATCCTGCGCTTTGCAATTGTTAATCCCTGGACAAATGTCAGCGATATCGAAGCAATTCTTGCAACGCTGTAGTTAGCGATCGAGCACGTTGCGAGCTGGGTTGTAGGTCCCACCAGTGCGACGGAATGCAATTCCGCTGAGCGCTTCTAGTACAACTCGATTAGCAAGCATCGCAGTTACCTCAGCATGATCAAATGCAGGAGCTACTTCGACCACATCAATTCCAACAACAGGAAGTTCGATACAGATTCGACGAACTGCCTCAAGAAGTTCGCGCGATGTAAGCCCGCCAGGCTCTGGGGTTCCGGTGCCCGGTGCCATACCTGGATCAACGACATCGATATCGACAGATAAGAAGACGCCTTCGGTTTCATCGGTAAGAATTGAAAAAGACTCATCAAGAACCGCCTTGAGACCGCGGTTATGAATCTCGGTCATTTCGTAAGAGCGCATTTTCTGATCGCGCATCCACTTAAGCGTTGCATCTTCTGGCCAGTAGCCACGAAGGCCAACTTGCAAGAATCGGTCACCACGAACTGCGCCCGATTCGATTAATCGACGCATTGGAGTGCCATGTCCAACGAGAGAACCATTTTGTAAGTCGCCAGTATCTGCATGAGCATCGAAGTGAATCATTGAAACTTTTCCTTGACCCAAATGATTTGCAATACCGGCAACATCTGCCGAAGTCACCGAATGATCTCCGCCCAATACAAGTGCAATCGCACCTGCACGAGAAATCCTCTCGGTTGCCTCTTTTAAGATTGCTAAACACTTTGCTAAATCATCAGATGGCATCAACAAATCGCCAGCATCTAAGACTTTGAGATCCTTGAGTCCGTCGACGCGAAGCGCCATGTGTGGGCGTTCACCATCATGTGGCAGGTAATCTGTTCCGCGAATTGCCTGCGGACCAAACTTTGCACCTGAGCGATAGGACGTTCCGGCATCGATTGGAGCGCCAACGATTACGACATCAGCGCCGGCAAATGAGGCTGGATCATCAAGATCACAACGCGGGACTCCGAGGAATGTGAAGTTCGGTCCGTACATATTGCCGATGTTTGCCATGTGCTCAGCATACTTTTGGTGCAGAGCGAATCAAAGCCTTATCCTTGCCTA
>CANGJV010000051.1 GCA_947454425.1 Candidatus Nanopelagicaceae bacterium
AAGTCAGATTTCATTGCCTGGTCGCTATGTTGTATTTGTACCTGGCGGAGGAATGTCTGGTATTTCAAAGCGCCTGCCAGAGTCAGAGCGCACACGCCTCAAAGCAATTTTAAAGAATCTTATTCCTGATACTGCAGGCGTCATTGTTCGTACCGCTGCAGAAGGTGTCAGCGAAGAAGAACTGACTGCAGATGTCGAGCGCTTAAAGGCGCAATGGGAAGATATCTATCAGAAGTCTGAGAATCCAAACTTCCATGCACCTGCACTTCTGCTCTCTGAGCCAGATCTTGCAGTTCGAGTTATCCGCGATATCTTCAATGAAGATTTCCGCAAGCTAACAATTCAAGGTAATGAAGCTTGGGAAGAAATCAGCTCATACCTCAGTTCAATTGCGCCAGAGCTTTCAAAGCGGATCGAGAAGTATGCTGGCAACGGCGATCTCTTTGCTGACTTCCGAGTTGAAGAACAACTCGCTAAGGCATTCGACCGCAAGGTCTATCTGCCTTCAGGTGGATCCCTTGTTATCGATCGCACTGAAGCGATGGTTGTGATTGACGTTAACACCGGTAAATTCATCGGTAAGGGCGGCAACCTGGAAGAGACTGTCACCAAGAACAACCTAGAGGCAGCAGAAGAAATTGCTCGTCAACTTCGTATTCGTGACCTTGGTGGAATCGTCGTAATCGACTTTATCGATATGGTTCTCGAATCAAACCGTGATGCAGTTCTGCGTCGCCTCGTTGAATGTCTTGGTCGCGATCGCACCAAGCATCAAGTCGCTGAAGTGACATCACTCGGTCTCGTCCAGATGACGCGTAAGCGCGTTGGACAGGGATTGATTGAAGCCTTCTCAACTACATGTGATTCATGTAATGGGCGCGGTATCCATATCCATATGGATCCAGTGAAGATGAAGGTATCAATGCCTTCTATGAATTCTCAGAACTCTGATGAGTCAGATTCTGTAGATGCAGAGGAAGATTCCTCGTCTGAGCAGAACTTTGGCCAGGATCTAGAGTCCTCTGACTCTGATGCTCTAGCCGAATCAAAGCCCGCCCCCAAGGGCAAGCGACGCCGCCGCGCCGCCAGCTCTGGAGTCATCACCGCCTGATTTGACCCCTAGGGCATGAAATCCGTATCCTAGGCACCTGCCCGAAGCACGGCTTCAGGCTTATTTATCTAAAAGAACTCGAGGTTCAAGCGTGTACGCAATCGTAAAAGCTGGCGGTCGCCAGGAGAAGGTAACAGTTGGCGAGACCATCACTGTTGACCGTATTGATGCAAAGGTTGGCGCATCAGTTAACTTTCCAACGCTACTTCTTGTAGATGGCGCAAATGTCACTACAGACCTCAAGGTTCTATCAGGCATCACAGTAACTGGTGAAGTTCTTGAAGAGACTAAGGGTCCAAAGATCGACATCCTTCGTTACAAGAACAAGACCGGTCACCGTCGTCGTCAAGGTTTCCGTGCTCAGCACACCGTAGTAAAGATCACCGCTATCAGCGGTGCTAAGTAATCGCGAAAGTTAAAGGAGCTAACAAATGGCAAGTAAGAAGGGTGTCTCCTCGACACGTAACGGTCGCGATTCAAATCCACAGTACCTTGGCATCAAGCGCTTCGGTGGACAGCTAGTTAACTCAGGCGAGATCCTCGTTCGTCAGCGTGGAACACACTTTCACCCAGGCGCAAACGTTGGCCGCGGTAAGGATGACACTCTCTTCGCACTCGCAGCTGGTTCTGTTGAGTTCGGTCGCGCTCGCGGTCGTCGCGTAGTGAATGTAGTTCCAGCAGTTTAATTAAGGTTTCTCTTAAGGGAGCGGGCCGCGATATAGCGGTCCGCTTTTTTATTACATAGATAAAATTATGGTTACTCGATAGCAAAGGAGAAGTTCGATGACAACATTCGTTGATCGCGTGCAGCTCTTTGCTTCAGGCGGAAAAGGTGGAGACGGTTGCGTCTCTGTAAAGCGTGAGAAGTTCAAGCCACTCGGTGGTCCAGATGGCGGTAATGGTGGACGTGGTGGCGATGTCATTCTCGTTGTTGAATCATCTGTAACAACGCTCCTTGATTTCCACCATTCACCACATCGCAAAGCGACATCAGGACATCAAGGTTATGGTGATCGCAAAGATGGCGTATCTGGCGAAGACATTGTGCTCTCAGTCCCAAACGGAACCGTGATCTATGAAAACGGCGAGCAGATTGCTGACCTCGTTGGTATCGGAACAACGTTCCTTGCAGCGCGTGGCGGAATGGGCGGTCTCGGAAACAACTCACTCGCATCTTCAAAACGTCGTGCACCAGGTTTTGCTCTGCTTGGCGAACCAGGCGAAGAACGCATACTTACCCTCGAACTTAAATCAGTTGCAGATATTGCACTCGTTGGATTTCCATCAGCCGGAAAGTCATCGCTGATTGCGGCAGTCTCAGCGGCACGTCCAAAGATTGCTGACTATCCATTTACTACTCTTGTTCCAAACCTTGGCGTAGTCCAAGCTGGCGACACACGCTTTACGGTGGCAGATGTGCCTGGACTCATTCCAGGAGCTTCAGAAGGAAAAGGTCTTGGCCTGCAATTCCTTCGCCACGTCGAGCGTTGCGTTGCACTCGTACATGTACTTGATTGCGGAACCCTTGAAACCGACCGTAACCCAGTAGATGATCTAGATGCGATTGAGAAAGAGCTCGCACTCTATGGCGGACTCGAAGATCGCAAGCGAATTGTTGCACTTAACAAGATTGACCTTCCAGATGGATCTGCAATGGCAGAAATGGTCGAAGATGATCTCAAAAAGCGCGGTTATGATGTTTACAAAGTTTCAGCAGCATCACGCGAAGGATTGCAAGATCTCATGTATGCCATGGCGCGACTTGTTCATGCAGAACGTGTAGCTGCAAAGGCAGAAGAACGCACCCGAATCATCTTGCGCCCCACTGCAGTCGATGATTCTGGATTTACCGTGCAAGTTAATGGTGATGGATCATTCTCAGTCCGCGGTGCAAAGGTTTATCGCTGGGTGCTGCAAACAAACTTTAAGAATGCTGAAGCAATCGGTTATCTAGCAGATCGTCTCGCTCAACTTGGAGTCGAGAAGGCGCTCTTTAAGGCCGGCGCTGTTGCTGGTTCAGAGGTTCGAATTGGTTCAGGAGTAAATGAAGTTGTCTTCGATTGGGAGCCAACTATTGAAGCCGGCGCCGAACAACTTGCTGGATTCTTGCATCGTCGCGGTGAAGATTCACGACTTGAAGGAACGTGGAATGCGCCAGAGCGCGTTGAGGATGTTCTCTCTGAAGAAGAGATTGCAGAACAGTGGGAGTACAAGGTGGCAGACCCACACACGCCACGCGTTGAAGAGATGGCTGCAGCAATTGCAGATGATGAAGCAGAATTAGGCGATGACTTCGACGATAACGCGGTGGAGGAGTAAGCGATGAAACGTCAGGCCGTAACAGATGCCAAGCGCATCGTCCTTAAGGTCGGCTCTTCATCCTTGACAGGTTCTGCCGGGGCTGCACTTGATAGTGCAGCGGTTGAAAGAATTGTCGACCTGGCAACCTCACTTCGTGCTCGTGGTGCAGAAGTTCTGATCGTCTCATCTGGTGCGATTGCAGCCGGTCTAGCGCCACTGAAACTCACATCTCGACCAAAGGATTTACCAACACAGCAAGCTGCTGCATCTGTTGGCCAAGGTCTCTTAATCGCAAAATATAACGAGCTCTTTAATAAGCACTCCATCGTTTCATCACAAGTATTACTGACGACGGAAGATGTTGTCCGTCGCTCGCACTACAACACAGCGCAGCAGACACTTTCACGCCTTTTAGCGCTCGGCGTTATTCCTATTATTAACGAAAACGATTCAGTCGGAACAGCCGAGATTCGCTTTGGAGATAACGATCGCCTGGCAGCGTTAGTTGCGCTGTTGATTCAAGCAGATCTACTGGTGCTCATCTCTGATGTGGATGCACTCTATGACGCACATCCTTCTCAAGCAGGCGCAAAAGCAATCCATGAAGTATCAAACTTCGCAGAGATTGATGCAGTTGATGTGGCAGGAGTTGGCTCATCTGGTGTTGGCAGTGGTGGAATGGTTACCAAGATAGAAGCTGCCCGCATTTCAACTTCCGCTGGAATTTCAATGCTCCTTACATCACTTGCTCAATCAGCGGCAGCTCTTGTCGGAGATCAATGTGGAACCATTTTTCATGCACAAGCAGCTCGTACTAATTCTCGTTTGCTCTGGTTGGCACATGCATCTTCGGCTCGCGGCAAACTCGTGCTCGATTCTGGAGCAGTAACTGCGATTCTCGAGCGAGGTGTATCGCTATTGCCTGCTGGCGTTACTGCAGTCGAAGGTGAATTCACAGCTGGAGATACGGTCGAACTAGCAACACAAGATGGCAAAGTAATAGCTCGAGGATTAGTTGCATTTGATTCAGCAGAAATCCCACAGATGCTTGGTCGTTCTACGAAAGAGCTTGCTGCAGCGCTCGGGGCTGAATACGAACGCGAACTCGTGCACCGGGACGATTTAGTTCTGCTCTGATACTTGCTTTAACACGGCTGCAACCAAAGGTGATCGGTTATCGGTGCTCGTTGGTTCATCACTAAGTTTCACAATCAATGTTTTGTTAGGAATATCCATATAAACAAATTGACCATGAAGACCGAGCATCAAGCTGACACCTTGGTACGGATGCCACATATATGCGCCGTAACCCCAGTCATAATCAAGACGGGTAACCGGAGAAGTCAAACGCTTCATCCAGGATGCAGAAATCACCTGCTGTTTCGTCTCTGGAACGATTCCGTTGTTCATAACTAGCTGACCGATTCGCGCATAGTCGCGGGCAAATGCGTTGAAGCAGCAGAATGTCTTCTCTATTCCACCAACGTGATCGACATTCCACGTTGCATCATGTTCTGCTCCGACCTTCTGCCAGATATGGGTACTGAAATAGTCAGAGACTGATTCGCCACTGACTTTCTTAACAATCATTCCAATCAACTCTGGGTCTACGCTGCGATAGATAGATTGCGTGCCAGGCTCAAATGCCATCTTGCGATTGTGCTGCAGGAACCATGGGATATCTGTGCTGGCGTACATCTGTGCAATTGCTACACCCCAACCAGTAGGTCCAGATGGATAATTATCGGATACACCCACACCAGATTGCATATCAAGTAATTGCTGAATCGTGATCTTGTCGAAACTTCCACCTGTTCTATATTCGGGAAAGTACTTCACAAAGGTATCTGATTCCGAGATCTTGCCTTGATCAATTAGCTGACCGACGACGAGTGAGGTCATGGTTTTTCCGACTGAGTACGAGGGCAATCTCGTTGTTGAGAATTTTGTATCTTTGTAATACTCGTATGTGATTTTGCCGTTTCGGATCACTAGGAATGCATTGGTATGGGTGGTATCGAGAAAGCTTTGAAATGAGATGGGCTTGCCATTATAAGTGACATCTCCCTGTGTTTCAGGTACGCCCATCTGCCAATCGGTTACCTTCACACCGGCCTTAATAATGTGGCTAGGCATTAGGTCGGGCGTCTTTGATGCCGGAGCCAATCCCAATTTGATTGTCGCAATCGGTTCGGGGTATCGAATTGCTTTGGTGAGTCCAAAGAGTGCGAGATAGATAGCGATGAGAACAATGGCGGTGTTACGAAGGACTTTCACAAATGTATGCACATCAGCAGGGTAGCCCCAAGTAGACTTCGTGTCATGGATTCAGTGAGGACTGTCGCAGATTTAGCTGAGAAAGCTCGATTTGCTTCGCGCACCCTCTCGACTGCAAGTGGTGCAGAGCGTAAGGCTGCCTTGGAAGCGATTGCGCAAGCCCTCATTACACGTTCTTCCGAAATTCTGGCTGCTAATGAACTAGATATGGTCAATGCGCGAGAAGAGAAAATGCATCCGCAGATGCAAGATCGCCTCTTGCTTACAGCCGAGCGCATCGCGGGTATGGCAGATGGCGCGCGACAAGTTGCAGCTTTGCCAGATCCCCTCGGTCAAGTATTGAATGAATCAACCCTGCCCAACGGACTTCATCTTCGCCAAATGTCGGTTCCATTTGGCGTTATCGGAATGGTCTATGAGGCACGTCCAAATGTGACAGTTGATGCGGCGGTAATTCTCTTGATGTCTGGAAATGCGGCGCTCTTACGCGGTTCATCTACTGCAAGAAACAGTAATGAGATTCTCGTTAATGTCATGAGGGATGCGATTGCTTCAACAAAGATTAGTCCTGAGGTCATTCAACTCGTTCCTTCAGAAGATCGTGCCACGGTTAAGGCGCTACTTACCGCTCGCGGAAAAGTTGATCTGGTAATTCCTCGCGGAAGTGCGCAGCTCATCAGAATGGTCGTCGATGAAGCCACTGTTCCGACAATCGAAACCGGTGCGGGTGTATGCCATGTCTACGTTGATGAATTTGCCGATATTGACAAAGCGCTCCCCATCCTTCTTAATTCAAAGACTCACCGCCCATCTGTATGTAACGCCGCTGAGACTTTGCTAGTTCACAAAAACATCGCACCGACCTTCTTGCCGCTTGCCTTGAAGGCGCTCACCGATGCTGGAGTGGCCCTTCATGGTGATGCCACGGTTCAGAAAGTTGCCGAGAAATTCGGCGTTGCATCTACTCCTGCAACCGAAGAGAACTGGTGTACCGAGTACGGAATCCTTGAGATGAATGTGGCGGTAGTTGATTCAGTCGATGCGGCGGCCGATCACATCGCAAAGTACGGCACCAATCACACCGAAGCTATTGTCACTGAAAACCAAGCAAGCGCCGATCGCTTTATCGCACTTGCCGACTGTGCAGCAGTGATGGTTAATGCATCCACTCGCTTTACCGATGGCGAGCAGATGGGCTTCGGTGCCGAGATTGGAATTTCAAATCAGAAGCTCCACGCCCGTGGTCCAATGGGCCTTGCGGCGATGACAACCACGACCTGGATTGTTACTGGAAACGGGCAGATTCGCTCCTAATTACTCTATTACCCTCATCTTTTATAAGATGGGGCTATGAGCACACTCTCTCGCGATGAAGTCGCAAAGTTGGCAGGGCTAGCACGAATCGAAATGACCGAGGCAGAGATGATCGAACTCTCTTCTCAATTCGGCACGATTCTCGATGCGGTAGCCCGCGTTCAAGAGTTAAACCTTGATGGCGTTAAAGCAACCTCACATCCTCAGCCGCTTGAAAACATCGCACGCCCCGATGTTGTACAACCAAGTTTGTCACCAGCAGATGCGCTCTCTGGCGCACCTGCGCAAGAAGAGCAGAGATTTCGCGTTCCTCAAATTCTAGGTGAGGAATAAGCAATGATTTTTAAAACTGCGGCCGAGATGGCCAGCGCACTTTCAAAGAATGAAGTGACTTCGGTAGAGCTAACTCAGTCACATCTTGACCGCATTGCTGCAGTCGATGGTGATGTAAAGGCATTTCTCCACGTTGATAGCGAAGGTGCGTTAGCACAAGCAGCTGCCGTCGATGTTGATCGCGCTTCAGGTAAGGCGATGTCACCACTTGCTGGCGTACCGCTTGCACTCAAAGATGTTCTGGCACAGAAAGGTGTGCCAACCACTGCTGGTTCTAAGATTTTGCAGGGATGGAAACCTCCATACGATTCAACAGTTGTATCAAAACTTAAAGCTGCTGGCGTCGTCATCCTCGGTAAGACCAATATGGATGAGTTCGCAATGGGATCATCAACCGAAAACAGTGGTTATGGTCCAACCTTTAATCCGTGGGATTTAACTCGTACACCGGGTGGTTCTTCAGGTGGATCAGCTGCTGCAGTCTCTGCCTTTGAAGCACCGCTTGCAATTGGTTCTGACACTGGCGGATCGATTCGCCAACCAGCAGCGCTGACCGGAATCGTTGGAGTTCGTCCTACCTATGGCGCAGTTTCGCGTTACGGCCTTATTGCTTACTCATCTTCGCTTGATCAAGCTGGACCATTTGGACGCACCGTGCTTGATACTGCAATGCTTCACGAAATTATTGCAGGCCATGACGCTCACGATGCGACATCAATTAACGCGGCAGTTCCAGCTGTCGTGGCTGCGGCTAAATCTGGCGATGTTAAAGGTATGAAGATCGGTGTCATTAAACAATTGCAGGGTGAGGGATATCAAAAGGGTGTACAGACACGCTTTACCGAATCACTCGATCTTCTTGCATCACTTGGTGCAGAGAGTGTTGAAGTTGATTGCCCGAGCTTTGAGTTTGCACTTGCTGCCTATTACTTGATCGCACCATCCGAGTGTTCTTCCAACTTGGCACGTTTTGATGCGATGCGTTACGGACTTCGTGCCGGTGATGTCGGGGGAGCCTCTGCTGAGGCAGTAATGGCAGCCACTCGTGATGCGGGCTTTGGTCGCGAGGTAAAGCGCCGCATCATTCTCGGCACATATGCACTTTCTTCCGGTTATTACGATGCTTATTACGGAAGCGCCCAGAAGATTCGCACACTTATTATTCAAGATTATGCAAAGGCATTTGCATCAGCAGATGTACTGGTCTCACCAACTGCACCAACAACTGCGTACAAGATCGGCGAAAAGGTCGATGACCCAATGGCGATGTACCTCGGCGATGTGGCAACTATTCC
>CANGJV010000052.1 GCA_947454425.1 Candidatus Nanopelagicaceae bacterium
CTTATGCAGCTAGTGCGAAATCACTGCGACTGTTGTCTGCAGTTATGTGTGCACAGGTTTCATGGTTTACGAGATCATCCCGGCTTCCTCGACACGCTTCCCCTGTCTCAACAGCTAAAGTCGAGACCGTTCACCCCCTATTTATTTGTAACTCAATTGTATTGAACGTGATGGGGTGGTGGGAAATTCCCTTAAAGATTGAGCGTGATCAGCGAGCAGTGAACTCATCTTTAAGAATTGCATAGAGCCACATATCGCACCAAGCGCCCTTAAAGAACTCAGCATCCTTGAACTCACCTTCACGACGCATGCCCAATTTCTCTGCCATTGCTGCCGATTCTGGATTACGAGTGTCAATGTCGGCAATAATTCGATGAAGCGGAAAGTTTGCAAATGCATATTTCATCAACGCATGTGTTGCCTCAAATGCATATCCACGGCGCTGATAACTCTGGTGGGTTACCCAGCCGATATCGGCACATTGATCGTCGAGTGATTTAAAGCCGAGATTTGATTGACCGATTACCTTTCCTGGGCGATAACCAGATAAATCTGCAGCGGATGAATCTTCTTTAAGTTCCCAGGCGAGAAGTACAAAGTCGCCATTTTCTTTCAGATCTGATTTTCCACTCGCCCCATATTTTTCTAGCGCCTCAACAACTTGCTCACGCGTGCGCTCTGGCCAAGGTATATATCGGACAATCTCTGGGTGCGATTGATATTCATGGAGATCGTCAGTGTCAGAAAGTTTTAATGGGCGAAGTATCAGACGATCAGTCTCAATTGTTATACCTGGATAATTTGCATAACTTTCACTCATATTATTTTTCGCGAAAAAGCGAATTACCAATCATCCCGGCCACTGCGATTTTTACCGCTGACACGATGAGACATTTCGCGTTCTATTTCACGTGTGGCTTGCTGTTCTAGCAAGGTATCTCGCTTGTCATGCGCCTTCTTACCTTTAGCAATTGCAATTTCGACCTTAGCTCGTCCATCTTTAAAATAAAGCTGCAGCGGAACAAGTGTCACACCAGAGTCTTTAGTCTTCGCTGCAATCTTGCGAATTTCTTCTCGGTGCACAAGTAATTTTCGTTTACGACGTGGGGTGTGGTTAGTCCATGTTCCTTCGGTGTATTCAGGGATATGAACGCCATGCATCCAGAGCTCACCATTTTCAACCATCACGAACCCATCGATTAGTGATGCGCGACCGGCACGAAGTGATTTCACTTCAGTTCCAGTCAGGACGATTCCGCATTCGTAAGTATCAAGGATGGTGTAATCGTGACGCGCCTTCTTATTCTGCGCGATCAGTTTTTGACCGGTTTCCTTGACCATGGGGGAAGTCTATCCCCCGTAGCGAAATAGAACCTTGCTCGATTACACCCGAGCGATTAGACCCGGACGATTACACCTTGAGGTAGCGGCGAAGGGTAATCAGTGATGCAAGAGTCGAAACGAAGAGTCCCACACCAAGGAGAATTGCTGATGAAATCCAGACTTGATTCCATGCGAAGAATTTTGTAAATGTCAGCAGCGGCGCAACTTTTTGGTCGACTACGTACTTCAATCCACTCAAGAGTCCGGTTGCAAATACCCATCCGAGAATTGCAGAGAATACACCTTCGAGAAGGAATGGAAGCTGGATTGACCACGAGCTCGCGCCAACAAGTTTCATTACTCCCGTTTCGCGGCGGCGGTTAAAGGCTGCGATTCTTAAGGTATTCGAAATCAATAGCGCTGCAGTAAGAACTGAGAAGAGACCAACCAGAAGTGCGCCATTGCGGAGCACATCAAGGAGCTTGAAGAACTTCTCCAAAATGGTGCGTTGATCCTGAACAATATCTACGCCAGGGCGACCCGAGAATGCGCTGACAACAACATCAAACTGTGTTGGATCTTTCAGCTTTACTCTAAATGATTCTGGCAACTGATCAGCAGTCACATTTTGTGCGATTGCAGAGTTCTTAAATCGTTCTTTAAATCGTGAGTAAGCCTCGGTCTGTGATTCATAGAAGACGCTCTGAACAACAGGCAGCGCCTCTAAATCTGTCTTGATTGCTGCGCGCTGATCTGGTGAGACAACACCATTGGCGCAAGTAGGTGACTCTGACAAGGTTCCGCAGAGAAAGACTGAAACTTCAATCTTGTCGTACCAATAATCCTTCATCGCATTGACTTGAGCATTTGATAGCAAGCCAATTCCGAGAAGTGAGAGAGAGATTGCAACTGTCACAACGACAGCGAAGGTCATGGTGAGGTTACGACGAAGTCCGATACGAACTTCCTTAAAGAGAAATCCTGCGCGCATTGTCTTCTCCCCTAATCCTTAATCTCGAAATTCATTAGCCTGTATATCCATAAACGCCACGTACCTGATCTCGAATTACATGGCCGCCATCGAGCTCGATAACGCGCTTACGCATCTGATCCACAATTCCAGAATCGTGAGTTGCCATCAATACTGTGGTGCCTTCGCGGTTGATGCGATCGAGCAACTTCATAATTCCAACAGAGAGCTCTGGATCAAGGTTTCCAGTTGGCTCATCAGCGATGATAATTGCAGGCTTTGTAACATATGCACGAGCAATTGCCACACGCTGCTGTTCTCCACCAGAAATCTCTGAAGGCAAGCGGTCGCCTTTATCTTCAAGGCCTACGAGTTCAAGCATCTCTGGAACTTCGCGATTAATCTCTTTCTGCGAATATCCAAGTACGTGCAAGGAGAATGCAATGTTCTCTGAAATAGTTTTATTTGGAAGTAGACGGAAATCCTGGAAGACGGTTCCGACCTGACGACGAAGTTCTGGCACCTTATGGTTAGCAAGCGTTCCTAGATCTTTACCTGCAACGTGAATGATTCCTGAAGTTGGACGTTCTTCACGGAGGATCAGGCGCAAGAATGTTGATTTACCTGAGCCGGACTTTCCAACAAGGAAGACAAATTCGCCCTTATTGATTTCGAGGTTTACGCCTTCAAGAGCAGGGCGCTCTTGACCTACGTATAACTTCGTAACGTTCTCAAAGCGAATCAACTTGGTGCTCCTCTAATTGCTCGGGCCAAGTGCACGCCCTTACTTCTCTCTTCAGGATATCCCTTCGAGATTAACTGGTGCGAGTTTAGGGCACGCAAGCCGAGATTGAGCGTAAATGAGCATCGTTCATGCTCAATATATATTGTGAATTTAATCGTTAATTACGATGCAGACGAGCGGCGCCAGCGAATACCAGCTTCAATAAAGTCATCTATTTCGCCGTCAAGGACAGCAGATGTATTTCCGGTCTCGTGATTATTTCGAAGATCTTTCACCATTTGATACGGCGCCAAAACATAGGAGCGCATCTGATTTCCCCAAGACCCGCTGTTATCACCCTTGAGTGCATTGATCTTTGCCTGCTCTTCTTGGCGACGACGTTCTAATAACTTTGATTGCAGAACAGCCATTGCTGTCGCTTTATTTTGAATCTGTGATCGCTCGTTCTGACAAGAAACCACAATGCCTGTGGGTATATGTGTCAATCGCACTGCAGAGTCTGTTGTATTAACTCCTTGACCGCCCGGGCCAGATGAGCGATAAACATCGACGCGAATTTCTTTCTCATCAATTTCGATGTGATCACTCTGCTCAACAACCGGAACAACTTCGACACCAGCAAATGAGGTATGGCGACGAGATTGCGAATCAAATGGTGAGATACGCACCAATCGGTGAGTGCCTTGTTCTACCGATAGCGTCCCGTAGGCATATGGAGCGCTGACGCGAAAAGTCGCAGATTTAATGCCCGCTTCTTCTGCATATGAAGTTTCAAGAATGTCAGTCTTAAATTCATGGCGTTCGCAATATCGAAGATACATTCGATATAACATCTGTGCCCAGTCAGCTGCCTCAACTCCGCCAGCTTCAGAGCGAATAGTTATCAGCGCATCGCGGTTGTCGTATTCACCAGATAGAAGAGTTGTTACCTCCAATTCGCTGATTGCTTTCTTGGTTGAATCAAGTTCACCTTCTGCATCGTGAAGAGCAGAGCCCTCAGATTCTTCTGCAGCTAACTCAAAGAGAATTGGTAGATCATCAACGCGAGAACGAAGTCCCTTGAGCTTTGAGATAACCGCTTGTGTACGAGATAACTTACTTGTGACTACTTGGGCAGCCTCTGGGTCGTCCCAAAGATTTGGTACGCCGGCTGCCGCTTCGAGTTCTACCGCTTCCTTTTCCAGCTTTGGCAGATCAAGTACTTGCTCGATTGATTTGAGGGTCGCGCTTATTTCAGCAATTTCGAGTGCGTATTCGCGAGCCATGGATGAAGGATAGCGAGTTACCTATCCAATATCTAAACCAGAGTAATTGTTTGACTTTGCCCGCTCTCCAACTGCCCCTGCGTGAGTTCTAATTTGTACGCTCTCGATATTAGTAAACGGTATCGGTATCGGAATATTCGCTACTGCAGAAGAAGTTATATAAATCTGAAAACCATCGCATTCAAAGCTATCGAGTGAGACACCATTTATATTTCCTCGGTTATATGAGTCGCCTCTGGTCTGCCAATTAAAAATAACCTCTTCTACATCTCTCTTGCCCGCACCGCAGTCAATTGGAATTCCTGGATCTTTTTGACCACGTCCTGCTGCTGTACCGAGCATTTCGGTCAGGTTGTATTCACCCGAATAGTATTGAGAGGCATCCAAATTCTTCATCCCTCTTTGTACAGCAGCCTCAGTCGTGAGAATAAGAGATCTCTTAGCTAGATAAATGGATGAGATATCAGTTAGAACGATTGTGGTTGTAAAAAGCACCATGAATAAACCAATTATGAGGAGTGATACCGATCCTCTTTCAGATTTTAATCTTGCATGAATGGCATGTACTTGCTTGCTGAAGGTGTTATGCCCAAGGTGATACATATTCCACCGCAGCGATAGATTTACCAGTTTTCCGGTCTAGAAGAAGAATTCGAATTTCATTATCAGGAGAGATGCAAGGTTGATTTTTGCATTCAAATTGATATTTCAAATTACCCTCTGATATTTCCTTACCGTAGCCAAGGATGTTTGCGCCTTTAACAAAGACCTCATAGGTGACATTTTCAGCAATTCTGTCATTCTCGCTCGTTACAAATGCTCTTGCCATTTCGCGACTTAATGTTCGGAGTGATGATTCGTGATCACTGGAATATGCATATTGATTCAGGTAGATAAATAGTGGGATGAAGAGTGGAAGCGCCAAGGTTACAAATTCGACCACAGCGCTCCCATCTTCATTGAAAATAAATTCTCGAAAGCGCTTCATCTTTGGTTCTCCACAATTGCTAACCCAGAAACATCGATTGCTCTTGGCGCATCTGACGAACGAAACACTTTTGGAATGAAATCAATTAATGAATTTCTTTGGTGTTTGACCATGAGGTCCAAATTCTGACCGTTTCCACTGCTCTCGATATGTATAAATTCATCAGAAGAGTTAAATTTCCCTGATATCGCTCTTGTTGAAGCCTCATTCTGTGCTGAGACGCTCGACATATTTCTCGCGTGCACGGAATACGAGATCTGAAACCCGATAAGGAAGAGAATAAGCAGCGGTATCAAGACCATTGCCGACTCAACACTGCCTCGTTCATCCGCGATATTCATCGAATTCCATTCATCGCGTCTAGGGAATTCTTCAAAATTGCGGTCAAGCGAGGTGCAGCTATAGTCCAAATGGCAGTGACAAGACCGGTAGTCATGAGTACCACCAGCACCCAACCGGGTACATCCCCTCGCTGATCTCTAAGCGCGACAACAACTTTTGACTGGGTCATACGCTCAAAGTGTCGTGTCAATCGAAGAGCAAGTGAGATGAACACCCCATTTAAATGTAATTTCATTGAGTCAATTTCCTTCAGGATTTTTTTCATCTATTACTCATTTCTTTTTGTTGTGGTTGGACTCATTGCGCTAATTCGCAAAGAGGTTGAGATTCGAAAGTGACGGAAATAGCGCAAAGAGAATTGAGATTGGGAGAACTAGAAAAACAATTGGGATCATCATCGTTATCTCTGATTTTCCTGCAGCTGTCATTAATCTCACCCGCTCTAAGTTTCGAGATTCATTTGAAGCATGGACCAAGGTTTCGACGAGTGAGGTGCCTCTAGCGGATGAAATTATGATTGAATCAGAAAATCTCCTGACAGCCTCGGAGTTCAGTCGCTTACTCATCTCATCAAGAGCGACCGCAAAGGCGACACCACTTTCAATTGCTTCAACTACTTTTTGAATTTCCAGAGCTAAATAACCATTTGCGCGAGTGGCAATTCTCTTGAATGCGGTTGCTGTTGACTCTCCAGCACCAACCGCCAAAGTGAGCATTTCGACAATTGCCGGAAATTCGCCTTCTATCGCAACTTTTCTTCTTTGACATCTACGGGAAAGATTTCGATCCGTTATAAAGATAGCTAGCAAACCACTGAGTATGGCAAGTAAAAACGCGAGAGAAGTCGAGATAAGGCCAGTCAAATTAAGAGAGAGTGCCATCAAAGTTGATGTGAGCACTAATGCCATCTGTGCAATTCTGAAATTTTCATAACCAGCGTCACTATCTTTGCCAAGTTGAGCGAGTCTTTCTCGTATTGAAGATACGTTATGCCACTTATATTCACCTACGAGAAGCTTCTTAAAGACTGTCTCTGTACCGTCAGAAATGAAAATGCCAAGAAGGGCGATTGAGATTGGTATTGAGAAATTAATACTCATAACTGACTCCCGAATATTCGAGAAGGTTCAGGAAGTTTGCTCAGATGTGACATCCAGAGGTACGCGAAGGCGGTAAGAAGTGCACCTGTACCTAAAATAATTACTCCGGTTGAGGTGGAAAATGCTTCGGCGGTCGAAGGTTGAGCTGAGAGAAGCAAGAGCAATATCCAAGGTGCGGAGGCAGCTAAATGGGCAGAATTACGCACCCATCCTTGTTTCGCAGAAATTTCTCGGCGAAGAGCAAGGTCTTGACGTGTGAAATCTCCGAGCTGCCGTAAAAGAGCTAAGAGCTCTGTGCCTCCTAAACTTTTTGCGAATATCAAAGACTCAAATAATTGATCTGCAGCCCTGTTGTTGAAGAGGGATTGCAGATTAGAAATTGCATCCTCAAAACTCACACCTTTCCTGAGTTGCTCACTAAATTGTTCAAAGTAGTTTCGAGTAAGCGTAGGTCCTCTTGAACTTAAACTTGAGAGAGATTCATTGAGCGACAGACCTGATTGAATTCCCGTAATTACATTATCAATCAGCTCAGGGATTGCCTCAAAATGCCTCCATGCATTCTTGGTTCTGGAATTACGTATCGAAATTTGGAACAGGGCAGATGAAACTACGGCGATTGTGATTGAAATGACTAGAGACTTAGTCAAAGTTATAGAAAGTAGAAAGGAAAGGGCGAATAGTGAGACAACCTTAATCAAGGTTTTTTGATTGTTTTGCCGCTCATTCATCAATGGAATCCAATTTGCTTTGAAATGATGAGAGACCGATTCCGGCGGAAAATTCCTGACAATCCCACTTCCAGAGAGTTTCCATTTCGATCTGCAGATTTTCAATTCTTCCGGTGAGTGAGGCAATTTCTGTAATCCGACGCCGTCCCTGGGAATCCATCGCAACGTGAACGACAAGGTCAATAGCCGAGGCGACTGTCGGCACCACAAAAGAATGAGAAATATTTGCACCGGCCAATAACGGCAATGTTTGCAATTTCATCACCGCATCCCGAGCAGAATTTGCATGAATTGTTCCCATACCCGGAAGCCCTGAATTGAGTGCAATTAAAAGATCCAAGGCTTCTGCCTCTCGAACTTCTCCAATAATTATCCGGTTCGGTCTCATACGAAGTGCTTCTTAAACAAGCCTACGTAGCGAAATTTCACCGACGCCTTGCATATTTGCGCTTCTCGTTTGAAGTTGAATCACATCAGGCAATCGAGGATGAACTTCAAAGACTTCTTCGATAGTAATTACTCTTTGAGAATACGGAATTTCGCTTGCCAGTGCATTGAGAAGTGTTGTCTTACCAGCTTGAGTCGCTCCGCTTACTAAAAGGTTAAACCCGCGCGCAATCGAGGAAATCAATAAGTCGGCCATTTCTGCTGAGAGCATTCCTTCTTGAGCCAAGCTTTCAAGCGACTTTCCTTGAGCAATGTGCTTTCGAATATTTACCGCCCAGTGCTCTGCGGTAACTTCAGGAATCGCAACGTGGAGTCGGCTTCCATCCGGTAATCGGGCATCAACAAATGGGTTAGATAGATCTAACCTACGGCCGCTCCAAATGAGTGTGCGATCAACAAGCTCTCTCACTTCAGTGGAAGTAAGAATTACATTCGTAAGTTCGCTCTTGCCCGCCCGGGCTATAAATATGCGTTCAGGTGAATTAATCCAGATTTCTTCAACGGTTTCATCCGTAATAAACCCATATAACGGACCAAAGACAACTTCGGGCTCCATCTCAGATTTCTGTTCCATGGCGCGAGGCTAAGGATGGAGTGACAAATGCTAAGAGTTGCTTTTAACTTCTGTGGA
>CANGJV010000053.1 GCA_947454425.1 Candidatus Nanopelagicaceae bacterium
GGCGGGGTAGCTCAGCTTGGTAGAGCAAGCGGCTCATAATCGCTGTGTCGTGGGTTCAAATCCCGCCTCCGCTACAAGTAGTTCCAGATCGAGCGTGAAATGCGCCCGATTTCACCAAAAGAGTGAGCTCAGGTAATCTGAGCCCACCAATCACGAAGGAGTAACACCATGGCAAGTAAGAGCGCGGACGTTCGTCCAAAAATCACCATGGCATGCGTGGATTGCAAAGAGCGTAACTACATCACAAAGAAGAACCGCCGCAACGATCCAGACCGTATGGAACTCAAGAAGTTCTGTCCACGTTGCAAGTCTTCAACTCTTCACCGCGAAACCCGCTAATGATCAGCCCGGATTCCATCGGGCGCACCTTTCCTGGTGCAGATTCAATCACTATCAACCAATCTGATATCGATGCTTTCTGCGCTGTCGTCGGCGAAAGCAATACATCAGTTGCACCGCCCACCTTTTCAATTCGAATTTCGTTACAACAATCTGAGTCAATTCTGACTAGCCCAGAGGTCGGAATTAAGTGGGACCGCCTTGTGCATGGGGATCAAAAATTCGATATCAAGCGCCCACTCAAAGCTGGTGACGTTATTACCTGTTCATCAACGATCGAGAGCGCTCGCGAAGTTGCCGGAAATGAAATTATCTCGGTGCGCTCTGATATCTCAACCGCAACCGAACTTCTTGTTTCATCATGGTCGACTCTGGTGATCCGCGCATGATTAAAGATCAAATAATGGATGAGCATGTTTTCTACATTAATCGCGCACTCTTAAAGCAATATGCAGATGCAAGTGGAGATCAAAACCCAATCCACCAGGATCAAGCCTTTGCGCAATCCGTTGGGTTACCAGATGTTATTGCCCACGGAATGCTCACCATGGCACTTGTAGGCAAATATGTTTCTACTCTCGCTGGCGGTTCTGAAAAAGTTCTTGAACTTGGTGGACGTTTTACTAAGCCAGTAGTTGTGCCAGCTGATCGAGAAGTAGATCTCACCGTCTCTGCCACTGTTACTGAGGTTGTCGATGGCAAAGCATCACTTTCGCTATCGGCGACATCTGCTGGCGTAAAAGTTCTCGGAATGGCCAAGGCAGTTATCCAGATATGACCTCCCCCGAGTCAGTCCATCAATTAGCTCAAGCGCGTCAGGAAGCCAGGGCAGAGAAAAACTTTGCAAGATCTGATGAGCTACGTAATGAAATTGCGGCGCAGGGATTTGAAGTTGTCGATGTTGCTGGCGGATATGAGCTTCGACCAAAGAAGCGCTTCCCAATCTATGAATCCACTCGAGATATCCGCCCAATAAATTCAGGCAAATATGAGATCACAGTTGCGATGGTTATCGACGGTTTTCATGAAGATGCAATTGAGACTCTTAAAACGATTAAAGAGTTCAGTGATTGTGCCATCGCTATGTTGGTACTTGGAGATGCCGGCATATTGGCAGATCAGCTCGATGCACGTACCTCACTTGTCGTTGTGACAGAGAACTTTGGTTGGGGCGAAAATGCAAATGCACTGCTGCGTAATATCACCAGCGAATTCGTCATCATCATGGACCCATCGACTCGATTTACTGGAGATGCAATTACTCCAGTTCTGGCAGAGTTAAAGAAGCGTGAATACGTCGCCGTTGGTTGGCGCGGAGGATTAATCAATCTTGCTGATGAGTGGCGCAGTGTGGACGATAAAGGCGCGGGTGAAGTCGACGTCCTATTTAGCTACTTCATCGCCATGCATCGCGAAGATGCGCTTGCGGCTCGCGGATTTAATAATCGCGCCATCTTCTATCGCAACGCAGATATTGAATTTTCATTGGCCCTGCGCCATGCCAATGGACGTCTGCTGCAGATGGAACTTCCGCTAGTTCAAGATCGCCATCACGGTTATCACGACTCAGAAGCGGCCTACCGTGATCTGCAATCAAAGAAGAATTACGACCGCATTCTGGAGCGCTTCCGCGGTAAAGAGGCAATTCTTAGCCCACGCAGGTAGCCTTAGGTTATGACCACTCTTGATAAATACACATCACTACGTGTGGGTGGTCCCGCAAGAAAAATCATTAACGTTTCAACTGAGGAAGAAATCATCGCTGCAATCGAAGGCGCAGGAGATGCACCTGTCTTGATTCTCGGCGGGGGAAGCAACGTTCTCATCTCAGATAGCGGCTTTGAAGGCACAGTAATTCACATCGCCAATAATCAAGCCGAG
This sequence comes from Candidatus Nanopelagicaceae bacterium, assembly GCA_947454425.1. Lineage (GTDB taxonomy): Bacteria > Actinomycetota > Actinomycetes > Nanopelagicales > Nanopelagicaceae > Planktophila. The sequence continues at coordinate 2,221 of CANGJV010000053.1, forward strand.
TCAGAGGTCGATGCCTGCAGTGGCGCAACACTGACAATTGGCGCGGGCGAAAATTGGGATGATTTTGTTGCAGCCACCATTTCGCGTGGCTTTGCTGGCCTTGAAACACTCAGTGGAATACCAGGCACAGTCGGTGCAGCACCCATTCAAAATATCGGTGCCTACGGCCACGAAGTTTCTGAGTTCATAACCCGTGTACGTACATACGATCGCCAAGCAAAGGCAATTAAGACATTTACAAATTCTGAATGCGAGTTCGAATACCGCACCTCACATTTTAAAAAGCACCCGGGTCGATACATTATTTTGTCAGTGCAATTCCAGATACGCAGCGGTGAAGAAACAACTCCAATTACTTATGCAGAATTGGCTACAAAGTTGGGAATTGCTGTAGGGGAGAAGGCGCAAGTTGAAGCGACCAGAACTGCGGTGATGGAGCTCCGTGCCGCTAAAGGGATGTTGCTCAATTCTGAAGATAAGGATTCTTGGTCAGCAGGTTCATTCTTTACCAACCCAATAGTTTCGACTGAGGTTGCGTTAGCACTTCCAGCAGGGGCGCCACAGTGGCCGTTATCTGATGGACGCGTAAAGATAAGTGCGGCTTGGTTGATTGAACATTCCGGTATCGATAAAGGTCAATCACATGGCGGCGCTCGAATTAGTACCAAGCATGTATTGGCACTTACCAATTCTGGCGGCGCGACAGCGGAAGAAATCGCAGAATTAGCGCGCGAAGTTCGTGCCGCGGTTCAGAATAAATTTGGAATCATGCTGGAACCAGAAGTTAACTTTGTTGGAATCACTTTGTAGCCTGCCAGACACCTGTCAGACACCAATTTTTCAGCGGATGGATTTCTAGATATCTGCAACCCGTAGGTCCTTGTTTACCTCGAATTAACTCTCCTCATTGAGTATGCGCCCAACCAATGTAAGGAAGGGTAAAAAATGCGCAAGAAACTAGTAGCTATCTCAGCTGCTGTAAGTGCACTCGCACTTGCTCCAACAGCATTCGCTGCAGATATTCCACAATATGTAGTTTCATCGAATTCGGAAGCAACAATTTCAGTTCTCGCAACATCTGGCGACATCATCGGAGGAAAGATCCTTCGCGGCACACCTGATGGAATGGGTGTTCTCAAGAATGCAGATGGAACACTCACAATTCTTTCAAACCACGAAATGTCTCTCTCTGACAAAACTGTTCAGCTATCAAAGTCAGAGACTGGCACCTGGGGATCATCTGTTTCAAAGCTCACTTACGATCCAACAACAAAGAAAATTGTAAAGGTTGAGAACTTCATCAACTCAATCCAGTATTTTGATTATGCAAATAATGTTTGGACAAATGACTACAAGAAGACACTCCCAGCAGGATTTGCCGCAGTTGATTCATATGGCGGCGATACCTTCTCTAACGGTCTTAACCGTTTCTGTTCATCTAACCTCGTCCAAGCAGGAGCTCTTTCCTACAAGGAAGGTAAGAAGACTTATGGATACACAGGAGCTGCATACTTCGTAGCAGAAGAAGGCGGAGATACATCACGAGCCTTTGCATTCGATATGAATGGCAACGGAATTCAGCTACCAAAGCTCGGAGTCGCAGGTTTTGAAAATGCACTCACAAATCCAGCATCAGGTAAGTCAACAGTTGTAATGCTTAACGAGGACAACGGTGCGACTAATAGCCAGCTCTATATGTACCTCGGTACAAAGCAAGAGAAGGGCGCTAACTTCGCTGAGAAGGCAGGCCTCACAAATGGCCAGCTCTACACAGCTTATGTAAAGAACACACGTACAGATAACAAGTTCCGTGCTACTTACAAGATTGGCGAAAAAGTAGATGTCTCATTTAATCCACTCAATACAGACCTTGCTTACTCAGATTTCCAAGCTCAAGCTCAAGCCGGAGGAACAACTTTCTCCCGAATTGAAGATGGGGAATGGGATCCTAAGAATCCAAACGTTTACTACTTCATCACAACAGAGTCCAACAAAGACCCACTTGCAACAGCAGCGAATCCAGCAGAGCCAACGGTCTCGCGAGACGGTGGCGCTCTCTGGCGTCTCACATACAAGGATGTAAAGAACCCACTTAAGGGCGCATCACTTGAAATGTTGCTCAACGGTACAGAAGCTCCATATCTATCGAAGCCAGATAACTTGGCTGTAGATGAAAACGGTTACATCCTGATTCAGGAAGATCCAGGAGCAAATAACCATGTTGCACGTGTTGTTGCTTACCGCATCTCTGATGGAAAGCTCGGAGTCGTTGCTGAATTCGACAAAACTTACTTTGCAGCAGATTCAACTTCACTCATCACAACTGATGAGGAATCATCTGGCATTCTCAACGTGAACGCATTCTTGAAGAAATCAGGAGATTCAGCTTCCTACTTCTTCTTCAATGCTCAGGTGCACGCGACAACTTCGAAGTCTCGTCTAGAAGTTACCCCAGTTACCGAACTCGATAAAGTAGCCATCGAGGGCGGTCAGTATTACCTATTGAAGATCTCTGACTGGACCAAGATCTTTAATTAAAAAAATATGCAAAATGGCGGAGAACTTATTAGTTCTCCGCCATTTTGATTTTCTAAGTTTGAACTATTCAGTTAAAAGCTTCTTGATTCGACCAATTCCTTCAACGATATCTTCATCGCTAGTGGCGTATGAGAATCGAAGATAGCCAGAAGGTCCGAAGGCTTCACCAGGAACTGCAGCAACTTCAACTTCATCCAAGATGATTGTTGCTAGCTCGGCAGATGTATTTGCGACCTTGCCTCGGATTGTCTTTCCTAAAACACCCTTCACAGATGGATAAACATAGAAGGCACCTTGAGGTGTCGGACATTCAATGCCAGGGATCTCATTGAGCAAGCCGACGATCAACTTACGACGACGATCGAATGCCACACCCATTTCGTGTACTGCATCGAGGTTGCCATTGAGGGCAGCGATTGCAGCACGTTGTGAAACGTTTGCAACATTTGATGTCAGATGTGACTGCAGATTGGTAGCAGCCTTAATGACATCCTTTGGACCAATCATCCAGCCCACGCGCCAGCCGGTCATCGCATATGTCTTGGCAACGCCATTAAGAATGATCGTTGTATCTGCAAGTTCTGGCACAACTACCGGCATTGATGGTGCGGTCGCGCCGTCATAGAGCAAGTGCTCGTAGATTTCATCGGCAATAATCCAGATGTGATTCTTCAGCGCCCACTCGCCAATCGCCTTAACTTGTTCTGCAGAGTAAACAGAACCAGTTGGGTTTGATGGAGAACAGAACAACAACGCCTTGGTCTTTCCAGTGCGTGCTTGCTCTAACTGATCAACGGTAACTAGGTAATTCTGTGTTTCATCTGCAAAAACTTCGACCGCTTTACCGCCAGCTAATTTGATTGCCTCTGGATAAGTTGTCCAGAAAGGCGAAGGAAGAATTACTTCATCACCTGGATCTAGAATTGATGCGAAGGCTTGATAGACCGCCTGCTTCCCACCATTTGTGACAAGCACCTGATCCACTGAAATTTCGTATTGAGAATCGCGCTTTGTCTTATCCACGATTGCTTGGCGCAGTTCAGGTAGCCCTGGCGTTGGTGTGTATCGGTGGTTTGCCACAACCTTCGTTGCCGCAGCAGCTGCTTCGACAATATAAGAAGGTGTAGGAAAGTCTGGTTCGCCGGCACCGAAGCCAATGACGGGGCGGCCGGCAGCTTTGAGGGCCTTCGCCTTTCCGTCTACTGCAAGGGTGGCTGACTCTGCGATTGCTGCGATACGCGCTGAAATTCTGCTCATGAGCGTAAGTCTGCCCTATTCCTGGGCTAGCCTGCTCCTTTTAGATAGGTGGCCAGAAATAGCCGGTTTTACTCATGAGCCCCCCCACCTCTACACTTCGACGCTCACGAGAAATATTTTCCTCGCCTTGGCGCGCCAAAAATCTCTCGCGAAGGGCAATAGCTCAATTGGCTAGAGTTGCCGTCTCCAAAGCGGCCGGTTGGGGGTTCGAGTCCCTCTTGCCCTGCAAGGTGTAAGTGCATTGAGAATGTAAGTAATAAGTATTGAGTAATGAAGTCGGTATCGAGAGAAAAGGTAAGACCATGACAGATGCAGTAGAGAAGTCACCGGAGAAGTCCGAGGACAAGCTCAATGTTTTCGCGCGCGTGGGACTCTTCTATCGCCAGGTAGTTAACGAGCTCAAGAAGGTCGTATGGCCAACTCGCGAGATGCTCACTACCTACACCTCAGTCGTACTCGTATTCGTTGTATTCATTATTGCCGTTGTATCCCTCATCGACTTGGTACTTACCAAGGTCGTCTTCTGGGTATTCGGTTAAGGGGAGATCATGACTGAAGAGATTAAGCACGACGCATTTGAGGCAGCTTTGGTTGCCAATGCAGATGAGATTGCTGCTCCGGTTGTTGAGGTAGAACTCCCAATTGAATCCACAGAGCCAGAATTAGCGCTCGCTCAGGATGAAGATGGTGATATCGATTCTGACGAAAACGATCCCAATGCAGAGTTCCGCCGCACATTGGCGACTGCTGCTGGAGATTGGTATGTCATCCACTCTTACGCAGGATACGAGAAGAAAGTTAAGGGCAACCTCAGCAACCGTATCCACACTCTCAACATGGAGGATTACATCTTCCAGGTTGAAGTTCCAGAGGAAGAAGTTGTCGAATTTAAGAACGGCGCTCGCAAGGTTGTAAAGCGCAACGTCTACCCAGGTTACGTCCTCGTACGTTTAGATCTCACAGATGAGTCATGGTCTGTAGTTCGCAATACACCTGGCGTTACAGGTTTCGTTGGAAATGCTCACAACCCAAGCCCACTCTCTTTAGATGATGTCGAGAAGATTCTTGCACCGCGTCCATCTAAGAAGGGCGACAAAGTTGAGGCGAAGGATATTGACTTCGAAATCGGCGAATCAGTCACCGTTATGGATGGCCCATTTGCAACGCTTCCAGCAAATATTTCAGAGATCATGCCAGAGCAGGCAAAGCTCAAGGTATTGGTTTCAATCTTCGGTCGCGAGACTCCAGTAGAGCTCAGCTTCAACCAGGTTCAGAAGATCAACTAAGTAAAAAACTTTCAAAGAGAAAACCAAGAAAAGAGAAAAGAAATGGCACCAAAGAAGAAGGTATCTGGCTTTATCAAGCTCCAGATCCAAGCTGGCGCTGCAACACCTGCTCCACCAGTAGGTCCAGCGCTAGGTCAGCACGGCGTAAACATCATGGAGTTCGTCAAGGCGTATAACGCTGCGACTGAAAGCCAGAAGGGTCAGATTGTTCCAGTTGAGATCACTGTTTATGAAGATCGTTCATTCACCTTCATTACAAAGACTCCACCGGCATCACGTTTGATCTTGAAGGCAGCAGGAGTCGAAAAGGGCTCAGCTATTCCTCACAAGACTAAGGTTGCAAATATCACCATGGCTCAGGTCAAGGAGATTGCAACAACAAAGATGGCAGATCTCAATGCAAATGACATTGAAGCAGCTGCACTCATCATCGCAGGTACAGCACGCTCAATGGGCATCACTGTCTCTGCATAATCAAACCCCGTACTACTTGTGGGAGAACCGCGCTGGTTCGCTAACCACAACCCGAACTGACTTCGGTCAGAAAGAAGGAAGAAATGAAGCGCTCAAAGAAGTACACAGAAGTAGCAGCAAAGGTCACTAAAGATCACCTTTACACACCACTTCAGGCAGTAACACTTGCTAAAGAAACATCAACAACTAAGTACGACTCAACTGTTGAAGTTGCACTCGTTCTCGGCGTTGATCCAAAGAAGGCAGACCAGGCAATTCGTTCAACTGTGAACTTGCCACACGGAACCGGTAAGACCGCTCGCGTTTTGGTTTTCGCGAATGGTGAGCGCGCTGAGGAAGCTCGCGCAGCTGGTGCAGATATCGTCGGTGGAGATGAACTCATCGATGAGGTCTCAAAGGGTCGCTTGGACTTCGACGCAGTAGTTGCAACACCAGACTTGATGGCCAAGGTTGGTCGTCTAGGTAAGGTGCTCGGTACACGTGGTTTGATGCCAAACCCAAAGACCGGAACAGTGACAACAGATGTCACTAAGGCAGTTAACGACATCAAGGGCGGAAAGATTGAATTCCGCGTTGATAAGAACTCAAACCTTCACTTCATCATCGGCAAGGTTTCATTCTCTGCAGACAAGCTCGCTGAGAACTA
>CANGJV010000054.1 GCA_947454425.1 Candidatus Nanopelagicaceae bacterium
CAACGTACCCTTCTCTTTAGCGCACTTGATGGCTCACAAGGCCCAGTTGATGTTGAGATGCCAAAGAAGGAAGATCGCCTACTCATCTTCGGAAGACTTTACGACCTTGTATTTGACGCTGATGATGATTGGCATTTACAGGGAGGGATTACCGCCCCAGAAGGTTTTGATGACTCATTCCTTCGTGATCATAATGTCATTGACTGGGAGAATGTACTTTCGTCGGAGCCGCTTCTGATTCAAACTCAAGCAGAGATTGCTCGTGTTAAGAGTGAAATCGCGGCAGCAGAGAAAACTACGGCAGCAGAAGTCGCTGCGACTGAGAAAATTAAAGCCGCAGAAGAAGCTACTGAATTGGTAGTCCCAGAAGTTGTGCAACCAGAAGTTGTGCAACCAGAAGTTGTTCCAATAAGAACTGAACAGGTAGTTGAGGTACCTGCTGAAACTGTAGAAGATTCCATCACTCCTGCCGTTGTTGTTGAAGAGACGCCACCTGCTGAGGCTCATGAGACGGTTCCTACTTCACTACAGGTATCTGAAGCCAATGAAATCCAGCAAGTTGCGCCTTTCGCGTACGAGCCAATTGGTATACCGGAAATTTCAAATGTGATTGAAATTGTAACTGAAGAAAGTGAGGCGACAAATGAGCAGAATTGATGATCTAAAGTCTTATCTCATTGATCTTGAAGAAGTAGAAGCTTCACTTAAACCATGGGTTGAAAAGCGTAAACCAACATTATTTTGGAAGATTCGAGAGAGATTGGTTGGTGAAGCGAATAAGGCGGAATCCGCTCGCGCTTCAACAGAGAACCGATTGAGGTCCATTTCGGCTCCTGATCCAGCGACTATCCGAGCAATCCGCAAGAGTTTCACGTCACGAATCAGGAATGTTTTTCTGGTGCTCGCTGCGCTGGTAATAATTTATTTCCTGGTACGTACATACAGTCTGACTGCCCGCCTGTGGCTTGACCTCAACAGCTTTGGGGTAGCCAGAATTGTTAGTTGGGCTATTGGATTCTTTATCGCCACCTACGTAAGTGCGTTGTTGCTTTATTACCGAAATTGGTCTGGTTATTACAAAACCGTGCGTATCGCCAACAACGAAATTCTTTCTGCCGTTTCTGAACTTGCGCATCTCAATGATGAATCTCAACGCCTTACTTCGGTTCATGAGCAGGCAAAATCTTGGTATCGACTGCTAAGTCTTACTTTGCTCAAGCCATGGGATATTGCATCCAAGTGGCACGAGGATCCTTCTGAGAAATTAAAAGTAGATCAGATCCCTCTTGCGGTTCGCTTTGGTCGGGCACATTCTGGCGGCCGAGCAATTCAAACTTCGCTAGAGCGTATGGCTCTCGAAAATGTTTTGAAAAAGGGATGGAGAAATGAGGCTCTCAATAATCTCATTGAAGAGGCTGCTCTAGATTTAGGTCTTGATCCTGAAGGGTTCAATATTCGAACACTCGACAGTGACCTCCCAGAAGCATCAAATGGAGCCCGAAAGGCATTCCTGCTTCAACTTGAGAAGAATATTAGGGATAGCGCAGGAAGCCGCAAAGTTCGTGATACCGCTAAATTTGTTCAGCAATCTGTAATTCCCAAACTCGCGACCCCAGTTAAGTCAATGCATGCTGATGCGTTGGAAGATCTTGATTGGACTTACGGGGGAGCCGACGATGACAACTGGTCGGGTTTCTACTCCGAGATATTCGGCAACGGCGGTCGCAAGGCCCCAGCTTTTAGTACTCAACCATTAACGGATTTGGGTAAAAAGACTGCCGTACATACAAGCTTTTCGAGCTTTGCCCTTACTCCAAGCAATTCTCAAGTAGACGAGGAAGGTGTTCAAGTTATAGCGATTGATGAAGATTCCCCGCGCTGGATAGATCTATCGGTGCGTATTGACGTTGCTGGCCCACATCCAGCTACCGCCTTTAAAATTGTGAAAAGTGATGGGCTAGAAATGCCAGAAGGGGATATTCCAACCCCTGAGTTAGAGGATGGAAAACCAGCCGAAGAAGTTCACGAGGTTAATCCAAGTTTTGATACAACCGAGGATGGGACTTTCAATTGATGAAGAGAATCAGTTCAGTCTTGATGTCTGTTCTTACACTCTCGATTGTTATTCCAATCTCAGCTTCTGCAGCAACGCTTCAACTGACTCCTAAACTCGGTGGTTGTTATCTCTTTACTGAGAAGGAATTCGCCGCACCTTCACCACTTACAAATCCGATTGCATGTGCCAAGCTGCATAATGCAGAGACATTTGGAATTGGTACTTGGTCACTAAAGAATCAGCCGTGGAAATACACCGATGACATGGTGCGCGATGCTGCCGAAAAGATTTGTATGAATTATTGGGATTATCCAGATGGTTCAGATCTAAATTACTGGGCATTCTTCACGCCATCACCTTCGCAATGGGCCAAAGGTGCTCGTTGGGTTAGATGTGATGCGATGGCTCAGATTTCGGATATGGGAACCTTTAAGCAGCAATTTGCCTCATGGAAAGGCAATGCCGGACTGACATCTGGTTATTTGGCTTAGCCCTTCTTTTTGCTGCTTTTTTACTTCTCAATCTACTTGTCGTCAGACGCATGCGACTATTAGCCATGGTTGCAGGTAGCTCACGAATAATTCTTCTCACCGATGGTCAATGTCGCTTCTGTGAAGTAACGATGGCATGGGTGCAGAATAAGGTAGATCTCGATGCAATCGCCTATCAGGATGCAGATTTAGCGCTCTACGGATTAACGTATGAAGAGTGCTCAAAGGCAGTGCATGTGTTGCACGCCCACAAGGTTTATGTCGGTCCAGACGCAATCGCATACCTACTGGGTCGCCGCGGAAATTATCTCCTTGGCTTTATCGTGCGCGCATCAGGTCCGCTTGGTCGCTTTGGTTATAAGTGGGTTGCAGGTCATCGCAATTCTTGGATTATCCGCCTTGCAACAAAGCTGATTGAACGCTCGCTTTAAATTATTTACAAGCTAAATTATCGAGTACCAGTTCGACCTGTCACAAACGATGTCAGGGTCTTGCTCTGCGCCGATATACCGACCATCAGGGGAGTAACAGTTGCAGTCACGGTTGCGCGGCCGCGATTAGATGGCTTCCATGTGCATGTTGCATTGAGGGAGTTATCAGTTGAAATATTGATACACCCTGGAATCCTTTTTCCATTTGAAAGGAAGGTGACTTTGGCATTAATAGTTGAGGCTAAGGTCAGAGTTGAAGCTTGGCGGTAAACGGCAGTTGCTGGCCCACTTAACGTTGCCGTCAGCGTTGATACATAACGCAAAACGATGATGCCAGAGCCACCAGAACCACCAGGTAGATCCGATCCACCAACTGAGTCATCCCAACCGGTTCCGCCACCACCAGCGCCGGTATTGGCTGCGCCCCATTGAGCAATAATCTTTCCGTAGGTTCCGCGACCTTTATTGGGATTTGCGCCGGTGCCACAATTTCCACCGTTGCTCTTTAATACGCCGTTGCCAACGCCGCCGGCATTAGCTATTCCCATTCCGCCACCGCCACCAGTTGCATAGCAAACCGCAGATCCGGTAATTGAATTTGCCGTTCCATTTCCTCCGTCGGACCAATCATTGATTGTGGTGCCGGCTGCAACGATGGCAGCAGAAGATGATCCTCCGCCGCCACCACCTTGAAAGTAATTTGCACCGAGTGCAAGCGCTCCGTTATAACCAATTCCATAACCGTAGGTTGAATTCTGATTTGTCGAACCGGCGCTCATTCCTGAAACTGCTTGGTAAGCAGCACCACCACCAGAGCCACCGTTAGCTCCATTTCGCAGCGAGTTATCTGCGCCATTTGCAGAACCTCCACCACCGCCACCAATTGCGATTCGACGAGTACCAAGGGCAGAGTTCAAACCATTGCTGCCACGAGTGTCGTTTTGTCCGACGCCACCTTGCCCAACTGTGATCGTCTCGACTGCGCCCGGTGTAAATGTCAGTGTGTTGATTGCAGTTGAAACATAGCCTCCTGCACCACCGCCGCCACCGGCGCGAGAACCACCTGCGCCACCACCTGCAACGACAAGGGATTCAATCTTGGTCACGCCAGTCGGTACTTTCCAACCACCTTGTGAAGTCAGATAAGAACGAGGAAATTTCACAATCGTGTCATTTCCTACCTGCTGGGTTGAATCAACCCGGGCGACGGTAGGCGAGCCCACCAAAGACATATCGCTGCTGCCTACTTGATCGACCAAGGTCGCACCAGAGATGTCATTGAAATCGTAATAGGCAACTACGCCGCTCTCGTTTCCGATACCCCAACGAGTCATATCGCTTTGAATTTCAGATTGGGTACGAACCACATTTGATATCCGCACCTCATCAATTGCCCCGGTAAAGAATGTGGCTATATTTCTACGAGCTCCGATATTGAGGACTTCGCCGGTATTTGCCAGCGCACTTGTACCAGCGCCATCTGCGCTCTGATTGCTATTGAGCACCTGCCCATCCCAGTAAATAATCGCCGTGCTGGTATTTGCAGCTCTTGTAATTGCAAAGTGATGCCACTCATCTTGCGGCACAGTAAGAGGTGTAGAACCAGAGGCAGCGGAATATCTGACGTTTGTGCCAGCTACGGTTCCATTTCCTTTAAAGGCAAATGCAAGGACTCCACCAGTGCAATAGACGGCGTAGTCAACGCCCTTTGCAACGATATTTCCCGAGCAGGTTGCAATCGTTGATTTAAACCAGAACTCAATGCTGATTGCATTAAAAGTTCCAATCGCGCTATTTGAGGCAACAGTTGCATAACGAGTTGTTCCATCAAGTTCGAGATATGTATCGAACTCACCTGCAGCCGCATGGGCAGGAGTTGTTATAAGAGAAGTTACCGAAGCCAAGAGCGCAACAATGAGCGCTTTAGTTAGACCCCGGCGGAACATGGGTAGAGAATACCGCCTTGAAAAGGGCTTAAATAGGCTTTAAAAGGCTTTAGCGAACAGAACGAAGTACTGCAGTGACCTTACCGAGGATCTCGCAGTGAGTTCCATCGATGGGTTCGAAGGCATCGTTTGCAGGTAGCAGCCAGACTTTTCCACTCTTACGAGAGAAGGTTTTAACCGTTGCTTCGCCATCAATCATCGCAGCAACAACGTCGCCATTATTTGCATCCTTCTGCTGACGAATAACAACAAAGTCACCATCGCAGATAGCGGCATCAATCATTGACTCGCCTTTGACCTTCAACATAAAGAGATCGCCTGTACCAACAAGTGATTCAGGAAGTGGCATCGTCTCTTCCACCATCTGATCGGCAGTAATCGGAACACCTGCTGCAATCGAACCGACGAGTGGGATATATCGAGTCTTATCGACCGGGGTAGTGGTGCCGAGTTCTGAATCTGGAATCACTAATTCGATTGCGCGACCCGAGTTATCACCGCGGCGAATCAAGCCTTTATCTTCCAGGATATCGAGCTGGTATTTAACAGAGGCAGATGAGGTCAGGCCGACAGCGGCGCCGATCTCTCGCATAGTCGGGGCATAGCCCTGGCTCTCAACGGATGATTTGAGGTAGTCGAGGATCTCGACCTGGCGGCCTGTGAGCTCGCCATCTGGGGATATCTTTTTGGCCATGCACAGATCGTTCCACAGTCTGTGGATAAAATCAAACATCTGTTCGAATTTATCTTGCACTTGTCGGTGGGGAGGGGTATCTTTCTCTTATCGAACAAGTGTTCGAAAACCTTCCCCAAGGTTGTATATGGCAGGAGCAAGACCATGAGCACAATGACTATCACTTCAATTAACAGTGTAAATCAAGGCTTTCAGGCCAATCCGTCCGTGCGATTAAATCGCCGTGGCCGTTTAGCTCGCACCTTCGTGGTTCTTTCTCTCGCTATCGTGGCAGCTTCGGTTGCAGGCGGAAAGGCCGGAGCTGACACAACAGTGGCTCCAATAGTCGCAAAGTCCTATATAACAGTGACTCTGGCGCCAGGCGACACCGTCTGGTCACTGGCCAATCGAGTCTCCGAGGGGCGCAATGTGCGCTCGCTCGTAGCTGAAATCATCGAGGTCAATAGCCTCCACTCAGTCGATCTAACAGCCGGTCAGAAGATCCGCATCCCTATTAGCTAGTTTTAAACCCTGGGTGAAATATCTCTGGCGTGTCGCTGAATTTCATCCCACAAACTCTCTAGAAATGCTTTAGAGTTCCCACTATATGTAGGGGTAGTAACGGTTTTAACTTCCATTAGTAGTGTTTCTAGTGTAAGTTTCGCGATTCCCCACTACATGTAGTTGGATGGAAAACTCGCTATTTCGAGAAAGGACACGCCGGATGATCTGCCCATTTTGTCGCCACGATGATTCCCGCGTGATCGATTCTCGCCCAGTTGAAGATGGCACCCAAATCCGCCGTCGTCGCGAATGCCCACAGTGCTCACAGCGATTCTCAACTCAAGAGGTAGCTCTCCTCAACATCATCAAGCGTTCAGGTGCGACCGAGCCATTTAGCCGCGAGAAGGTTCTCGTTGGCGTTCGCAAGGCATGCCAGGGCCGCCCTGTAAATGAGGACGATCTGATTCTCTTGGCTCAGCGCGTGGAAGAAGCTCTCCGTTCAACTGGCCAGGCAGAGATCGAGGCCAACGAGGTCGGCATGGCAATCCTTGCGCCACTCCGTGACCTCGATGAGGTCGCCTACCTCAGATATGCCTCTGTCTACCGTAACTTTGCCTCCCTCGAAGATTTTGAAGGAGAGATCGCATTACTGCGTGCTCTACCTTCAAATAGTTCTAACCCTTCCTCCGCCAGCAAGACACTAACTAACTCTGGAAAGAGTTAATTGGTTTCTTGCACCAAAAAGATAACTAAATAAGCACTACACCAGATATAAAAAATAAAACCAGAATATTCACATAAGAGAAGACGGGAAAATCAACATGTCAGATACGGTCATCAATCGACCAACATCGAAGGTTAAGGGCGGCAAGGGCTTAACTATCGAACGCATCTATACCAACGAAGGCATCCATCCTTATGACGAGGTCACATGGGATCGCCGCGACGTTGTACAGCAGAACTGGAAGACAGGCGAAGTTGTTTTCGAACAACGCGGCGTCGAGTACCCAGATTTCTGGTCAGTCAACGCATCAACAATCGTTACAACAAAGTACTTCCGTGGAGCAGTCGGTGCCGAGAACCGCGAATGGTCTCTCAAGCAGGTAATCGATCGCGTAGTCCTTACATATACAAAGGCTGGCCGCGAGAATGGTTACTTTGCAACTGATGCAGATGCAACAATCTTCGAGCACGAGCTCACACATATGCTCTTGCACCAAATCTTCTCATTCAACTCACCAGTGTGGTTCAACGTTGGAACAGCAGCGCCTCAGCAGGTTTCTGCATGCTTCATCTTGTCAGTTGACGACACAATGGATTCAATCCTTAACTGGTACCGCGAAGAAGGAATGATCTTTAAGGGCGGTTCTGGTGCCGGTCTTAACCTTTCACGTATTCGTTCATCAAAGGAACTTCTTAAGTCAGGTGGAACAGCTTCTGGTCCTGTTTCATTTATGCGTGGTGCTGATGCATCTGCAGGAACAATCAAATCTGGTGGCGCAACCCGTCGCGCTGCAAAGATGGTTGTTCTAGATGTCGATCACCCAGATATCGAAGAATTTATCGAGACTAAGGTTTCAGAAGAAGACAAGATTCGTGCCCTCCGCGATGCTGGCTTCGATATGGACCTCGGTGGCAAAGACATCATCTCTGTTCAGTATCAGAACGCAAATAACTCAGTCCGCGTTTCAGACGAGTACATGCGCGCATACGAGAACGGCACAGAGTTCGGTCTTAAGGCACGTTCAACTGGTGAAGTAATTGAGACAACAGATGCTCGCAAGCTCTTCCGCAAGATGGCAGAAGCTGCATGGGCATGTGCTGATCCTGGAATCCAGTACGACGACACCATCAATGATTGGCACACCAACCCAGAGAGCGGTCGCATCAATGCGTCTAACCCTTGCTCTGAGTACATGTCACTCGATAACTCATCATGTAACTTGGCTTCACTTAACTTGATGAAGTTCCTCAAGGCAGATGGTTCATTTGATGCAAAGACTTTCGGTCGCGCAGCAGAGATGATCATTACTGCAATGGATATCTCAATCTGTTTCGCAGACTTCCCAACTGAGGCAATTGGTGTCACAACTCGTGCATACCGTCAGCTCGGAATCGGTTATGCAAACCTTGGCGCCCTTCTTATGGCATCAGGCCTTGCATACGATTCAGAGGGTGGACGCGCACTTGCTGGTGCAATCACATCACTCATGTCAGGTATTACTTACAAGCGCTCAGCAGAACTCGCTGGCATTGTTGGAGCATACGAAGGCTTCGCACCAAACGCTGC
>CANGJV010000055.1 GCA_947454425.1 Candidatus Nanopelagicaceae bacterium
ACGAATTAACCTTGACGCTGCTTGTGACGAAGATTTTCGCAGATCACCATTACGCGACCTTTACGACGAATGACTTTGCACTTGTCGCAAATCTTCTTCACGCTTGGATTAACCTTCACGTGTTTTTCCTTTTGTTATGCGAACTATTTACTTGTAACGGTAAATAATTCGACCCTTAGTTAGGTCATATGGACTTAGTTCTACGATTACACGATCTGCCGGCAAGATACGAATGTAGTTCTTACGCATCTTTCCTGAGATGTGAGCCAAGACTTTATGTCCATTTGTTAATTCAACACGGAACATTGCATTAGGGAGTGCTTCAGCTACAGTGCCTTCGATTTCGATCGCACCATCTTTGCTAGCCAAGTAACGCCACCTTAATTTCTGTATCAGTATTAAACGAACACGGTTCAGCCCAGCCTAAAATCTGTGGATTTCCTGCTGGTCAGAAGGGCGATTCTATGCGAGAGCCCCCTTATAAGGGAAATCCGCTCGATTGGCCCCAATTATGAGGCCCGACACGCCTAAATTTAGCGGGCTGGCGGGGCTGGAATCTTCTTATAGCCCGCCGGGCAGAGTGGCTTGGCAGCGGTGATTTTCTTTCTGATCTTTCCCTTTTGACAGGTAATGGTCACCTTTTTAGCTGGCAAAGCTTGGGTCGTCATTTCAGGTTCTGGCGTAACCGCTGGCTTTGGAGTAACCACCGGGGCAGCTTGAGAGAGTTTCACTTTGATAGTTGGAGAAGAGTAGGTAAATCCGTTGGCTGAGAGGCTGAGCCAGCCGTTGGCCTCGTTGACGGTCTGAGTCGCCGTCTGAGTAGTTCCATCCTCTGAAAGGATTGTCAGAGATGCTTGCACTGGTGCAGAGCTAAAGCCATAGATACAACGGGCAACATCAGAACGAATTCTCAAATCATAAGTTCCTCTGAGGACATCGCCCTTTGCGGTGAAGTGCGGTGCCATTACCTTGTAGTCAAGTGATTGGTTTTCCGAGTTAAAGGTTGGCGTGCCAGCTGCATAAACAGTTGCATTTGTTGTCACAATGCCGACCAAATCTTTAGCACCACTAATACATTTATCTGCATCGGCTATCTCATTTGCATTGAGATTATAAAAAGCCCAAGTTGAAGGATTGGCCGAAGCTTTATCCTTTATTTGAGGTAACCAGAGCGAGAGTGCGTCAAATGCTTGTTGCCCTGATGTTCCCAACATCTCTTGAAATATACCGCTGGGAAGATTTTTAGTTGCAAAGGAACCTTGCCCGCCAATGGTCTTTCCATCAAGGATATATTGCTGGATCGCGGGAGAGAGCTCACTCCATCTAAACCACTCGCCAACAATTGGAACTTGAACTGGAAGAGCGCTCACTTCAATAGTCTGAGAATTATCTGCTGCAGTCGTAATTACTGCGTTCGGGTTGTAGATACGTCCATGTAGCCAGCCTGCAATCTTCTTTTGGATTCTTAACTTCACGCCAAATTGAATGTTCTCAGGGAATGCTTGCCGCTTCTCGCAAGTTCCATCACCAATCATCGCGCAAAATCGCCACTCATCAATCGAAGGATGTGAGACTCCGTTGGGGGTGCGTTCTGGTGTTTCAGTCGAATCTACTGCGATATTTTGAGAATAGCGGCCATAGGTTAATGTGACTGGTGAAACGCTAACTACTAAATTTCCAAGGGTAAAAGTTTCAGTCGTGACCTTGGCGTCGGCAGGTTTATTAAGATAACTCCGCGCAAATGCTTGCACCATATAATCGTTATTGCCGCCACCGTGGTTGATACCTGGAATCTTCCAGACCGTTGGAGTTCCACCTACTGGAAGATTAAGCGCATCATTTCCCGCATAATCCCACTTTGATGACGTTGGATAATTGATTGGAGTTTCAGCCTCTATTCGTTTTCCACTGGCATCTATCGCATAGAAAGATTCGATGCAATTGGTAATAATGGTTAAAGAGCAAGGCTGCAAGAATGCATTTGAATTAATTGATTTTAGTTCGACACATTTCGGAGAATCTACATTTGCGCAGTGGTAGCCATTGGGATTTGTATTTCCAACTTGATCTTCACGCGCATATAGAGTTGAAGGTTCACGGTTAAGAGTGGTGTTATCGCCAATATAGAGAGAGCGCCAGCCATCACCTTGTGGCCAGCTGATTGGGACCCAATGTTCATCAGGAATATCACTGGCATGACCGACAGAAGAGAGTGGTCCAATTAGGACCACTCCCCCCATCAGTAATGCAAGTATTTTCTTCATTGAGAAGTTACTTCCGAGCGTATCCCTTAGGACAGGTTGGCTTAACAGCGGTTATCTTCTTTACAGATTTGCCATAGACACAAGTAATTGTGGTCTTATTGAGCATCTGCTTAGGAGCCTTCCAATCCTTACGGACTGCAATCTTGAGCTTTGGACGTGAATAACCGAAGCCAGATACATCGATGATGATCTTGCCATTTTTCACTCCGATTGTTGCTACCGCTGCAGATGTTCCGCCTTCGGTTGTAGAAACCTGAACAGAGAGCGCCTTTACTGCATCGCTTGCATTAGTCAGACCCCAAAGAAGTTTTGCATCCGCTGCAGGAATAATCGCCTTATAGAAACCGAAGTTCTGAGTAGTTCCATCAGGTGCAAAGTGAGGAGCTGCGGCGGTCCAGGTGAACTCCTTATCTGCAGCGTTCCACACTGGAGTACCAAGGTCACAGGTTCCATTAGATGAAACGACCATGTCGCCAGATGTGCCATCTACACCAAAAGCAGATTGCCCATCATTATTAATAAAGAGGATTGCCTGTAACTGACGAACATTTGCCTTTGCAACACCGCTTTCCCCTGAACAATCTGCAGACTTTGCAGCTAGCGGAACCATCACTGGGCTTGCTGCAAATTTAATAGTTGAGACGCCATTTGAAAGGGTGTAATCGCTGGTGAAGTTTGTTCCAACTCCGACGAGTACCCCTGGCTTGATCTCGCCAGTCTTGATAGTGACAGAGATGCTGATATCAGAATCTAGATTTGCGGCATACTTTGTATTATCAATCTGGGTCGCAAGTGAGACCTTCTTTGCTTCACTTGTAATAGTAGGCAAGACATCGATAAATACATGATTTACAAATTCATTAGCAGTCTTTGCATCTACAAAGAGTCCGCCGTAACCAAGTGAATCGAGTCCATTGCTTGACCAATCAAGGCTGGTCCATCGTCCGCTGAGTGAGCGACCAGTTGCCAGCGCTGGAATTGTTGGCGCAACTGGAGTTGAAGAATCTGAAACTACAGTCGTGGTATCAGCAGCTGCCAAGACTTGGCCATCTGCAACCCAAGTCAATGCAATCGGAGCGCCTCCAACAGGCGTGACTGAGACTGAATCAATGCAATATGTAACGCGGATTGAGCTACATGCTGGCCACGATGTCTTCGGCACGGTGAGGGCAGCTTGAGCTGGAGCGAGAACTCCTGTGATGAGCGCTAGCGATGCAACTGCCGCTGTAATTATCTTCTTCATGATTCTCCCTTGATAAACCTGATCCACCTCAGCCTGGAACTCTGGTGTGGCTACATGGATTACACCGTTGCGATGTGCTCAATTTATGCGCTACCGCATGGCTTTAATAGGGCTGATTGGTCAAATATGGTCAATATTTGGAGCTAGCGAAGTTGAGATAAGTACCAATTCCACTGCCACGTTGCTCCTCTTGCCACCGCCAGGCTCTCCTTAAATTCAGGGAAGGTAAAGACCAGCAGCGCCTTTCCACCAGGAAGAACAGTCGTTGGGCGAGAGTCGCTAATCAGTGGAGTGTGGTCATTAAAGATGCCAAGAGAAGGAGCGGTTGAGACGAGATCGGCAGTGTTGTTCTCAACTGAGAGAATCCAAGCTGTTGGGCATTGCTCTTTTCCGCATCGCTCCCAAGAAATCTTCAAACCCACTGCAGTTAACCCGCCGAGCGTATCGCCGAGTCCACCAGCTGAACTAATTGCAGAAACATCGCCGACGCTCTGTTCCCACGTAACAGGGTAATCGGAAGAAATTCCTCGAATCTCAGGTTGAGTAGCAGAATTGTTACCGGTGACTCCACCAATAACTCGGGTTGGAGTTGATTGCAGCGCTTCGTAAATAGCGATTGAGCCAGCACTGGTGACAACGATTGTTAAGAGAGTAAATAGAGCCCTACGCACACGTTGACGTCGAACTTTTGCGATGATGATTGGCGCCAAGTCACGGTTATCGTTAACACTGACAGCCATCCATTGCATTTCGCGCTTAATTAGCGGATCAATATCACTCATTGGAATCCACCACCTCTGCAACGACTATTTCAATTTCTCGGACATTATCAATTGGAGCAGAGAGCTCTTTATTTGCAGACTTCTCTAACTCCGGTACTAACTCTATATAGGCAGCCACCGCTGCTTTGCCACGGGCAAGATGCGATGCTGCAGTTCCCATTGGGATTTGAAGCGTATCTGCAACTTCACGTAGGACCAATCCATGTTCATAAATGAGAACAAGGACTGCGCGTTGAATTGCCGAAAGAGATTTAAGGGCAGCCTGAACCAAGAGACGCTGGGTGACATCATCGGTTTGATCTGAAATATCTCGAATATTCTCGGCGAGATCCCAAGAGGTTTCTCGCTCTTGCTGCTTACGTAACCATTTGCGACGCATATCTGCATGTTTGCTGACCATCACGCGCATCAGATAGCCCTCAGGATTTTCATGCTCCCGGACTTTCTTCCAGCGCTTGTAAACATCGGCTAGCGCTTCTTGGAGAACATCTTCGGCATTTTGCGTATCAAAACAGATGACCTTTGCAGCCTTCAGAAATGCCTTCTGATTTTCGCGAAGCCAGAGCGTAAACTCCACCTGATCTTGGTGGCTCATCGCAGCTGCTCCATACCGTGAGTTTAACGGGTAGTAGAAGCCCTAGTCGAGTAGGTCAGAAATCTCGATGCCGTAGCGGCCCAGCCGCTCACGTCCACCATCGATTGCCGTCAGCACAAATGGCTTTCCATCAGGGCAGATTACAAATGAATTTTCAAAGTGAGCACCTCGTGATGCATCCGTTGAGACAACTGTCCAATCATCTTCCAGCACCTTAGTCTTTTCGGTGCCGCGAGTGATCATTGGCTCGATAGCAAGTGCCAAGCCTTGAATAATTTTGGGGCCATTTCCTTTGCGTCCAAAGTTAAGAACATGAGGCTCTTGGTGCATCTCAGTACCAATTCCATGGCCACCATATTCACGCAAGATTCCGTACTTACCTTGCGAATTGATGTAACTCTCAATTGCATGACCGATATTGGAAAGGTGAGCATTCTCTGAACCAGCTGCAATTCCAGCCCACATAGATTCTTCGCAGACATCCATCATCTTCTGATCCTCTGGATTTACCGTACCTAGTCCAATTGAGAATGCGGCATCTCCATGCCACCCATCGATGATTGCGCCGCAATCTATTGAGACCACATCGCCATCATTGAGAATCCGTGCGCCCGGAATTCCATGAACAATCTCTTCATTGACTGAGACGCAGATTGTCTTTGGGTAGCCGTGATAACCGAGAAAATTTGAAGTTCCGCCACCGCGTTTGATATTGGCAGATGCAATTGCATCAAGGGCATCGGTTGTCATTCCAACTTTTATATTCTCACGCAAAACCTGGAGAGTCTGACCGACAAGCAAACCTGCGCGGCGCATTACTTTGATTTGATCAAAGTTCTTGATTTGAATTGCCATATTTATCTCTGTGCTAGCTCTTTAATTAATTTACGCTTTGACGCGCGCGAGAGCAGTCGTTGCGCGCTCTGTAATCTCTGAGATCTCACCATCTGCATCAATTGTGATGAGCAAACCTTCGGTGCGATAGAAGTGAATAATTGGTTCAGTCTGCTCTTCATATACTTCAAGGCGCTTGCCGATAACTTCAGCCTTATCGTCTTCCCGTTGGTAGAGCTCTCCCCCACATGCGCCGCAGTTGGCGGCTTCTGGAGTTGCAGGTTGTCCACAAGCGCGACAGGTGCGGCGTGATGAAAGACGAGCAATGATCAACTCATTTGGAATAGAGAGTTCGAGAACGGCATCGAGTGGAGTGCTCTTCTCAGCAAGAATTGCACGAAGTACCTCTGCCTGAACAACATTGCGAGGAAATCCATCGAGTAAGAAGCCGTTAGCGAGATCATCCCAAGTAAGACGATCTTTCACCATTGCATTTGTTACTGAATCTGGAACCAACTGGCCCGCATCCATAAAAGTTTTTGCTTCCTGGCCTAAAGGAGTATTTGCCTTAAGGTTTGCACGAAAGATATCTCCAGTAGAGATATGTGGAATCGAGTAATGGGCGGCGAGGAATTGTGCCTGAGTTCCCTTGCCCGCACCTGGTGGACCTACCAGGACGAGGCGCATTACTTAAGGAAGCCTTCGTATGAACGTTGCTGAAGCTGTGACTCAATCTGCTTTGCAGTGTCGAGACCAACACCAACAACAATCAGAATCGCAGTTCCACCGAATGGGAAGTTCTGCGATGCACCGAATGCAACGAGGGCGATGATTGGAATAATCGCAACGAGTGCAAGGTAGATCGAACCAGGCGCTGTAATACGTGAAAGAACATAGGTGAGGTACTCAGACGTTGGACGACCAGCGCGAATACCAGGGATAAATCCACCGTACTTCTTCATATTATCTGCAACTTCATCTGGATTAAATGTGATTGCTACATAGAAGTATGTAAAGAAGATAATCAAAGCTGAGTAAATCGCAATATAGATTGGGTGATCGCCCTTAACGAGGTTACGAGAAATCCATACTGCCCAACCCGCTTGGCTATTGGTGAAGTTAACAACCAGCGATGGAATATAGAGAAGTGACGATGCGAAGATAACCGGAATAACACCAGCCTGGTTTACCTTGATCGGAATATAAGTTGAAGTTCCACCGTAAGCCTGACGTCCAACCATGCGCTTGGCGTATTGAACCGGGATACGTCGTTGTGCCTGCTCAACGAAGACAACTGCAGCAACAACTGCAAAGCCCATCAAGAGAACAAAGATAAATACTGGCCATCCCTTTGAAACCTTGATTGCCCAAAGCTGACCAGGGAAACCTGCCGCAATAGAGGTGAAGATCAAGATTGACATACCGTTACCGACGCCACGATCTGTAATGAGTTCGCCAAGCCACATGATTACAGATGTTCCAGCTGTCATTACAACAATCATTGTGAGAATGCGTTGCCATGATGCATCAGGAATAATTGGAGTATTACAGCCAGAGATTAAACGACCTGGTGTACGAGCAACTGCAACCAAGCCGGTTGACTGCAAGATTGCAAGACCAATTGTTAAGTAACGTGTGTACTGAGTAAGAGTTGCCTGACCTGATTGACCCTCATTCTTGAGAGTTTCAAAGCGAGGAATAACAACTGTCAGAAGCTGAACAATAATTGAGCTGGTGATGTAAGGCATGATGCCGAGCGCAAATACGGAGAGGTGAAGAAGCGCTCCACCAGAGAAGAGGTTGATAAGTCCGAAGAGGCCACCATTTTCAGCCTGAGCAAGACATGACTTAACTGCGGTGTATGAAACACCTGGCGTTGGAACTACTGAACCAAAGCGGAATAGCGCCATGATTGAGAGAGTGAAGAAGATTTTCTTTCGAAGTTCTGGCGTCTTAAATGCCATTCCAAATGCACTGAGCATCAACCTTCTCCTACTCTTTCAAACACGACTAAGTAATTGTTTACTGTTTTTACAGTGTTGCTGTTGATCCGCCAGCTGCTGCAATCTTTTCGACTGCTGAAGCTGAGAATGCATGTGCTGTGACTGAAACCTTAACTGCAATATCGCCATTTCCAAGGACCTTTACAGGCAATGAATCGCGAACTGCGCCCTTTGCAATGAGGTCAGCAACTGTTACATCGCCACCCTTTGGAAAGAGTGCGTTGATTGTTGAGACGTTAACCGCCTGGTACTCAACGCGAGCTGGGTTCTTAAAGCCACGAAGCTTTGGAAGACGCATAACGAGCGGAAGCTGACCACCCTCGAAACCGATACGAACGGTGTTACGAGCGTGAGTTCCCTTGCCACCACGACCTGCTGTCTTTCCCTTTGATGCCTCACCGCGACCCTTACGAGTCTTAGCTTTCTTAGC
>CANGJV010000056.1 GCA_947454425.1 Candidatus Nanopelagicaceae bacterium
CTATAACCTCCGAAGGAGGCCGATCAGTGGGCCAAGAGTGGCGAAGACCACTGGCTGTCTAAGCCGTGTTCGCTTTGCCATTTCCGGCTATATCGAGTTGAATATCGTCCAGATATATCGCATCGATATATTCATCGGCATATCGCCGAATGAAGAGATTGAGAAGCCCAATGCGCTCACGTGTGGAATCCCTGGAGTTTGCGCTCCTTGGGCTGCTCGCACAGGGTCCATTGCACGGGTACGAGCTTCGCAAGCGAATGGTCACCATCTTTGGTCCATTTAAGGCGATCTCATTCTCCGTTCTCTATCCGCAACTCCGTCGAATGCTCATTGCTGGACATATCCAGGAAGAGGAAGTCGACCGGGGGAGCAAGCGTCCAAGAATTGTTTACGCCGTTACCAAAGAGGGAATGGCACGTTTCGAGGCGCTCACCGAAACCGTCAGCGCTGATGCTTGGGAAGATGAGGGATTCGAAGTTCGCTTCGCATTCTTTAGCCCAACACCAACAAAGAGCCGGGTTCGAATACTTGAGGGACGGTTACGTCGACTTCAGGAGAAGGCAGAAATCCTTCGCGACGAAGTAGAAAAGTCTCCAATTGGAATCGATAAGTACCTTCAAGAGTGGCGCCGCCATTCGCTTGACTCTGCAGACCGCGAAATAGCGTGGCTGCAGGAAATGATCACGACCGAGAGGAAATCTAAGTGAAGATTACAACAGGAGCTGGCGACATTCGCGTTGCCATCGTCGGCGTAGGAAACTGCGCAAACTCACTCGTACAGGGTGTTACTTACTACAAGGATGCAGCACTTGATCAGGAGATTCCTGGCCTCATGCACGCTGTCGTTGGTGGATACCACATCAGCAACGTCAAGTTCGTTGCAGCGTTCGATGTAGATTCAAAGAAGGTTGGTCTCGATCTTGCAGATGCAATCTGGGCATCAGAGAACAACACAATTAAGTTTTCAGATGTAGCAAAGACTGGCGTTGAAGTTCAGCGCGGTAAGACACTCGATGGTCTTGGTAAGTACTACAAGGAGACAATCACAGAGTCAACAGCTGCTGAGGTAGATGTTGTTGCCGCTCTCAAGGCTGAGCAGGTAGATGTTCTTATTTGCTACCTCCCAGTGGGATCAGAAGAAGCAGCAAAGTTCTATGCAGAGTGTGCAATTGCAGCAGGATGCGCATTTGTTAACGCCCTTCCAGTCTTTATCGCATCAGACCCAGTTTGGGCGAAGAAGTTTGAAGATGCTGGTCTTCCGATCGTTGGAGATGACATCAAGTCACAGGTCGGCGCAACAATCACACACCGAATCATGGCTAAGTTGTTCCAGGATCGCGGCGTACACCTCGATCGCACCTACCAGCTCAACGTTGGTGGAAATATGGACTTCAAGAACATGCTCGAGCGCGATCGTCTTGAGTCAAAGAAGATTTCAAAGACTAACTCTGTGACATCACAGCTAGACCACGACATGGGTGCAAAGAACGTTCACATTGGACCTTCTGATTACATTCCATGGCTCGATGACCGTAAGTGGGCTTATGTTCGCCTCGAAGGTCGTGCATTCGGTGACGTTCCATTGAACCTTGAATACAAGCTAGAAGTATGGGATTCACCAAACTCAGCTGGTGTAATCATCGATGCGCTTCGTTGTGCAAAAATTGGTCTCGATCGCAAGATTGGTGGAGCACTTCTCTCACCATCTTCATACTTCATGAAGACTCCACCTGTTCAATACACAGATGAGCAGGCTCACAACAAGACTGAGGATTTCATCTCAGGAAAGTTAGATCGCTAAGAAAAATTAATCCTCTCGGATTATAGAAAACCCCCCAAGCCAAGGGCTTGGGGGGTTTTTCTTACCCTCAACCTCTCAACGGAGAGTATGAGAGAGTTGGGGAGATCAGATGGTTGCGCTATCTGGAGTGCGACGAATGTGCACAATTCCAAGAAGTGTAAATATCAACATCAGAAATGCCCCAGCTAGTCCGGCGAGTGCGCCGTAGCCTGCAAGTTGCCCGAGAGTTCCAAAGGCATAAGCAGTAAGAAGAGTGCCACGAAGCATATTTCCCTTAAAGACAGTTTCAACGGTTGCATCCGCAGCTGCCTTCTTGTCAGGTGTTGCAGATTTTGCAGCAGCGGAAGCCTCTGCATAAGTTGGCATATGTGACATGTGGAAGCCGATGTAGTGATCTGCATACATCTGCGCATCTTTTCCGGTGCTCATTAACTTGCCGCCATGCGCTTTGAAATAAGCGGTGACATCTGCAGACTCTGCTGAATTTCCAGTCGTTGCTGGCATGGTAATTAGTTGCGCCTTCAATTGTGAAGCAACTGAGTCGCTGGCAAAGGATGCACCCCAGTTTGCGAGAGCTGCAACGACGAGCAAGAAGACAGTAAGTCCGGCCCCTAGGAAAGTAACTATTTTGTCAAAAGTCTTACGTTTCATCTTTCTCTCCATTTTTCATATCTGTAAATGCCGCTCATGTTCCTGAGCGCTATTTACATTGAACACCTGTATTAATGAGGTATCGAGAGAAATATCGAGTGCTAGCCCTTGCGCATGTGTGAGTTAATGCATATCCCTATTACAGAGCGATTGACCATCTGCATTTAATTCGAAATGGGCGCATGGCACTCCCAAGCGATCGAAGGCTTTATCGCCATAGTGAGTACGGAAGGCAAGTGCGAGAAGGACGCGTACGTTTGTATCGCCGTCGGAGGAAATATTGAAGACTTTTGCAGCCCGCGAAATTGTGTTCTCAACTGCTTTCTCGGTGTGATTTGTATCCCGTGCAATCGAAATATTTGATTTACCTTCACAGAGCAGACCTAAGACCAACTGCTCGAAGGGAGTGAGTTCCCTTGTCGTAATCGTTATGTCGCGTGCCATTTGTAGGACCTCTCCGTCGCTATATTCCTATTCTCCTCCTTCCTATTAGGAAGTCGAGCCTTTACACTCCCACAATGACTCAAATCACCTCCGAGCTGGATGGTCTTGTCCAAATCATCCGCTTCAACCGGCCAGAGAAGATGAATGCCCTCACCAAGGAGATGTATGCCGAGCTTGCTCGACTCCTCAACGAAGCCAACGGGGATTTTGGTATCCGGGCAGTGGTCTTGAGCTCGATCGGTGATCACTTCACCTCTGGCAACGACATTATGGACTTTATGTCGAACCCGCCTACCTCTGAGGATTCAACAGTTGCAGCATTCCTGGGTTCGATCCTCAACTTCACCAAGCCATTGGTTGCCGCGGTTAAAGGGCACGCGGTCGGAGTTGGTACGACGATGCTCTTGCATTGCGATGTTGTAATTGCATCCGATACCGCAAAGTTCTCAATGCCATTTACATCTCTCGGATTGGTTCCAGAGGCAGGTTCTTCAATGCTCTTTCCAGCCTTGGTCGGATATCAACGCGCAGCAAAGATATTTCTGACTGGAGAAGAATTTTCACCTCACTTTGCAAAAGAGATTGGTTTAGTCGCTGAGGTCGTTACCGATGCCGAGCACGAAGCAATCGCGATTGCCCACCTAATTGCGCAACAACCGCCACAGGCTGTGCTTAATACCAAGGCGCTCATGAAGGCAAGCAAGCACGATGCGGTCGAAGCGGTTATGAAGGCAGAGTTCCAGATTTTCTCACTTGCTCTTCAATCAGAAGAGTTCGCCGATGCAGTAATGAAGAAGATGTCCCAGAAGAAGGAGAAGTAAATGTCACTTCAAGGTAAGCGAATATTTATTACCGGCGGCTCTCGTGGAATCGGTCTGGCAATTGCCCTTCGCGCAGCACGTGACGGCGCATCAGTTGCAATCGCAGCAAAGACAGCAGATCCAAATCCAAAGCTGCCTGGCACAATCTTTACAGCAGCTGCTGAGATCGAAGCAGCTGGGGGAGTTGCGCTACCAATTCAATGCGACATACGTGACGAAGCACAGATTGAAGCGGCAATTAAATTAACGGCCGAGACCTTCGGTGGCATCGATATTCTCATCAATAATGCCAGCGCTATCAATCTCACAAAGACTGAAGCAACACCTGCCAAGCGCTTTGACTTGATGTTTGATGTCAATGTTCGTGGAACGTTTTTGACTTCACAGGCTGCCATTCCTTATCTCCGCGAATCAGCACAGGCCGGTCGCAATCCACAGATTTTGACTCTTTCTCCACCTCTTTCAATGAAGGCGAAATGGTTTAAGAACCATGTTGCTTACACAATGGCAAAGTATGGAATGTCGATGTGTGTGCTCGGGATGGCGGAGGAGTTCAAGCGCGATGGCATTGCAGTAAATGCACTTTGGCCGAGAACGGCTATTGATACCGCAGCGCTTGCGATGATTCCTGGCGTTGACACCGCTGCCTGCCGAACACCTGAGATTCTCTCGGATGCCGCACACATCATTCTGAATCGCCCGGCTGCTGAGTCAACCGGAAACTTCTACGTTGATGATGAAGTTTTGGCGAGTGAAGGAATTACAGAGCTCGATAAGTATGCAGTTGTGCCTGGTACGACTGACTTCCTGCTCGACTTCTTCCTCGACTAAGAAATTGTCTTAGAGACGTCCTGCATCATGAAGGGCGGCGAGAAATGTACGTAATTCGGGGCTCTTGGGGCTATCAAAAATCTCTTGTGGGCTACCGCTTTCGCAGACGACTCCGCCAGAGAGAAATACAACTGAGTCGGCAATCCGCTTTGCAAATCCCATCTCGTGAGTGGAGATAATCATTGTGATTCCATCCGCCTTCAACTCTGCAATAAGCGATAGGACTTCTGCAATAAGCACTGGATCTAGTGCGCTTGTAACTTCATCGAGGAGAAGCACTTTAGGTTCGGTTGCGATAGCTCGAAGGATTGCAACACGTTGCTGCTGTCCACCGCTAAGAAGATTTGGGTAGGCATCAGCTTTATCCTCCAGACCAAATCGCTTGAGCAGTGAGATAGCTTGCAAAGTTGCATCCTCTTTACTCTTACCCTGAACTAGTCGAGGTGCAAGGGTGATGTTTTCCAGGACCGTCAGGTGGGGGAAGAGATTAAATGCCTGAAAGACCGAACCAATCTTGCCGCGAACTGAATCAAGGTTGATGCCATAAGCGCTGATGTCACTTCCCTCGAGCAAGATCTGACCATCGCTGAGCTCTTCCAGAAGATTGATACAGCGCATCAAGGTTGATTTACCCGATCCGCTTGCACCGATGATGACTGTTGCAGAACCTTGAGCGAAGTTAAGCGAGATGTCATTGAGGACGAGATTCTCTCCGAAGGTTTTTCTAACGCCTTTAAGCTCTAACAGGTGGCTCATTAGAAGACTCCTTGGGCTTTCTGGGCACGATCTTGTCTGCGAATGAGCCAATCGGTGTAGCGGGTTAATGGAATCGTGAGCAGAACGAACAGTCCGCCCGCTACAACATAAGGAGTGAAGTTAAATGATTGTGCAGTTTCGATTCCGGCCGCGCGAATTGCATCAACTGCTCCGAGTACAGAGATCAAGCCAGAGTCCTTCTGAAGCGAGACGAGGTCATTGAGCAATGGCGGTGTGACATTGCGGAACGCCTGCGGAAGAACCACATGTCGCAAAGTTTGGGTATGAGATAGTCCGAGTGCTCGAGCCGCTTGCCGTTGTGTTGGGTTGACGCCTTCAATACCTGCGCGGATTACCTCAGCGACATAGGCAGAGTAAGTCAAAACAAGTGCGACCGTTCCAAGAAAGACAGCAGAGTTTGGAACGTAGGAGAGTCGAAGACCAGGGATGCCTAGACCAACAAGAAAGAGTACGAGCAGAAGCGGCATGCCTCTAAAGATATCGGTGTAGATAGTGGCAACGAGGCGGAGTGGGTAGAGGACTGGCGATGTTGTGGTGCGAGCGATTGCAAGAGCTAGTCCAAAGATGAGGACAAAGAACTCTGCGATAAATAAGACTCGCAGGTTGAGAAGGATTCCATCGAAGATTCTCGGAAAAGCTTTCTGTGCATAGTGCCAGTTGAAGAAGGATTCGCGAACTGCGGTAAATCCTTGAGCATTGACGACAATAGCTGTCAGGAGTGCTCCGAATATCAAGGTGCTCAATAGTGCAATTGCGGTAGAACGACGAGAAGCCCGACGCTTTGCATCTTCACGTTGCTGTTGCAACGTAGAAGGTGTGTAAGTCATCGAGCTTCTCGTCTCTACTTATCTCTTGAGTATTAGCGGATTACTTGAGAACTGGAGCAGATGCGCCAGCTGCGAGCCACTGGTCCTCAATCTTTGCCAGAGTTCCATCGGCGCGGAGCTTATCCACGGACTTTGAAATATCTGTTGTGAGCCAGCTTCCCTTTGAAAGTACGAGACCGAACTGCTCGCCACCCTTCTTTGCAGGGAATTGGCCAACAATCTTTCCGTTCTCTAGGTCAACAGCTGTGATGTAGAAAGCGGTAGGTAGGTCGACAACAAGTCCGTCGATCTGTCCATTCTTCAGTGCTTGCTTGGCGACATCGTTTGTATCAAAGACCGCTACATCCTGAGTTGGCTTGATGACATCAGTAATAGTTGCATAAGAAGTTGTACCGACCTGTGCACCTAACTTTGCGCCCTGAAGATCAGCAATTGACTTTGCATTTGCAATCTTTGATCCAGCGATTGTGATAACAGCTTGAGTTACGTCGTAGTACCCAGTTGAGAAATCAATTACCTTCGCACGCTCTGGTGTGATTGAAAATTCGTTAATATCAAAGTCGAAGTTGCGGCAACCTGGAGCTACCACATTGTTAAATGGAACGCGGACCCATTCAACCTTATCCTTTGAGTATCCAAGATCTTTTGCCACTGCATAAGCAACTGCTGCTTCGTACCCTTTTCCATTTGAAGGTTCGTTATTATCAAACCAAGGACCGTAGACCGGTTCATCTGTTGCGATTGTGAGAACACTTTCTTTAATCTGAGGGCAAGCTGCTGCCTTCGATGAGCCACAGGATGTGACAGTGATGGCAACGAGAACTGCTACAGCTGCCGCAGTGATTTTGTTATTTATTGAAGCGTTGATAGACATGGTTAACCTTTCGTACGCGCTTGCCATAACGACTTGCTATGGCCCGGTCTTCACTCGGAAGGCACCCCGCCACGGAAGGAGGGTTGCCGATCACACTGCCGGTGCATTGTGTGATGCTCTTGACCTGAGCCAAACCTTACCAATGGCAGGGATTCCTTAGAAATCGCCTACGATGCGCAGATGCAATTAGAGCTCAACGGAACCAATGTCATCGACGAATCTGAGCGTGGCGGAAGTGCAACTTCGCTCTTCTGGCCATGGTGCGGCGCAAATGTCTCGCTCCTGGCCCTCTCATATGGCGCCTTCTTTCTCGGTTTTAAGATCTCTTTTCTCCAGGCCAGCGTTGCAGCCCTTATAGGCACGGTTCTCTCATTCCTATTAGTGGGCGTTAGTTCACTCGCTGGAAAGAAATCTAATGCGCCAACTATGGTGCTCTCACGTGCATCTTTTGGCGTGAAGGGAAATCTCATTCCTGGTTTGCTCTCATATTTGATCTTCGTTGGCTGGGAGACGGTCCTAGTCTCACTTGCCACCCTTGCTACCGGTACGGTCTTTGTACGAGTCGGGCATGTGGATCGCAATCTGGCAATGGTGATTGGGTTTTTAGTAGCAATTGGTATCACTGTCTTTGGTGGAGTTCTTGGTCATTCGATAATTATGAAGTTGCAGAAGTGGCTGACTTTAGTAACAGTCATAGCGACCTTGATTTATATTGTTCTGACAGCAAAGGATGTTAATTGGTCAGCTGTCACCGCGATTCCATCTGGAAGCACAGCAGGATTTATCGGTGCTCTCATCTTTGGTGCGACTGGAATCGGATTGGGCTGGGTCAATTCTGCCGCTGATTATTCGCGCTATCTACCGCGTTCGACATCGAGCAAGTCGGTAATCGGCTGGACGGTATTTGGAGCTTCAATAGTGCCAATTATTCTCGTTATTTATGGCGCAGCACTCGCCGGCAGCAGTGAGAATCTC
>CANGJV010000057.1 GCA_947454425.1 Candidatus Nanopelagicaceae bacterium
ACCGTCTTTATCGCACTCACCGCGATGATGGGCTCAAGCTCACAGGCTGAAGCAGCGCTGCTTGGACCTTCCTCTGATTACATCGTGCAGATTACTCCGGCCGCTCGCGCAGCAATCGAGACCGCAATTAAGAACTCTGGCGGCACAATCAATCAGCGTTATCAATATGCTTTCGATGGCTTTGTTATTAAATTACCTGACGCACTGCTTCCGATTCTCCAGAAGATTCCGAACATCCTAAAGATTGAAAAGGATCAACCGGTTGCAGCACTTGCAATCCAACAGAACCAAACCCCAACACCATCTTGGGGCCTTGATCGAATCGATCAGCGCGAGGCTATTACAACTCCGGCGGGCTACCAAGGCAATTATGGTTACCGCAGCGCAGGTGCAGGTTCGACTATTTATATCGGCGATACCGGCATTTATCCCCATGATGACCTAGCAGGTCGCATCTCCTCTGTTGGCTTTACAGGAATTTCAGATGGCAATGGCACAGTAGATTGCAACGGTCACGGTACACACGTTGCAACAACTGCTGCTGGCACTAAGTACGGAGTAGCAAAGAACGCCACTGTCGTTCCGGTTCGAATTCTCAACTGCGCAGGTTCGGGTTCTTATTCAACTGTTATCTCAGGTCTTGACTGGATCTTGTCACCGCAGAACACCAATCCAAAGAGTCAGGCTGTCCTTAATCTCTCCATCGGAGGCGGAGCATCAGCGTCTATCAATGATGCAATCTTGCGCCTTACAAATGCCGGCATCACTGTGGTTGCAGCAGCTGGTAATAGCAATATCGATGCTTGCCTTACATCTCCTGCCGGTGCACCAAGTGCAATTACGGTAGGTGCAACGACGGCAACTGATGCCAAAGCTTCTTTTTCAAACTGGGGTAGATGTGTAGATATTCAAGCACCCGGTTATCAGATCACCGCTGGTTGGAAAGATGCGCCAAATGCAACCAACACAATTAGTGGAACATCGATGGCAACACCTCACGTAACCGGAGCTGCAGCGGTCTTTCTTGGCCTCAATCCCAGAGCATCGGTTGCACAAGTAGCCGATGCACTTGCTGCGCAATCTACGAAGGGTGCAATTACCGGCCTTCCTGCGGATACAGTCAATAACTTGCTCTATGTATCACCCACAGATGGCGGACCAGTAATAACTCCACCAACTGTGCAAATCTCAACCCTTTCAGGAATAACTCACCTTCAAGCCCAAGCAAATGTTGAGATCAATCCAAATAATGCAGCGACGACTGCGAGCGTTCAATATGCAACCGATCAAGCCTTTACCTCGATTGTAAAATCAATCAATCTCACTTCAACTCCACTCAATGGCGGATCAGTAATTTCACTTCCTGTGATTTTTGATGGGCTAACACCAAATACCAATTATTACTTCAGAGCAACGGCTAATAACGAGAGCGGTTCATACACAACGCCCGTCGGCTCATTTAAGTCACTTGCTCCACCAGTTACCCCGCCAACTCCGGTGGCGACGGCAGCTTCCAGCTTGACTGCATATAGCGCAACGCTCAATGGAAGCGTAAATGCAAATAATGGAACAACCTCGGTCTTCTTTGTCTATGGCACAGATCCTAATTTCACAACAAGCGCAATTACAGGTGCACCAACTCCTGCAACAGTCTCTGGTTCGGTGAGCACAAACGTCTCACTCGATATCTCATTCTTAACAAGTAACACCAAGTATTACTACAAAGTTGTGGCAAGCAATGCCTCAGCTTCGACCCAATCAGGGGTAATGACTTTTACAACTCCGGTAGTCGCCGGCGTTGCTCCATACGTTGAAACGATTCGACCAGCGGGCGGTCTTGAGACTCCAATTACTAATGTAACTGGACGGATTAATCCAATGGGTCAGACGACCACTGTCCGTCTTGTGATTGGAACCGAGCAATCTCTGACAATCTCACCGAAGATAACCACGCTATCTACCCTTTATACAGGGATGGATACCGTGACTGTAAGCGCAGATCTGACTGCGCTTACTCCGGGCGTGCGCTATTACTATCGTTTTGAAGCATCTAATGCTGCCGGAAGTACCCAGCCAACTCCACTTACCAATGTAGGCAATCCAATCATGCCGGTCATCATCCGAAGCTACGTTTCACTTCAAACAGCGTCTTCGATGACGCTTAATGCATCTATCAATGCAGGTGCAGGCAATACTCGAATCTCATTTATCTATGGAACTGATCCCAATCTTGCCGTTGGAACAACTGAGGTAAATGGCACACCATTTGCTGTCACCAATGCTGTTAATACAACAATTACCTATCCAATGAGTGGACTTGCAGCCGGAACCAGAATCTACTTCCGCGCCAAGATCATCGCCTACACAGGACCACTAACAGGATTGGCACCTCTCCTTGGACCAATCACGATTGCCGAGACATTGAACGCTGCACCAACACCAACACCAACACCAACACCAACACCAACACCAACACCAACACCAACTCCAGGCGGTAAGGCGATTCAGACCATCACCTTCCCAGCAATTCCAGATCGCGAATACGGTGCCGGCTATTACCTCAATGCCCGATCAAGTTCTGGTCTACAAATTACTTACACATCACTGACCCCAAATAACTGCTACCTGCTCTATCCAACAGCAGGTCCTGCTGTTCAAACCATGGTTGGCACCGGAGGCGATGGCCTTCTCTGTTCAATTCAAGCATCACAAGCTGGCGATGCTCTCTACGCACCAGCTACAAGTGTCATTCAAACATTTAAGTGGAACCGCGCTGCTATGAAGATCACCATTACCAATCCAACAGCGGGTCGAAGCGGCGTAGGCCCACATACTTTGATTGCGTCAACGCTCTTTATTAATACAGCTGCAAATAGTGGGTTGTCGAGCATTGGCCACCTATTAGCTGTTACATCAAATACGCCATCAGTCTGTATCGTAAAGCAGGTCTCTATCTTGGATAAGACCGGTGGAATGTTTACCCAGGCAGTCCTCACTGGCGTCAGCAATGGAACTTGCCAAACAACATGGTCATTTGAAGGCACTAAAGATCGTGCACCAACGAGCACGATTCATTCATTCGCGCTGACGGGAGTCAAGTAACGCTATAGATTGTGGGCGTGACATTTCCTCGTAAGGTTTTGATTGCGCTGCTCTGCGCACAATTCTTGGTGCCATCTGCAATTGCAGCACCGCAAAAAATCGTTGTCGGTGGTAATCGCCCAGTGACTGTAAATCTTCCGGCAGATGTGACAAAGCCTTCACCACTATTGATCATGCTCCATAGCGCATCAACAAGTGGTGCCCAACAGGAGCGGTATATGAAACTTGGCCCTGCCGCGAAAAAGCTCGGGATGATTTACATCGCACCAGATGGAACAGTGGGCAGTGATGGCCGCCGGGTCTGGAATGCAGCGAAGGCTTGTTGTCAGAAATCGGGCAAGCCAGTCGATGACATCGCATATATCAATTCGCTGATTGATGAGATTGCTAAGAAAGTACCGGTAGATCAATCACGCATCTACATGGTCGGTCACTCTAATGGTGCATTTATGTCGATTGCATTTGCATGTGAGACCGGCAGGGTTGCCGCGGTTGTCTCTCTAGCAGGTGCAATGGATGATGACTTCACCTGTGCAACAGAGAAACCCTTTGCCTTCTTACAAATTCACGGTACCGCCGATCACACTATTAAGTTTGGCGGGGGAGCGCTCAATAACTTCTCCTACACAAGTGCGCAGCAGACTTTATTGCGAGTTGCCCAAAGCAATAACTGTGATCTCGAGTCAGCCTCAAAAGGCTCAACAGCTAAGAAAGACTTCGAGCCAAAGATTGCGGGCCGAGAGACAATTATTGAAAATCTCAAGAGTTGTCAGCGCCCTACTGCGCTTTGGCGGATTCAAGGCGGAGCACATAGTCCAAGCCTTCCCGTCACTTACGCGCAACAGATTCTCACCTTTATGACGCAATCAGGTGAGATACTTAGCAAGTGAAGCGCATTAATGAGTTCAATCGCAGATTAGCCGAGAAGATCACCGCCGCAGTTTCGACAATGTGGTGTGCCTATATCTTTGCTGCTATCGCCCTTATCTCACTACCAGCGGCAATTAAGAGCGGTGATGCACTCATTATCGTCGCCTGGGTAGCGCAGACTTTCCTTCAATTAGTTCTTCTCTCAATCATCATGGTGGGCCAAGATGCATCAGCACAGGCAGTGGCTCAAAAAATCAATGAGACCCATGTGGCATCGTTGGGCGAATTTGAGATGGCGAAAGAGGCTCGCAGGATTGCCGATCAAGAGCTTCAAGAGCTCAAAGATATAGCGAGAGATATTCATCGCGTGTTAAAGGATATTGAAGGCAAGAAGTAAGCCAGCCACCGATACCATCAGTTTAGGTTCACGGTGAGCCTGACGAAAAACGAGAAATTGGTACCCCTCATGGACGAAAAGAAATTACTTTCACTTTGGAACGAGAAGCGTTCGCAGATAATTGCAGCCCAAGTTGGCCCAACGCTTTTGCTGATTGCAGTATTTGTACTTGCAAGCTTCGATAAGTTTTCAATGGCATCAGATTCAGCAAAGTACTTGACCCTTGGTGTTGCTGCAGTGACAGGAATTCTTGCAATTATTAGTCAGTATGCAGCTATTAGAGAAGCAGAAGCTCTCATCGTAGATCTCCAGAAGTTGGATAAGCCGTCAGCGCTTTCTAAGAAGGTCGCACAATCAGGAAATCTCCTCAAGCTCACCGCATTTGCAATCGTGGCAATGGGAATCGCAACATTTGCTCTCGCAGCATGGGCAATTCTGGGCTAAATATGAAAGCCGTCTTTGTTGCAGTAGCACTCTTCACCGCAACCATCGCTGTCTTAATCGTCAGCTATGAGGCGCCAAGTAAGAGCAAAAAGAAGTTGACAGGCCGCGGCGGGGATTTCGAAAGCTAATCCCCGCTTCGGTGGCTTCTATAAAACTTTGATTTGGTGAACTAGGATGCGGTTATGAGTGTCCGCTTTAGAAGATCAATGAAGCTCATTCCGGGCGTCCGTCTTAATTTCAATAAAGATTCGGTCGGGCTCTCTTTAGGTGTCCGCGGTGCGCATTACACAATTAACTCAAAAGGTCGGCGCACCGCATCGGTCGGCATTCCTGGCACTGGTCTTTCCAGCACACAGGTTCTTAGTAGTGGCAGGCGCACATCGCGCGCTGCTCAAGCCGCACCAGAAGAGCAAGAAGTTCTCGGCGCTAATCCGCCAAAGCCGGGACTTCTTGCAAGTAAAGCAGAGCGCGCACTAAATACATTTCTGCTTGATATCTATAACAGTGAATCGGTTGATACTCCAGCACAGGTTCTAGAGAAGGCAAAAGCGCTCCGTGCCAACTTTGAAGAATTGCGATATCCGCTAGAGTTGATTTCATTTCTTCACGCAATCACAGATAAAGAACTTTCCACAGAGGCGAGCACTTGGGCACCTGGCTTATGGAAGAACCGTGAAGCATATTTTGCAAACACTCTAGTGAAGAAATACCTCACTGGAATCTACCCAAGTGTTCAAATCTCACGAGGCATCAGCAGCAGCCTGCCTTACACAATACAGACCCTTGGCTTTATGTGTGCAGAGATCTACCAAGGAGATAAGAAGTACGAAGATGCTCTGACAGTTCTAGAAGATATGGATCCAGATCAGATAGTTGCAATATCCATTGCCGATATCGAACTATCAATGAGCAACTTCGATAGCGCAATTGAGACAACTGAAGATATTGAGAATGAGGATGATGCAACTGCGATGTTGCTGATCCTGCGCGGCATTGCATTTAGGGGCAAATCCCTCAATGAGGCAAGCCTTGAATGCTTTAAGCGGGCGCTAGCTAAGAAGGACCGAGATATTGCAATTCTTAGCCGCGCCCACTTCGAGCGCGCAGAGACTTATGCCGCCATGGGCAAGAAAGCGATGGCAATCAAAGATCTCGAGAAGATTCTGGTCGATGATCCACAATATGAAGGCGTGAGCGAGAAGCTAGCTTCTCTTCGATAAATCATCGCTCGCTTCCAAAGACAGCCATATCGTGTGCGTGCAAGGCCCGCAATAGGTCCACTTCTTCCAGATAGCTTGTCGTTGAGATCCACCCACAAGAGCAGATGGCTTGATATCTCTTTTCTTGTATTTCAAATAGCGACGTTGCGTGCAAAGTTTTGTTCATTGATTTACTCCTCCTGGATCCAAATCTCAGGATCCGCTCTTCCGCTAGTGAATTTCACTAGCAGCTGGTCTTCCCTTGGAACCACCGTGCGCGGTTAGCGCGGTTGGTATGAAGCAAGCCAGGGGGCTTAACGCTTCTTGTCTCGACCTAACTTCTTATTTAAATCTCTCTCCGCATTTATTGCATTGGAGATATGAATTCGCAACAACCCAAAATTGCGAAATATCCGTGCTTCTACATATCGGACATTGCCGATTTGAGATGTTACCCATCAATCTCTCCCGTCTCTTCTTCGTGATTCTCATAGCTAAGAATTTCTCGAATTCTTAACACTTCTTTAGATACCCGCTCGGCATCTTCGGTAAATCCTTGGATTGAGTGGCTGTAAGCTCGAAGTTCTTCAACCTTTGCGAGCATCTCCCAATTAACTTTATCCTCGCTCCAGGCTGCCATTGCTTGTGAATCAATTAGAGGCGCACTTGCATCCGCAAACTGACCTAGCTCTAAATAGGCCTTCGCTCTAACAAGCAAGATTCGAATCTGACCGTTAATGTCTCCGAACCAGGTGTAAAGATCTTCAAGCCCTGCCGCCAGCTCAAGCGCTTGGTGCCAACGTTTTAGTTCAATCAAACATTCTGCAGTTTCAAGCTGATTGATTACTACACCCTCAACATCGTGTGATTCGAGGTGAACCTTTCTTTCAATTTCGAGCAGATCTAACTTCATTTCTAGCATTCAAACTCCTTTCAATAGAGAGTAAGACCCCATCAATTAAAGGGGTTAATTCGCTTGCACTATGTAGTTGTCAAAGTTCAAAGAGAAAACCCGAGGGTTATCTCCACTTGCTAAGTGGCCCCCGGGCACAAAAAAATTCCCCTTGTGCCGGAGGCCTCGTCATCTTTCAGTTCCACCGTAGCTGGGAGCTCGGTTGGCGTTAAAACGGCTGAAAGCCCTTGTTTTAACCTTCTTTATATTGCGCACGATTTCTCGTGGCAATCGACGAATCGCAACTTTCATTGCAACAACCAAATAGTGACACATTGAAAATTCTTTTGCAAGTAGAGCCATCATTTCCTCAAAGCGTGTTGGAATCTATTTTTTCTCCTTCACACCACTTACGCGCGAAATGCCTTTTTCAAGCGTTAGTTCAACAGCCACAATTTTTGGGAGTAAGCAAAGACCGAGCATTAAGCGAGTGCACTCATGTCCTTCAACGTGGGTATTAACTAATCCCGCATCAAGAAGAACAGGAAGGAGATCATTCCAATCCCACCCTGGGAAGTTCTCTTCGAGGTATTCACGGTGATATCCGCGGGTAATCGGAATCCAGTGAGAGTAATTGGATATCTCTTTTATTTGCTTAACTTTGAGCGTTAAAGGATTTTGGATAGTCATGACAACCGGCCCATCTGGACCTAAAATAAAGAAGTCCGCTGCTTCTGGCGGTGACTTTCATCGCCAGCAGGTCTTCCTTTAGGGCCACCGGACGCGGACTGCGCGGAGGGCACTAAGCAAGCTAAAGGGCTTATCGCTTAGTTCTTAACCTAGGAAAAAGATATCAGAAGGTGCGGACAAATGTCATTCGCCGACGTGGCGCTTGAGCTCTTTCACAACATCACGTAATGGATTGAGGATTGACTTTGAAACGTCTCTCTTTTTCAACTCCTTATACATAGAGGCGTAGTACCAGTGAACGTTCTTGGAGCAGGTTCCGGGTTTGCGCTCTCCTGATTTTTTAT
>CANGJV010000058.1 GCA_947454425.1 Candidatus Nanopelagicaceae bacterium
TCGCTTGAAAGATATGCACCCGTCATTGGACTTTGCTTACGTACTTCAATCACCATCTCTTCGCGAGTCAGCTCGGTATCAGAGAATATTCCTACGCGCATGGCACCTCGATCGCGCAGATGGCGTGTAATGGCACGAGTATCTACTCCTGAGATGCCCACTACGTTTTGACGAATGAGCTCCTCCTCAAGATCTGAGGAACTTCTCCAATTACTCGTGATAGTCGAAGGATTTCGTACAACAAATCCTGCAACCCAAATCTTCCCTGATTCGTTATCTTCTTGATTGAATCCGGTATTGCCAATATGTGGCGCGGTCATCACAACAATCTGTCGATGGTAAGAAGGATCTGTTAACGTCTCTTGATACCCGGTCATGCCAGTCTGGAAGACCGCTTCTCCAAAGGTCTTTCCAAGTGCGCCCCAGGAGCGACCTTCAAAGATTCGTCCATCATCGAGGACTAGATATGCCTTACTCATCAGAGTCCGACCTTATGGGTAATCGCACCGTTAAAGATGGTCGCCACAACGGTTCCGGCAAATTCCATGCCGTGAAAAGGTGTGTTCTTGCTCTTAGAGGCTAGAGCGGCGCGATCGACCACCATTACCCCTGCTGGATTGACGAGGGTGAGGTTTGCCGGCTCTCCCACCGAAATTGGTCGACCATGATTTTCATAGTTAGCAATCGCAGCCGGAGCAGAACTCATCACTTCGGCTGCACGAGCCCAACTGATTCGCCCACTCTTGATAAGGGTGGAGTAAAGGATTGAGAAAGCAGTCTCGAGACCGACCATTCCAAATGCAGCGCTCTGCCACTCGCACTCTTTGCTCTCTACCGGATGAGGCGCATGGTCTGTACCAATAATATCGATAGTTCCATCAGCCAAGGCTGCCCGAAGTGCTTCCACATCATCGGCTGTGCGAAGCGGCGGATTTACTTTGAAGATTGGATCATAACTCTCTGCAGTTACATCGGTCAGAAGTAAATGGTGAGGCGTTACTTCAGCAGTGACTTTCATTCCTTGAGCTTTAGCCCAACGAATAATTTCGACTCCACCCTTTGTCGTAACATGACAAATATGGAGTTTTGATCCAACAGTATTTGCTAAGAGAATGTCACGCGCGATAATGGATTCTTCTGCAACCGCTGGCCAACCTTTTAGACCGAGCGTTGAGGCGATAACGCCTTCATTCATCTGGGCGCCTTCGGTCAGACGTGGATCTTGAGCATGCTGAGCAATCACTCCATCAAACTGCTTTACATATTCGAGCGCTCGACGCATCAACAAAGGGTCTGAGACGCAATTTCCGTCATCACTGAAGACCCTGACCCGCGCTTTTGAATGTGCCATCGATGCCAAGTCTGCGAGTTCTTCGCCGGCCAAACCTTTTGTTACAGCGCCGATTGGAAAAACATCAACCAGTCCAACGCTCTTTCCGATTGAGGAAACCTGTTCCACAATCGCTGCAGTATCAGCAACTGGCAATGTATTGGCCATCGCACTTACTGCTACATACCCACCTCGAGCTGCCGCTAACGACCCAGTTGCGATGGTCTCAGAATTCTCTCGTCCTGGTTCTCTCAAATGTGTATGGAGATCGACAAAGCCAGGCAGGAGAACGAGGTCTTTCGCAGAGATTACAACCGCCTCGGGTGAAGTAATCGAAGTCGAGATTTCGGCTATAACACCATCAACAATAAGAACATCTTTAACGTCACCGCCAACGATGGAAGCACCTTTAATAAGAATTGATTCACTCATTACTTGACTCCTGACTTCCGGCGATAAAGAGATAGAGGATTGCCATTCTTATTGACACTCCATTTGCTACTTGCTCTACAACAACTGATTGCGGGCTATCTGCAGCTTCTGCGCTGATTTCTAGCCCACGGTTCATTGGTCCCGGGTGCATCAGAATTGAATGTGGTTTCGTCAATGCAAGTCGTTCGGTATCAATTCCGAAAAGTGATGAGTATTCGCGCTCTGATGGGAAGTAGAGATCGCTCATTCGCTCTTGTTGAATTCTCAACATAATGATTGCATCCATATGAGGTAAGACCGAATTGAAGTCATAAGAGATTGTGACCGGCCAAGCCTGTGCTTGCGGTGGAATGAGTGTTGGAGGTGCGACCAAAGTTACCTTCGCCCCTAGTTTTGTCAGAAGCAGGACATTGGAACGAGCAACACGTGAGTGGAGAATATCTCCAACGATTGCAACTTCTACTCCCGACAAATCCCCTTTGCCACCACGCAAATGCTTGCGAATTGTGAATGCATCTAATAACGCCTGGCTCGGATGTTCGTGGGTACCATCGCCCGCATTGATGACTGTTCCGCTAATCCATTTACCCCTGGCAAGTTGATGGGCGGCTCCGGAGGCGGGATGACGAATAACTACCGCATCAGCTCCTAACGCTTGCAAGGTTTGCGCAGTATCTTTCAGCGACTCGCCCTTACTGATACTTGAACCCTTGGCCGTGAAGTTGATGACATCGGCCGATAATCTCTTAGCCGCCGCTTCAAAAGAAATTCTGGTTCGGGTTGAATCTTCAGCAAAGAGATTGACGACAGTCTTACCGCGCAAGGTGGGTAACTTCTTAACTGCACCTTCTGAAACGCGTGCCATTTCATGGGCGGTATCGAGAATTGTGATTGCAAAATCTTTATCAATGTCATTAATCGAGAGTAGGTGCCTCATGCGGATTCACCTTCGATCAAGACTTCGTCTATTCCATCGCGCTCTACTAAGCGAACTTTGACGCTCTCGCTCTTGGCGGTTGGCAGATTCTTACCGACAAAATCAGCCCTGATTGGGAGCTCGCGATGACCGCGATCGACCAGAACTGCGAGTTGAACTCGTTCTGGCCTTCCGATTTCTCCCAAGGCATCAAGTGCTGAACGTATAGTCCTGCCGGAGAAAAGAACGTCGTCAACGAGGATCACAGTTCGACCTTCAACTCCAGCCGCTGGGATGGATGTCTCCATCAGGGGCCTCGGAGCCCGAATTCTTAAATCATCGCGATGGAGAGTGATATCTAAAGTGCCTACCTCTACCGGTACGCCTTCAATTGATTCGATTATTGAAGCGAGTCGATAGGCGATGTCAGCCCCACGAGTCGGTATCCCTAAAATCGTGAGTTGTGATGATCCAGAATTTCGCTCAAGAATCTCATGCGAGATCCGAGTAAGTGCCCGAGAAATATCGGCGGTTGTAAGAGCAGCGCTCATGTACTTCTCCTTTCCTGCCTCTCTGGACAGATCGTTAAAGGAACGTGCCCGTACTTTAGCACCTCTTGAATTGGACTTGTGGATAGCCAGAAACGCGCGGCGCGCCGCCCTTCTAGGCTCGCAAACCCAATAGATGAGAGGCATCCCATGGAGAGAAATATCGAAAGTCACTGCTCACAGGTCTTGAAAGACCTTCGCCGCCGGAAGGGGCTCACACTCGATGAATTCGAGAAATTTAGCGGTGGTGCAATTAAGGCAGTTGTACTCGGTTCCTATGAAAGAGGAACGCGAGCTATCTCACTGGCACGGCTTCAACAGTTAGCCGACCTTTACCAAGTCCCTATCGAATACTTCTTTGTTGCCAAAGGTTACGGCGCACAAGAGAGCAGCGACTCACATATCTTCGACTTACGTCGAATCGCGGCGCGTGACGAACTTGATGAGACTTTGGCGGGTGTAAAGAAATTTCTTTCCACAATCGTGCGCAAAAGACATGATTGGAACGGCGAAGTTCTCACCATTCGCGCAAGCGATAGTGATTTCCTGGCGACATTGAGTGACCTTGAAAGTTCAAGCCTCAATAAGTTGCTGAGTCTCAATGGCTTTCTCTTCAAGAAAAGTTAGCGGGCGATACTTTCTTTGATGGAGGAAATCTTTCCTAGGAGACCATGAATAAATGTGGCTGAATAATCGGTCGAAAGATCTTTCGCAAGAGTAATCGCCTCATCGATGGCGATGCCATCTGCTAAATCTTCGTTCCAGACAATCTCGTAAATTCCAAGTCGCAGAATATTTCGATCGACCGCAGCTAACCGGTCCATATCCCATCCTTGGGCATACGTTGCAATGAGTTCGTCAATCTTGCGTCTATTTGCCGCAACTCCAGAGATCAACTCTTTCGTGAATTCACGAATAGGTCGGGCGTCCGGACCTTCTTCGACTACTTCGCGTGATTCGAGGATAAGAAGCGGGTCACTACTGCGGATATCAGATTCGTAAAGGATATCGAGCGCTTGCTTTCGCGCCTTGCTACGAGCTGACATTAAATTGAGCGGTTCTGTGAAATAGCAGGCGTGTTAATTAGCGCGACCCTGGTACGAACCATCACGAGTATCAACCATGACAACTTCATCTTGCTTGATAAAGAGTGGTACCTGGATTTGGATACCGGTCTCAACTGTTGCTGGCTTTGTTCCACCAGAAGAGCGATCTCCCTGTAAACCTGGCTCTGTATATGTAATCTTCAGTGCGACAGATGCTGGAAGCTCGATAAAAAGCGGGTTGCCTTCGTGGATTGCAACTATCGCTCCGGTATTTTCGAGCATGTAATTAGCAGCATCAGAAACTGTCGTGGCCGAGATGGTCATCTGGTCAAAGTTGACGTCATCCATAAAAACGAAATCTTCTCCCTCTTTGTAGAGGAATGTCATCTCACGCTTTTCGACAATCGCGGTCTCAACCTTGACGCCGGCGTTAAATGTACGATCGATAACCTTGCCTGTGAGTACCTGCTTCAACTTGGTACGAACGAAAGCTGGGCCCTTACCGGGCTTTACATGTTGGAATTCAACAACTGTCCATAGCTGTCCTTCAATATCAAGGACCATGCCGTTTTTCAGGTCATTCGTTGTTGCCATCTTGAACTCCACTTCCAACGCTTCGAACGTCGAAGCACAAGCGGTGAGTTTACCCTACTTCGGAAGAAGATTTGTGAGAGCTCGAAGGGCTAGCGCATATGAATCTGGCCCAAATCCCCCGATAGTTCCATTGGCAACTCCAGAGATAACTGAAGTGTGTCGGAACTCCTCACGTGCAAGCGGATTGGAGAGATGAACTTCAATTAACGGTGCCTTAACCAACTCTGCTGCATCACGGATCGCATATGAATAATGTGTGAAAGCGGCAGGATTAATGACCACTGGCAAGTTGCTATCAGCGGCCTCATGTAGCCAACCGATAATTTCTGACTCTTCATTGCTCTGTCTCACATCGGCAACCATGCCCAGATCGCTGGCAGCTTTGGTGATGAATTCAACTAGTTGCGGGTAAGAGAGATCACCATAAATGGAAGAGTCTCGAATATCTAGCCTCGAGAGATTTGGTCCGTTAATTACGAGTACCTTCATAGGAGTACCTTCTCATATGCTGATTTCAAATCAGCTTCACTGACATCTTCTATCCGAGTGCAATTTCCAATCTCGCTCAAAGCTACCAACCGGATTGAGTTGCCTCGGGATTTCTTATCCAGGGCCATCGCCGAATAGAGAGCATCCCAATTATTTGCCCCGTCAATTGCACCGAGCGAAATTGGAAGCCCTACTCCCTTAAGCACCTGACGATGCTGTTCGACTAGCTCACTAGAAATCAGACCATGTGCCGCAGCGAGTTCGGCGACGAAGACCATGCCGATAGAGACTGCTTCCCCATGGCGGATTGAATATTGTGAAACTTTCTCGATTGCGTGGCCAAAGGTATGGCCGTAGTTGAGGATCTCGCGTAGTTCTGACTCTTTAAAATCGAGACTCACCACTTTCGCCTTAGTGGTGACGGCTTGCTCAATGAGATTGAGGACTCTGGAAGAATCTTCGCGGATGGATTGCAAACTTCTACTGCCCAACAATTCAAGAATCTGGTTTTCGTCAATAAACCCACATTTAATAACCTCAGCTAAACCGGCAGCGAAGTCACGATCACTAAGAGTCTTTAACCATGACGGATCGATAATTACCGAGATTGGCGAGTGAAAGGCTCCGATTAAATTCTTCCCAAATGGAGAATTAATCCCAGTCTTGCCACCAACTGAAGCATCGACCATTCCTGCCAATGTGGTTGGGATTGCAATCCAATCGATTCCGCGAAGCCATGAGGCAGCGAGAAATCCTGCGATATCAGTTACCGTCCCGCCACCAATAGCCACAATCAAATCACTTCTAGTAAATCCATTCTTGCCCAATTCGTTCCATAGGTATTGAAGCACCGATGGACTCTTTCCAAACTCACCATCAGGAATCTCGAGTTCAACTACCTCTACACCATTGAATTCGATACGTGGGATCAAATCTCGCATCGTTGCTGGAAAGACG
Source organism: Candidatus Nanopelagicaceae bacterium (assembly GCA_947454425.1). Lineage (GTDB taxonomy): Bacteria > Actinomycetota > Actinomycetes > Nanopelagicales > Nanopelagicaceae > Planktophila. The sequence continues at coordinate 6,313 of CANGJV010000058.1, forward strand.
ATTGCTACCCGAGAGCGTTTGGATGCCCAAGGAGAGAGATCTCCCCGCCAATCTCCGGTGATACGAACTTTATATTCGCGTTCTGCCGTGACAGTAACTTCAGCCATCAATTGAACCTCTGCTCCGTAATTCGTAGGCGAATGCTATCTCGCTCGAAATATCATCAATACTTTGTCCATCAACCTCAACGATATATGAGGCGATGCCTTCATAAATAGGAGCACGTTCGTTCATAAGGGATTGCCACTGTGCGCGAGGATTCCCCATCAATAAAGGACGGCCTTGATTGAATCCAACTCTGGCGGAAACTTGTGAGAGTGAGATCTTTAAGTAGACCGTAAATGCTCCGCTGGCACGGATTGCTGATTGTGCATCGAAACTTAGACATGCTCCACCACCCAGTGCGAGCACGGTTGAATCTTCTAGCAACGCTGTGCGAAGAATAATCTTTTCCAGGGATCTAAATGCTTCTTCTCCCTCTTCGATAAAGATATCTGAGATCTCGCGACCGGATTGCGAAACAATCATTTGATCCGTGTCGCGAAATTCAATTCCTAGATCTGCAGACAACTTCTGGCCAATGGTCGTCTTACCTGAACCCATTGGGCCAATCAGAATAATTCGTGGCGCCATCTTATTTAAAGCGAAGATTTTCCATATAAGAAAGGTAATTTCGACGAGTCTCTCCTACTGAATCTCCGCCGAACTTCTCAAGAACTGCCTCTGCCAAAACCAGAGCTGCCATCGCTTCGCCGACTACTCCCGCTGCAGGTACAGCGCAAACATCAGATCTTTGATTGATTGCCTTTGCCACTTCACCGGTGCTTACATCGATTGTGTCGAGCGCCTTTGGAACAGTCGAGATCGGTTTCATCGCTATAGAGATTCGCAAGACCTCTCCATTAGACATTCCACCTTCAGTTCCGCCCGCGCGATCAGTACGTCTTACAATCTTTCCAGATGCATCTCGCTCAATCTCATCATGAGCAACTGATCCTCTGCGCGATGCCGATGTAAAGCCATCACCAACTGCTACACCCTTGATCGCTTGGATGCCCATCATCGCAGCGGCAAGACGCGCATCGAGACGTCGGTCCCAATGAACGTGTGAACCAAGTCCAGGCGGCAAGTTGTAGGCGAGAATCTCGCAGACTCCCCCTAATGTGTCACCATCTTTATGAGCTGCTTCAATCTCTGCCACCATCAGAGCTGACACTTCTGGGTATGCACAACGAACTGAATCCTCATCAATGCGGGACATATCTGCCGGGAGTGGCAAATGTAAATCCTCCGGCACGGAGACTTTTCCGATTGCTGTTACATGGCTAAAGATTTCAATTCCGATTGTTTGCTCTAAAAATGCGCGAGCGATTGCACCGAGTGCTACGCGCGCTGCTGTCTCGCGCGCACTTGCACGTTCCAAGATAGGGCGAGCATCTTCAAAGTCGTACTTCTGCATTCCAACTAGGTCAGCGTGACCTGGACGAGGGCGAGTAAGAGGAGCATTTCGCGCAAGA
>CANGJV010000059.1 GCA_947454425.1 Candidatus Nanopelagicaceae bacterium
AGTAGGCCAATAAGTTGAACAAATTTCGGTTTCTCTTCGCGATTAACTAGCAAGATTGCAAGTAGCGTCATCAACGGGGTTACCGCATTAATAATGCCTGCCAAGATTGATGTCACTTCAGTTTCGGCAAGGGCGAAGAAAATTCCTGGAAAAACATTGAGTAGTAAAGAGACGATCCAGATATGAAATAAGGCTGTTCTCCCCCGTGGGAGATCAATTCGCTTAATTTTTGCGTAGATATATAAAGTCATTGCGCCGAGAGCGCATCGAATAAATGCCACCCCAAAAGGAGTAAGGAATTCAAGGCCACCTTTAATAAAGATAAAGGAGCAACCCCAAATGAAACCTACAACGAGGTAAGGCAGTAACCAAGATCGAGTTTTCTCCACTTGGTGAAGATACTAAAGAATTGCGAGCGCGAGCGCCTTCTTAGCCGCTTCTTTTCGATCACTTACAGAGAGCGCCTGATAGATGCGCATAGTCTCGTGGCGAATTGTGCTGACGCTAAATCCGAGTTCGGTGGCAAGCTCGTGATTTGTCTTTCCTTCAACCATGCCACGAAGAATTGAGATCTGTCGTTGAGTCAATTGCTCTGAACCGGTATCTTCGCGATGGGTATTTGAAATCGTGCGATTGCCTTCATGATTAAGCGAGAGGTAGAGAGAGAGTGGAACTGCATAGTCGAGAACAATCTCTTCAACCTTTGACTTCTCTTCGACTGGAGTCGAGAATTTAATTGCTAGATGGCCTTGAATTGCGCCACGATGGCGAAGTTGAAACATCAAAATCATTCCATCTTTAGACCAGTGGTCTGTATTTTTCCCGGTAGCAATCTCGACTGCCTCATGGTTCCAAGCACGCCACTCGCTACTAGAAAAAGTTTTTCCACCCATCCCGTCTTCAAATCCGTATTCTCCTGCAATGGTCAGCGAATCATCACGGTTAAATAGTCCGATTCGTGCACAGCAAGCGTCGAGAGTCGAGAGGTGATCGAGAACAAGAGCGCGCGAAATTTCATCTGGAGTTGGGTGATAACTCAACCACTCGATAAAGCTTCTAATTTCGTTCATATGGGGCACCCTTTCAGATTACTCTGACATGGCTACCGTAGGGAACGCCCCCCATTTATGCACTGTGTTAACCAGTTTTGACCAGTCAAAGCTCGACTGGTCTTTGGATGGTCAGCTACTACATCTGGCTGCTGAGCGCCTTGAGCTGTTCGATATGTGAGGTGGCGTGGCTATCAGCCTTGGCGAGCAAATCGGCCAGGCTGTAGCTATCGCCGCCGCTGGTTGAGGTAATCCTCGACCAAGCGTGATCCTCCACCGCTGAAAGAACTTCTAGAACCATTGTGCGTATGCCGACTATGGCTGCAAGTGATTTTGCAACTGTGCGCCTCTCGTAATGTAGCGCCTCTGGATAGCGATCTTCATCAAAGGGAACCATTAAAGGATTCTCTGAACCGAGAGTGAAGAAATACCGAGCAGCAAAATGAAGTTCTGCATCTGCAATGTGATGCACGATGTAAGAGGCAGACCATTCACCTTCAGGTGCAATCGAGCGCGCACGTTCTGGAAAGAGCGCTACCGCATCAAGTAAATCGTTGGTCTGCTTCTGATAATTTTCAAGTAATGGGTGCATGGAGCAAATCTACTTGAGAAGATTGAATAAATCTAGGATTTATCTTTTCGAGGATCTTCGCTAAGAAGCACTACGACACCAGAACAGTTAAGGCGCTCACGGTCCCATTTAAAGAGATGCATTCCGCGATCTGCTTTCTGGGTATATGTGAAGTTGATGACTGCATTGCCGCCCATCATGCGCGCCTTTGCAGCCATCAACTTCTTAACATCGCCCAAAACTGTATTCTGAGTTGCGCCAAATTCTTTAATGGGTCCAAGAACTTTTCCTTCAAGGTTTCCTTCAGTAAAGATAATGCCATCAACTTCAGTAAAGTATTGAGCCATTGATTATGCGCGCTCTAAAATAAAGATGATCTCTTCGCGCTTATTTCCAAAGCCAGGAATTTCAGCAGTTGTTACAGCCTTGAGCTGCCAACCTTCGCTTGCATAGGAGTTAAGCATTGTCTCTAGCTTCTCTGGATCAAACTTTCCTGAGAAGAAACGATCCTTCATAGTGACAACTTTGTAGTTCATAGCGAACTTCCTTTCGAGTAGTGTGGCGAACGGAAGCAAGATTGGCACTTAAACCGATAACCGGTAAGTGCCAATCGAGTATATGAATGGTCAATCTTGAGGAGATTAAATCCGCTCTGAGAAGCGGTGATAAGCCGCGTTCCACTGTAATTCACGACGGAATTCGCGCAGCTTTGTATCTTCATCAATAATGACATGCTCTACCTTTGCAATGCGAGCGAAATCTTCAATTGTCTCTAATGAGACTGCATTGGTAAGAACAGTGTGGTGTGAGCCGCCGGCAAGCATCCACGCCTCGGCAGAAACTGGCAGCGATGGCTTTGGTTCCCAGACCGCGTGTGCAACTGGAAGATTAGGAAGAGCTTCATTTGGTTTTACAACTGTAATTTCATTGCTGATGATGCGGAAGCGATCGCCCATATCTACTAGACAAACGACGCGAGCCTCGGCCTCTGATGCAGTGAAGACCATACGAACTGGATCTTCTTTGCCGCCAATACCTAATGGGTGAATTTCAATTTTAGGTTTTGCCGAAGTGATGGTCGGACAGACCTCGAGCATATGTGCGCCGAGAATCTTCGCTGGGCCAGGACTAAAGTGATAGGTGTAATCCTCCATAAAAGATGTTCCTCCACTTGCAGGAGTCATCGACTTTAAAATGGCACCGAGTGCAGATGTCTTCCAATCACCCTCGCCACCAAAGCCGTAACCCATAGACATTAAGCGCTGCACCGCAAGACCTGGCAATTGCTTAAGTGAACCGAGATCTTCAAAGTTGCTAGTGAAGGCATCAAAGCCTCCATCTTTCATAATCTTCAGCAGTGCAATCTCTTGTCGAGCGGCATAGACCAAAGAGTCATGTCGTGCTCCACCGCGCTTGAGTTCGGCTGAGACTTCATAGAGCTTCTCATATTCATCGGCGAGCTTCTGCGCGTCCGTATCTGAAACGGCATCGACTGCATCTACCAGAAAATTAACTCCATAATTTTCAATTGACATTCCAAGTTGTAATTGGGCAGAGACCTTGTCGCCATCAGTAACAGAGACAAAGCGCATATTGTCACCAAAGCGCGCGAGCTTGAGGTTCTGCGACTTGTTCCATCCGATTGTTGCCCACGCCCATGCATCAAGGTGTGACTTAACATCGGAAGAACCTGGTTCACCGACAACGATTTTGTGTGGAACGCCAACGCGAGCAACCGCATGTGCGTATTCACGATCGCCATGAGCTGCTTGATTGAGGTTCATAAAGTCCATATCAATTGTGGCCCACGGTAGAGATTGATTGGCTTGTGTATGTAAATGCAGAAGTGGCTTACGAAGTAGATCGAGCCCCTGAATCCACATCTTTGCTGGCGAGAAGGTATGCATCCAAGTAATAACACCGAGGCAATTTGGGTCGCTAGAGGCATCGAGCATTGACTGCTTAATATCTGCAGTGTTCTTCAGCGTTGGCTTCCAGATGATTTCTACTGGGGCGCTAATACCTGCCGAGATCTTTGCAACAACTTCTTTCGATTGCGCTGCAACTTGCTCGAGCGTTTCAGGTCCATAGAGATCCTGACTGCCAGTAAGAAACCAAATCTGATGTGTCATTGCTGCCTTCTTTACAGTAGGGAAAGTGGATAAATTACTTAGTGCGGCGCTTTGACCAGACGTCAAAGGCGACAGCGAAGAGAAGTACTAAGCCCTTGATGGTCATCTGGAAGTCGATACCGACTGAGTTGAGGTTCATGCCGTTGCCGAGCACACCTTGAATCATTCCGCCGACAATCGAACCTGTAACAGTTCCGACGCCACCTTGAACTGATGCTCCACCGATAAAGACTGATGAGATTGCATCAAGCTCGAAGCCATCTCCAGCCTTTGGCACAGCTGAGTTCATGCGGGCTGTAATCAAGATACCGGAGAGCGCTGAAAGCATTCCCATATTGACGAAGAGCCAGAAGTTAACGCGGCGGACGTTGATACCTGAGAGAACAGCAGCATGAAGGTTTCCGCCGATTGCGTAGATATGGCGTCCAAAGGTGGTCTGCTTCATGATGATTGTGTAGATCACGATAAGAACAATCAGGAGCACAAGAGTCCAAGGAATACCTGATGACTGTGAAAGTTTGTTGCCAACGTAACCGATCATTACTGCAAGCAAAGTGTTCTTAACAAAGAACCAAGTGCGTGGCTCGACGCTCTGGTTGTACTTAATGCGACCACGACGAGTTGATAATGAGCTCCAGAGTAGAGCGAGGATTCCAACTGCGGTGATGATAAGAGCAACGAGGTTATGGCTTTCAATTCCGAAATCTTTTCCTAGTGTGTTCTCTTTATCAACAAATCCATTACCAATTGCTCGGAATGCATCTGGGAATGGGCCGATATTTGAGTTCTGAAGAGTCATCAGCGCAAGACCGCGGAACAAAAGCATGCCCGCCAGAGTCACAATAAATGCTGGAATACCCATATACGCGACCCAGAAACCTTGCCACATACCGACGAGCGCACCGACAATGATTGCACCGATAATTGCGACAAACCAAGGTGAAGCAGGAAGCCAATCCCAACCATTCTGCTCGAGTGGACGAACAGCGAGAATTCCAGAGACGGCGCCGATAAATGCAGCAACCGATCCCACGGAAAGATCGATGTGGCCGGCGATGATGATCATCACCATGCCGATTGCTAGAACGAGGATGTAACCGTTCTGCACGACCAAGTTAGACCAGTTATCTGGAGTCAGTGATGCATGGTTTGGGGTTGTTATTGCGAAGTATGCAATCAGCGTAAGAAGCGCAAGAAAGATTGCGTTCTGACGAAGATCTACACCTTTGAGTCGGTTTCGCAACTTTCCGATAAATCCCGATTCCTGCTCTGTGATATTAGACATTGCTTGCTTCCTTTGCCGTGGTCATATATTGCATGAGTAATTCTGGTGAGAAATCTTTACGTGCAACTTCTCCTGTAATTGAACCTTCAGCGATTGCGTAGATGCGATCACAAATTCCAAGGAGCTCTGGCAGCTCTGATGAAATCACGAGAACCGCCTTTCCCTTTGCCGCCAACTCTTGAATGATTGTGTAGATCTCGTATTTTGCACCAACATCGATTCCTCGAGTTGGTTCATCGAGGATCAAGATCTCTGGATCAACATTAATCCACTGGCTCAAGACAACTTTCTGCTGATTTCCACCAGAGAGCTTGCCAACGATGGAGTTCGCTGATGGCGCTTTGATATTCATTGAATCGCGATACTGAGATGCAATCTTGAACTCTTCATTTGCATTCACGAGGCCGTACTTTGTGAAATCTTCCAGTGAGGCAAGTGAGATGTTTCGCTTGATATCGTCGATGAGGTTGAGGCCAAAGCGCTTACGGTCCTCAGTTGAGTATGCGATGCCAGCATCAATAGCTTGGCGAACTGTCTTTACCTTGACTTCTTTGCCATTCACAAAGACTGTGCCAGAAATCTTTGCGCCCCAGCTATGTCCAAAGACACTGCGCGCGAGCTCGGTGCGGCCAGCGCCCATAATTCCGGCAAGACCAACAATCTCGCCCGCTTTAACGTTGAGGTTGGCGTGATCGACAACTACGCGTTCGTGATCATCAGGGTGGTGAACAACCCAATTTTCAACGCGAAATACTTCTTCACCAATCTTTGGATCGCGCACGGGGTAGCGATTATTCATCTCGCGACCGACCATGCCCTTGATGATGCGCTCTTGATCAACCTTGTCGGCCCTCATATCAAGAGTCTCGATTACAAATCCATCCCGGATGATTGTTGTTTGATCGGCGATTGCTGCAATCTCATTGAGTTTGTGAGAGATGATGATGCAAGTCATGCCCTGGCTCTTAAATTGACGCAAGAGATCAAGTAGGTGTGCTGAATCTGCATCATTGAGCGCAGCAGTTGGTTCGTCAAGAATAAGAAGTTTGACTCGCTTTGAGAGAGCCTTCGCAATTTCAACAAGCTGTTGCTTACCTACGCCAATTTTATTTACCGGCGTATTTGGGTCTTCTGAGAGACCGACCTTTGCAAGAAGTTTCTGTGCTTCAAGGCCAGTTTTATTCCAATCAATAAGCCCACGGCTCTTGATCTCATTATTGAGAAAAATATTTTCGGCAATTGAAAGATGCGGACTCAACGCAAGCTCTTGGTGGATGATTACGATTCCAAGATGTTCGGAGTCACGAATATTCTTAAGATTAAGTACCTGATTTTCAAAGACAATATCCCCATCATAAGTTCCGTGTGGATATACACCTGAGAGAACTTTCATCAGCGTCGACTTACCGGCACCGTTCTCGCCACAGATTGCGTGGATCTCGCCGCGCTTGACCTTCAGAGTGACGTCAGTGAGTGCATTAACGCCTGGAAAGGTCTTGGTGATGTTGCGCATTTCCAAGATGTTCTCGGTCATTTTTCCCATCTTTTCCAACAAACTAGTGATGCATTGACGTTGATCTTAAAACTTCTGTTGCTATTTAACCGTAAAAGTGAGTTCGGTTGGTCAATCTCTAGTGTGAGATTGACCAACCGAACTCTTAAGCATCTACCTAGGAATTAACCGAGGTCTGCAGCCTTGATGTAACCGCTATCGATAAGAACCTTCTTGTAGTTCTTAACTGTAACGATGTACGGAGTAAGAAGGTATGAAGGAACAACCTTTACGCCATTGTTGTATGTCTTTGTATCGTTAACTGTTGGCTTCTTGCCTGCAAGAAGTGCCTCAGCCATTGATACTGCAACCTTTGCAAGTTCACGAGTGTCCTTGAAGATTGTTGAGTACTGGTCGCCCTTGATCATTGCCTTAACAGAAAGAACTTCTGCATCCTGGCCTGAGATGATAGGCATTGTCTTTGTTGTGTAACCACCGTCTGTAAGAGCTGCGATGATTCCACGGCTTAGACCGTCGTATGGTGAAAGAACGCCATTGACCTTAGCTGATGCATATGAAGAAACAAGGATGTCTTCCATACGCTTCTGAGCTACTGCGCCGTCCCAACGAAGTGTTGCGACCTTTGTGAATGATGTCTGACCTGACTTAACAACAATAACCTTGCTCTTGATGAGTGGGTTAAGAACTGACATTGCTCCGTTGAAGAAGAATGTAGCGTTGTTGTCATCTGGTGAACCAGCGAAGAGCTCCACGTTGAATGGACCCTTTGCCTTTGGTCCGTCAGCCTTTGTTGAAGCTTCTGACTTGAAGACTCCAAGACCAACGAGAAGTGATGTTGCCTGCTGTACGCCAACCTTGAAGTTGTCGAATGTCGCGTAGTAGTCAACGTTTGCTGACTTACGGATCAAACGGTCGTAAGCAATAACTGGAACCTTCTTGCTCTTTGCCTTTGCAAGAACGTCTGTGAGCTGCTCGCCATCGATTGAAGCGATGATGAGTGCCTTAGCGCCCTTTGTAAGCATTGCTTCGAGCTGTGAAACCTGTGTTGGGATGTCATCTTCTGCGTACTGAAGATCAACTGTGTAGCCGTCCTTCTCAAGAGCAGCCTTGATTGACTTACCATCTGAAATCCAACGAGTTGAAGACTGTGTTGGCATTGCAACACCGATAAGACCCTTTGATGCAGCCTGTGCTGGCGCTGCAACCATAAGACCTGTTACTGCCATTGCTGTTGCAGCAACGACAGTTG
>CANGJV010000060.1 GCA_947454425.1 Candidatus Nanopelagicaceae bacterium
CATTCCTCACAATCATTCTTATGCCATTCACATACAACATCTCTGTTGGTATCGGTGCGGGTTTCATTACACACGTACTTGTTCGCGTGCTCCAGGGACGTCGTAAGGAGGTTCACCCACTTCTACTCGTTGTGGCAGGCCTCTTTATTATCTTCTTCCTACAATCACCGATTGATGGTTGGATTGGTTAATCAGTAATAGATAAGAAAACCCCCGAGAACTTTCTCGGGGGTTTTCTTATAACTGCCAAGAAACTTCAGATTTTCCCAGCGCCTTAAGAGCTTCATTGGTCCTTGTAAAAGGTTTCGACCCGAAGAATCCGCGTCTGGCCGAGAGCGGACTCGGATGTGCTGATTCAATTCGTATTGAAAAATATGGTGCAAACTCGCGTGCGTAATTTCCCCAGAGAATCCCCACTACGTTCTCTGCGCCGATCTCTTTCGCAACATCTTCTGTGAGCGCCTTCCAACCCAATTTAACGTGGGCATTTCTTTCGCCAGTTGAAGTAGTAAGTGTTCGATTCAATAATAAAACCCCCGAATTCAACCAGGGTGAGAGATCCGGGCTCGACGGAGCATCAAATCCCAAATCCGAGACGTATTCGACGAATATATTTCGTAGACTTGCAGGGATTGGATTTCCAACTTTCGATGAAAACGCTAAACCATCGGCAACTCCTAAGCCCGGATATGGATCTTGTCCGACTATCACCGCCTTCACTTGATTGCGAGGAAGCAAAAAGGCGCGAAAGATATCTTCTCGCATTGGAGCAAAGTCATCTCCCGAAAGGGACTTTAGGATTTTGTTGATACTTGCCTCGTGGCGACGAAATATTGAGTGCCAGGTCGAATCCACCTCAGAATATGAGAAATTCATTTACTGCGCGCGAGCAAAGAACCTGTCGCCCTCACGAACTACCTGTATTGGAAGTTCGAAAATGGCTGATATATGTTCGCTTGTTATGACTTCAGCGATTGGACCCGATACTGCGATTGCTCCATCTTTGAGAATGAGAGCGTGTGATGTGCCGGCGGGAATTTCCTCAATGTGATGAGTCACCAAGATTGAGGCGGGAGCAGTTGGGTCACTGGCAAAGTTTGTAAAACGCTGCAGCAAATCCTCGCGACCGCCCAAATCAAGTCCTGCCGCAGGTTCATCTAAGAGAAGTATCTCTGGATCGGCCATGAGCGCCCGTGCGATTTGAACTCGTTTACGTTCGCCCTCGCTCAGTGAACCGTAACTTCGCTGCGCTAAATCGCGCACCCCGAAGGTGGTCAGAAGTGCGACGGCGCGAGATTCATCCCAAAGATCATATGCCTCGTTCCAGCGACCAAGGACTGCATAGGCTGCGGTCAAAACTACATCTCGAACAATCTCTTGCGCCGGTATATCTTCGGAGATAAGCGCCCCGCAGATCCCAATTCTTGTTCGAAGTTCAGAGAGATCCACTCGCCCAATCGTGTTGTCAAGTATACGAACTTCACCAACGGTAGGAAAAATGCGCGTTGCAAGAATTTGCAAGAGAGTTGATTTTCCAGCCCCATTAGGACCTAATACAACCCATCTCTCCCCCGGGCGTATTGCAAAAGAAATCGGGCCGAGGATTACTTGCTCTGATCGGCGGACCGATACATCGCGAAGCTCTAGTACATACTCTCCAGCCATGCGAGCACGATATATCTTTCATCGTGGAATCCGCGGTAGAAATAAGCCTTGTAGAGAGTGATTCGTACTAACCTAGCCCCATGACATCCGAGAAAAGCCAATTTACCGGTCTCATTCTCCTCTCTGGTGTCGATACCCCGGGAATCACCCAAGCGCTCTTTGAGACGCTCGCGCCCTTTGCAATTACCGTTCTCGATATCGAGCAAGTTGTCGCTAGAGATCGCGTAATCCTGACAGTTCTTATTGCTCTCAATCCAGATCATCGCGAGTCGATTGATGAAGATCTCAATCTCTGTGCCGAAAAATTAGGCGTCGACATTGCAACTTCTTTCCAGAGCCAAGAGAGTTCAACAATCGCCGCCAAGACTGGCTTGATGCATATTGTTGCCCTTGGCAATCCTTTAGCTCCAGCTGCGATTGCTGCGATTGCTGCAGAGATCGCCGAGCATGGAGGAAATATCGAGCGGATCCATCGCACCGCGAGTTACCCAATTACCGCGATCGAGTTTGTAGTCTCTGAGGTTGATAAAGAGTGCATCCGACCAGCGATGGCAACAGTTGCTAATTCTCACTCTGTCGATATTGCAGTCTCTCCCGGCGGTTTGATGCGTTGGGCAAAGAAGTTGGTTGTCATGGATGTTGATTCCACTTTGATTCAGCAAGAAGTCATCGAATTACTCGGAGCCAAGGCAGGTAAAGAGTCTGAAATCCGTGAAATAACTGAACAAGCGATGCGTGGTGAACTCGATTTCTCGGAAAGTCTGCAGGCTCGCGTAGCCCTGTTAAAAGGTCTTCCAGCTTCTGTTATCGATGATGTACGCGCAGAAATTCTTCTCACACCTGGCGCTCGAACATTAGTTGAGACGCTTAGAAAGCTTGGCCATAGCGTTGCCGTTGTCTCTGGTGGCTTCACAGCGGTGATTGAGCCAATCCTGAAGGATTTGGGGATTGCACATTACCGCGCCAACGAGCTCGGAGTTCAAGATGGTGTACTCACCGGAACTGTTATCGGCCAGATTGTTGATCGTGCGGCAAAAGCTCAAGCGCTCCGTGATTTCGCAGCAATTGAAGGTGTCACCATCGATCAAACTATCGCAATAGGTGATGGTGCAAATGATCTCGACATGATTGCAGCTGCTGGATTAGGTATAGCTTTCAATGCAAAGCCTGCCGTAAAAGCTGCCGCAGATAGTTCGCTCTCTGCGCCCTATTTAGATTCAGTTCTCTATCTCCTTGGAATTACTCGAGAAGAGATGGAAGAAGCAGGCGCTACTCGCGCATAAAATTCTTTACGCTCAATTAAAGTCGGCAGGCGTGAATATCTGTAACCAAGATTCCGCGCGCACCAAGCGCCCAGAGTTGATCCATCAATTGATTGGTCTGGCTACGAAGTACCATTGCTCGTACAGCGACCCAATCCTCTTTCTGCAGCGGTGAGATGGTCGGTGATTCAAGGCCAGGTGTAATCGCACACGCTTCGGCAATCAGGTTCTTGGGAATGTCATAGTCGAGGAGAACATATTGGCGTGCTGTAACAACACCTTGCAGTCTGCGAATAAGGATCTCAAGTTCTGTTGGTATCTCAGATCCTGGGCGCTTAATCAAAACCGCTTCCGAGACCAAGATAGGTTCAGCGAAGATTTCTAGACCTGCCTGGCGCAAAGTATTTCCAGTACTTACGACATCAGCGATTAAATCAGCCACGCCTAATCTCACTGAACTTTCGACTGCGCCATCAAGGCGCACAACCGTCGCTGAAATTGATTTGCTGCCTAAATAGCTCTCAACCAGACCCGGGTAGGCAGTTGCGACCCGCTTACCTGCAATCTTCTCTAATGTAAGACCCGATCCAACAGGACCTGCGAAACGAAAGGTTGATCCGCCGAAATCCAAGGGCAGCAACTCGATTGCAGCAGCGCCGGAGTCGATGAGCAAATCTCTGCCAGTGATACCCGCCTCGAGTTCGCCAGAACCAACGTAAATCGCAATGTCGCGAGGACGAAGGTAATAAAACTCAACATCGTTTGCTGTATCTGTAAGAATCAAATCTCGCGAATCAGTGCGTTGTCGGTATCCAGCTTCCTTCAATATTGCAGTTGCTGAGTCGGCTAAAGAACCTTTATTGGGAACTGCAATTCGTAACATTTTCTCAACTCTCTTAAAGGTAGCGATAGATATCGTCGGGGGTCAGACCACGAGCAAGCATCAATGTCTGTAAGTGGTAAATCAATTGACTAATTTCTTCAGCAAGTGCTTCATCACTCTCATGCTCAGCTGCGAGCCAAACTTCTCCCGCCTCTTCGAGAATCTTCTTTCCAATCGCATGAACTCCTGCATCCAGGGCCGCCACAGTGGCAGAACCTTCGGCGCGAACCTCGGCTTTTGCTACAAGTTCGGTCCAGAGTGAGTCAAATGATTTCATGGCCTCATTCTACTGTGAAGCAGCCTCTGCTTTCTCTCGTAATAAGGCGACCATGGCAGCTGGATCCTCTGATCTAAATACTGCACTTCCAGCAACAAATGTATCCGCGCCCGCATGAGCGGCACGTTCGATTGTTTCAAGCGAGATCCCACCATCTACCTGAAGCCAAACCGGACGACTACCAATCACTTTGCGCGTCCGCTTAATCTTGGTCAGCATCTCTTCGATAAATGCTTGTCCACCAAAGCCAGGTTCAACCGTCATTATTAAGAACATATCTATCTCATCTAGATATTCTTCATATTCTTCAATCAAGGTGCCAGGTTTGAGCGCAAGTCCAGCGCGAGCTCCTGCCTTTCTAATCCCCCGCACCGTCTGATAGACATCTGCTACGGCCTCAACATGCACCGTAACACTGGCAGCTCCCGCCTCTGCATATGCAACTGCAATCGGATCTACATTTGCAACCATGAGATGAGCATCGATGGGGATAGGACAGCTAGCAATAATCTCTGATGCGGCATCAAAATCAAAGGTGAAATTGGGAACAAATTTATTATCCATAATATCTAGATGAATAAGATCGGATACATCGGCAATACGAGAAATCTCGTGACTTAAATTGGTTCGGTCAGCATTGAGAATACTTGGTGTGATTCGAACCTCAAGAGCCATGAATAAAGCCTAGTTTGCCTTCTTGAAAATAGCCAAGAACATTGAGTCTGTGTTGTGTCGACTTCCCCAGAGCGATAGCGCACCATCTCTCATTGCATTCTCGAGATTTTCAGGTAGTAAATCAGAGATATCAACGAGTACCAATTCAGGATGTTTCTTCAAAATTTGCTTTACCTGACCCGTTGTCTCGGCAAAGTGCGGCGAGCATGTCGCGTAACCGAAAATTCCGCCGGGGTCTAAAACCGAAATCGCTGCATCTGCAAGTTCGATCTGCAATTGCAATAAGGGTGCAAGGTCTTTGATGGTTCGGCGCCACCTCACCTCTGGCCGACGACGAAGCGCGCCAAGGCCGGTGCAAGGGACATCGGCAAGAATCGCATCGTAACTCCTGCCAAGTGATGCAATTTCTCGCCCATCTCCGACAATCACTCCAAACTTACCAATTACATTCTTCACCAGCTTTGCTCGCGGTTCAGATATCTCGTTCGCAACGAAGTCGTGGCCCACCTCTTGTGCGATATGCGCAAGTAAGGCAGCTTTTCCGCCAGGGCCCGCACAGAGATCGAGCGTGATCTTGGAATCTGCACTTGCCTTTGAAAAGATCTCAGCGACTAGCTGAGAACCTTCATCCTGGACTCCAGCTTTACGATGTCTAATTAATTCAAGTGAACCTGGAGCACCATCGAATCGAGCTCCATATTGAGAATATTGGGTTGCAACCGCACCGAGTGAAACTAAATCCGCCTGAGTCGATGCGCCAGGCCAAGCGACAAGAGTAGGCGCTGCCGGTTTATTGTTCGATATCAACTCTGCTTCAACTGCAGCAACATTCTTGAGTAAATCTAAGTAGGCTGAAACAATCCACTCAGGATGCGAATGCTCGATTGCCAATCTAGCAACATCATCCTTCATTGCGCGAACTGGCTGCAACCAGATATCCAACTCTTGTGCACTGGCCTTTCGCATAAGTGCATTGATAAAACTACCTTTTGACTCACCTAGTTTCTTTCGAGCGACATCAACTGTTGCTGAAACTGCAGCATGCATAGGTGTGCGCATGGTAAATATCTGATGAGCACCCATACGAGCCAGGTCTACTATGTCGTCATCAACTTCGCCCCACGGGCGATCACTAATTTGTGTAAAAATGTAGTCATATAACCCTTGCATTCGCAGAGTTCCGTATACGAGTTCAGTTGTAAAGGCGCGATCGCGTTCATCAAGTGTTGATGAACTTAGCGCTTGTGGGAGTAATAAGTTGGAGTAGCCATTGCGCTGATTTACCTCAGAGATGATGTCATAGGCCAGTAAGCGCGGAGCATCAGGACGTGGTTTGGTGAACTTCTTCGGCGGAAAGTTACTCACAGCGCTCCCCCTCAACCAGTCGAGCTCCATTTGCCCAAGCTGCTGCGGGGGTAGGTGATTTTCCTGCGCTAGTAATGAAACCAATCTCAATCGCGCTGGTGCCGGTTCCAATCAGCAATCGTTTGGCTAAAAAAGCAATCTCACCGGCAGGAAGTGTTTCATTTGACATTTTCGGAGCTGAAATTTTTATCGGTGCGCCTCGAAAGTTGGTCCAAGCGCCAGGATTTGATGTGAAGGCTCGAATCTTCGCACTCACACTCTTTGCATCAAGTGACCAATCAATTCTTGCTTCTTCGCGAGATAGTTTGAAAGCTCGAGTTGCACCTTCATCGCTCTGACGAGTTGGCTTTTCGCCATTTTCAATCTTTTCCAAAGCATCTAATACTGCGCCTACTCCGAGTTCACCCAACTCAATCAAAAGTTCATCGCTAGAAATATCCTCATCGAGCGCAAAGCGGTGAGTGGTATAGATCGGACCAGTATCCATTCCAGCATCTAGTTTAAATACCGTAACACCCGATAAAGCATCTCCGGCCTCGATTGCACGTTGCACAGGGGCTGCGCCACGCCAACGCGGCAACAGAGAGAAGTGCAAGTTAAGAAATCCATAGCGCGGAATCTGTAGAACTTCTTCTGGCAAGAGCTGTCCAAAACCGATTGTTACAACGCAATCCACATCTTCGACCGCACGGGCCATCTCAGCGTCATTAAACGGACGAACGAGTTCGAGATCGCGATCTAGCGCCCACTGTGAGACCGAAGTTGGAGTCAAAGTCTTACCTCGCCCGGCCGGCTTATCTGGCTGTGAGATGACTCTGATAAGTGAATGCTTGGAATCTAAGAGGGCCACCAAAGTCGGAATAGCGACTTCTGGAGAGGCTGCGACAGCTAATTTCATTAACGGCCACGACCGAATGGGTCATGGGGAGAGACTCGTACCTCTGGCGAGTTACCTGAGGAAGTAGCTAATCCGAACCATTCAGATTCGCGGATCTCTTTCATTGCAAGTTTTCTATCCTGCTCATTTAATCTATCAATAAAGAGGATGCCGTTGAGATGATCGGTCTCATGTTGGAGAGCTCGCGCTAAAAGTTCAGTTCCTTCCACAACAACTGGCTCACCATGCATATTGAAACCCTTTGCAACTGCGCGAAAGGCTCTAGTAGTTGGGTAGACCAATTCTGGGAAACTCAGACATCCCTCATCGCCTTCTTGAATCTCTGAGCTCAATTCGAGCGAAGGATTGATCAAATGCCCTAGAGCATCATCGACATCCCATACGAATACCCGTAAACCAACACCAATTTGAGGCGCAGCCAAGCCAGCTCCGGGTGCATCAAGCATCGTTTCAGTCAGGTCGCGAACTAAGACCCGCAACTCTTTATCAAAATCAACGACCTGCTCTGCCGGTGTAATGAGAACTGGGTCCCCAAAGTGGCGAATAGGTTGAATTGGCACGAGGAAAGTCTATCTAACGTGAGAGTGAATACGGGTCAATTCTCAATGTTGGAAGCGTCTTCTTGCTCGCACTTCTCCTGCGCATAAAC
>CANGJV010000061.1 GCA_947454425.1 Candidatus Nanopelagicaceae bacterium
GGTTTTCAGTTGGTGGAAGATCAAGATCAAAACCATCAATTGCAATGATTTTCTCAGTCTTCTTAATTCCCATCAGAGTTCCATCAACCTTGATGTGATGACCTGATGCAAGTGCTGCATGCAATGAAATCATGCTGCGGTATTCAGGGCTATCTGCAGTTGTTGTAACAGAGGATGTGATCCCACGTTCTGCCGCAAGTCCTGGAGCATTGACGTAGGTAACATCTTCTGAACCTGTTGCCTGCAACGCACCCTTGAGTGCGCTGATTGCGAGAACTGATGAATCATGGCCAGAGATATCGCCCTTAACGGTGATTTCCATTGAGACAGGAAGCTCGCCAGCGATTGCTGTTGCAATCTGTGCCATCTTCTCAACGAGTGGAAGTGATGGACGAATCTCATCGTGGATTGCGCCACCCTTTACGTTAACCGCATCAGGAACCAATTCTCCGGCGAGTGCCTTGCGAACTGATACTGCAACTGCAATTCCTGCACGCTCTTGTGCTTCATCAGTTGAAGCACCGAGGTGTGGTGTTGCAACAACTTGATCAAGCTGGAATAAAGGTGAATCAGTGCATGGTTCGGTGACATAAACATCGAGTCCAGCACCGGCAACGCGACCTTCGGTGATTGCGTCATAGAGAGCTGCTTCATCAAGTACTCCACCACGTGCGGCATTGATGATGCGAACTTCCTTCTTTACCTTCTTAAGCGCTTCTACGCCGATGAGGTTTGCAGTCTCTTTAGTCTTAGGTAAGTGAATGGTGATGAAGTCAGAGCGCTTCAAAAGATCATCGAGCTCTACGAGTTCAACGCCAAGCTGTGCCGCACGAGCGGGTTGCAAATATGGATCGTAGGCAATTACATTCATGCCGAATGCCTGCATACGATGAGCAACCAACTGACCGATACGACCGAAGCCAACGATTCCGAGAGTCTTCTCGAAGAGTTCTGCTCCGGTGTACTTTGAACGCGCCCACTTGCCATTCTTCAACGCAGCATGTGCTGGTGAGATAAAGCGAGCAGATGCGAGCAACAACGAGATTGCAAGCTCGGCAGCAGAGACGATATTTGAAGTTGGTGCGTTAACAACCATCACGCCAGCAGCTGTTGCTGCTGGAATATCGACGTTATCAAGACCCACACCTGCGCGCGCAATGACCTTAAGGCCCTTTGCGGCAGCGATTGCCTCTGCATCCATCTTTGTTGCAGAACGAATCAGAACTGCATCGACACCTTTACCGAGCGCCTCAAGGAGCTCTGCTCGGTTTGCACCGTCGCAGTTGCGAACCTCAAAGTCCGGACCGAGCGCATCGAGCGTTGCTGCACTGAGTTCTTCAGCGATTAAAACTACAGGTTTAGCCACGTGCAGCACTTCCCTCTTGGTAATCATCGTTGTCAGCCTTCTTCATCCAGCTAAACATCTTGCGGAGTTCGCGGCCAACCTTCTCGATCTGGTGTGACTCGCCCTTTTGGCGAAGTGCTGTGAATTCTTTTGCACCGTTCTCGAGATCATCGACGAAACGCTTAGCAAATGCACCTGACTGAATGTCAGCAAGTACTGCCTTCATGTTCTCCTTGACGTGTGGATCGATAACACGTGGACCAGAGACGTAGTCACCGAATTCAGCTGTGTCAGAAACTGACCAACGCTGCTTTGCGATTCCACCTTCATACATAAGGTCAACAATCAACTTGAGTTCGTGTAAGCACTCAAAATATGCAACCTCTGGCTGGTATCCCGCTTCAACAAGTGTCTCAAAGCCGTACATAACCAACTGGGAAGCACCGCCACAGAGAACAGCTTGCTCGCCGAACAAATCTGTCTCAGTCTCTTCGGTAAATGTTGTGAGGATTCCACCTGCGCGAAGTCCGCCCATCGCCTTTGCATATGAAAGAGTCAATGGCCATGCGTTGCCTGTTGCATCTTGCTCGACTGCAACGATATCTGGAACGCCGCGACCAGCAGCGAACTCGCGACGGACCAAGTGGCCTGGTCCCTTTGGTGCAACCATGCAAACATCAACATCTGCAGGTGGCTTGATGTAACCGAAACGAATATTGAATCCATGACCGAAGAAGAGCGCATCGCCAGCTTCGAGGTTAGGAAGGATTGACTCTGCATAGATGTGGCGCTGAAGGTGATCTGGCGCCAAGATCATGATGACACTAGCTTCCTTTGTCGCTTCAGCAACAGATACAACGCGAAGGCCTTCTGCCTCTGCCTTTGCACGTGAAGGTGAACCTTCCTTAAGTCCAACGCGAACATCAACGCCTGAATCGCGAAGGTTGAGTGCGTGTGCATGGCCTTGTGAGCCATAACCGATAATCGCGACTTTGCGACCTTGAATTACGGATAGATCTGCATCCTGATCGTGATACATCGTTGCCACGGTATTTCTCCTTTAGTCGGTTTCTTAGTTCTGGTAATCGGGTTGAGTATCGCGTACTGGCTGCTTCGATCCTTCTACCAACTCTTCAATGCTAATCACACTGATGAGCTTGTCCAATTGAGCGATAACTTGTTCGAGTGAATGGCCTTCCAGGTTGACCTGAATGACCATCTTCGAAATCTCTGGGTTTGATGTTGGTCCTACGACCAAGGTATCGATGTTGTAGGCGCGGCGGGCGAAGAGCCCTGAAACGCGAGCGAGGACTCCGGGTTCGTTTTCAACGAGAACTTCAATTGTGTGAATAGACATTAGAGCTCCTGTGAATCCCAGTCAGGGGCGGTAGCCCGAGCGATCATGATTTCATCATTTGATGTTCCGGCCGCAACCATTGGCCAGACCATTGCATCGCGATGAACGCGGAAATCAACTACGACCGGCTGGTCATTGATTGACATAGCCTTCTCGATAGTTGCATCGAGATCTTCTGGTCGTTCGCAGGATAATCCTACGCAGCCCATCGACTCTGCCAACATTGGAAAATTAGGAACTCGCTTTGATTCGAGGCTGGTATTTGAATAACGGCCCTCATAGAAAAGTGTCTGCCATTGGCGCACCATTCCGAGTGATTCGTTATTAATAATCGCTACCTTGATTGGAATATTGTTGAGAGCACATGTAACAAGCTCTTGATTTGTCATTTGGAAGCAGCCATCGCCATCGATTGCCCAGACTGTTGAATCTGGAGCGCCGACCTTTGCTCCCATTGCAGCGGGAACGCCATAACCCATAGTTCCGGCGCCACCTGAGTTGAGCCAGGTACGCGGATGTTCGTACGAGATAAATTGCGATGCCCACATCTGATGCTGACCAACGCCAGATGTAAAGATGGTATCTGTTCCAGAAATTTTTCCGATTCTTTCGATTACTGCTTGCGGCGAAAGTGAACCATCTTCCGGCAATGTGTAGCCAAGTGGATAGGTCTTCTTCAGCTTTTGCATAGATGCATTCCATGGCGCAAGGTCAGGCTGGTTCTTTGCCAGCGCTGACTTGAGTGCAGGGATAAGTGCAGTAATAGTTTCGCGAAGATCGCCAATAACTGGGACATCTGCAAACTTATTCTTATGAATTTCGGCTGGGTCAATGTCGGCGTGAATTATCTTTGCATTGACTGCAAATGTTGAAAGTTTTCCGGTAACTCGATCGTCGAAACGTGCACCTAAAGTGATTAACAAATCTGCCTTTTGCAACGCGGTTACAGCAGCAACTGTTCCGTGCATACCTGGCATACCAAGGTGCAAAGGATGTGAATCTGGAAATGCACCACGCGCCATAAGTGTTGTAACTACTGGCGCACCAAGAAGTTCTACAAGTTGAGCAAGTTCGCGTGAAGCATTGGCCTTGATGACTCCCCCGCCGACATAGAAGACAGGCTTCTTTGATTGCGCGATGAGGGCAGCTGCATCAGAGATTGATTGGCTATCCGGTGTGATTCGTGGGTTGTATCCGGCGAGCTCGACCTTTGAAGGCCAGTTAAATGTTGTCTGAGTTTGAAGTGCATCTTTAGCGATATCAACTAGAACAGGTCCTGGTCGACCAGTTGTTGCAATATGAAAAGCCTCAGCGATTGCGCGAGGAATGTCATCTGCCTTAGTGACTAGAAAGTTATGTTTTGTAAATGGCATCGTGATGCCGCGAATATCTGCCTCTTGAAATGCATCGGTTCCGATAGCAGCGGATGGAACTTGTCCGGTAATTGCAACAAGTGGAACAGAGTCCATACCGGCATCCATCAATGGTGTAACAAGGTTGGTGGCACCAGGTCCAGAAGTTGCAATACAAACGCCAGCGCGACCGGTAACTTGGGCATAACCAGTTGCTGCATGACCTGCGCCTTGTTCGTGGCGAACCAAGATGTGGCGAATTGTTGAGTCAAAAATTGGATCGTAGGCAGGAAGAATGGCGCCGCCGGGCAGACCGAACATCACATCGACATTTGCAGCTTCTAGGCTCTTGACCAATGAAGTTGCTCCATTCATTGTGGTGCCGTTCGCTGTTGGAACGTGTGCTCTTGCCATCTTCGTGCTCCTTTCGTCCTAGTTAGCTAAAAACTATTTACCTTTGTTAAATGAAAAAACCCTCAGATATCTGAGGGCGCGCATGCTTTAAGGGCATGCGCTATCGAATCACCACCACTGATGAAGAAACGATTGCTGTACGCATGGCCATATTCTCGCGCAGAGCGAGCGTGCGAGTCAAGGGATGAGATACACATCTCATTAATTGAAACAAAGCGGCTAAATAGCCACTCGGATTAGTCGCAGACTGCGCCCTTTGAGGCTGAGCCAACGAGCTTTGAATACTTATGCAGAACTCCGCGGGTGAACTTATGTGGAATCGGCTTCCAGCCAACTTTACGTGCCTCAAGTTCTGCCGGATCGACCAAGAGGTCGAGTCTGCGATTGGGGATATCAATTCGAACACGATCGCCATCCTTAATGAAAGCAATCGGTCCACCATCAACTGCCTCTGGTGCAACATGTCCCACACAGAGACCAGTTGATCCTCCAGAGAAGCGACCATCTGTTAGAAGTAAAGTTGATTTTCCTAAACCGGCACCTTTGATTGCGCCGGTAATCATCAACATCTCGCGCATACCCGGTCCACCCTTTGGACCTTCATATCGAATAACAACAACATCGCCGGCTTGAATGGTTCCGTTTTCAAGCGCTGTCATTGCAGCTTGTTCGCGTTCGAAGACGCGCGCCGGTCCTTCGAAACTTTCAATTCCGATTCCTGCTGTCTTACATACAGCGCCCTCTGTTGCAAGTGAGCCACCGAGGATGGTGATTCCGACATCGGTAGAGAGTGGAGCTGAGATTGGGTGAAGAACATTTCCATCTGCCAGCGGTGGATTGATATCGGCTAAGTTCTCAGCCATTGTCTTGCCGGTAACAGTGAGGCAATCTCCGTGGAGATACCCGGCATCGAGCAGCATTCGAAGCACCACCGGAATTCCGCCGACTTTATCTACATCAGACATCACGTACTTACCGAAGGGCTTCAAGTCACCAAGTAGCGGCACCTTTGAACCAATGCGATGAAAATCTTCGAGAGTGAGATCAACATCTGCTTCATGAGCAATTGCAAGCAAGTGCAGAACTGCGTTGGTTGATCCACCAAGTGCCATGACTGCAGTGATTGCATTTTCAAATGCCTTCTTGGTCAAGATATCGCGAGTGGTTATTCCTTTTGCGATGAGGTTTACAACTGCAGCACCTGCCGCCTCTGAATATCCATCACGTCGACGATCAACAGCAGGAGGAGCTGCAGATCCTGGAAGTGAGAGGCCAATTGCCTCACCCACAGTTGCCATTGTGTTTGCGGTATACATTCCGCCGCAAGCACCTTCACCTGGACAGATTGCTTTTTCAATTTCATCGAGGCGGTCTTTTGTAATTAATCCGCGAGCACATGCACCAACTGCCTCAAAGGCATCGATGATGGTGACATCTTTTCCATCAACTTGGCCAGGCAAGGTCGATCCTGCATAAACAAATACTGCTGCAACATCAATGCGCGCTGCTGCCATCATCATTCCAGGAAGTGATTTATCGCAACCAGCAAACATCACCATTCCGTCGAGACGTTCTGCCTGCATCACTGTTTCAACTGAATCTGCAATTACTTCGCGAGAGACAAGCGAGAAGTGCATTCCTTCATGGCCCATTGAGATTCCATCAGAGACTGAGATGGTGCCAAATTGCATTGGAAATCCACCGGCATCGATGACGCCTTTACGAGAAGCTGTTGCAAGACGAGCTAATGAAAGATTGCATGGTGTGATCTCATTCCACGATGAGACAACGCCAATTTGAGGCTTCACCCAATCTTCATCTCCCATTCCAACTGCACGGAGCATGCCTCGCGCAGGTGCGCGTTCAAGACCATCAGTTACAAGACCGGAGCGGGGTTTCATTGTCGACATGGGGTAATCGTAAGGCTCGTAAGCCGAAGTTGTCGCGCCTCCGGTAAGATTTCACCATTCAAGATTCGTTCTTGACTCATCTATTCATCAATCACTCAACCGACTTATTGGAGATTCTTTTGCCAAATCAAAACCGCGACGCCCAGGGCCACGTTAAGGGCCAAGCACCAGATCGCTGGAGAACGCTGCTCGTAGTAGCAATCTCACAGCTCATGCTCGTTCTCGATAGCTCAATCATGAATATTGCAATTCCTAGTGCAAAGGTCGACCTGCACATCTCCAATGCAAATCAGCAGTGGGTAATTACTGCGTACACCCTCGCATTTGGTTCACTTCTACTGCTCGGTGGTCGAATTGGTGACTATATGGGCCGAAAGAAGATCTTCATTATTGGCCTCATTGGTTTTGCTGCTGCATCATCCCTTGGTGGCTTCGCAGTAAATCAAGGAATGCTCTACGGCTCACGCGCTCTTCAAGGCGTATTCGGTGCGCTCCTTGCACCAGCAGCCCTAGCAATTATCTCTGAGACATTTACCGTTCCAGCCGAGCGCGCGAAGGCATTCGGTGTCTTCGGTGCGATTTCTGGTGGAGGAGCTGCAATCGGTCTGATTGTCGGTGGAACTCTTACCGAGTTCTTCTCATGGCGCTGGTGCTTAGGTGTTAACGCGCCAATCGCAATTATCGCTGCAATCCTTGCCTTTAAGTTTGTTCACGAATCTAAGGCGGAAGGCAATCGAACATACGATATTCCAGGCGTTCTTACCGCAACCCTCGGACTCTTCTCACTCACCTACGGCTTCAATGAGGCAGCAACAAAGGGTTGGTCATCAAAGACAACTATTTCATTCTTTGTCGTTGCAATCGTTCTCTTGCTGACATTTGTAGTTATCGAATCAAAGGTTGCAAATCCATTGCTACCACTTCGCGTCATCAAAGATCGCAACCGCGGTGGTTCTTACCTCGGCTCGCTCGTTGTCGGTGCCGGACTCTTCTCAATGTTCCTCTTCCTCGGACTCTATCTTCAGGTAGTACTTGGATATAGCCCATTGAAGTCAGGTTTTGCATTCCTTCCATTTACCGCCGGAATCATTACCTTCGCTGGAATTGCTTCACAGCTTCTGCCGAAGTTTGGACCTAAGGCGCTGATGGTTCCTGGATTACTTGCAGCAAGCGTTGGATTGCTTTTGCTCACACGTATTACGCCAGA
>CANGJV010000062.1 GCA_947454425.1 Candidatus Nanopelagicaceae bacterium
TCTGTGGTGCAGCCACCTGAAGCCTCCTTAAGAACTGTAAACCCCCGCTTGAGAGTTACATTTCTAGTACTTTGATGGCGTCAAGGTAGGTCTTTGCGCACGTTGAATCAAAAACCAACACGAAGAAATACCTCTACCTACTGTAGAGAGTTCCTATCTAATTTTTATTTAACTATTGGGGCATGTGGAGCAGAAAGATTCATCACTTTGATATCTCTATTTTCGGGAAGTGCTAAAAGAGCCCGATAAACACTCACTTTTAGATCAATCTGCTTTGAGGTTCCCCACATAATTTTCAATCTCTGGCCAGAATTATTTTGAATCGAAGAAATAGCTGATTGATTCTTTGCATTGACTGAAATGAGGCCACTTCTGATATCTATCGGAAGTGAGGTAAATAGCGCGATTGCCTCCAGACCGAGCTCGGGGGTGGCGGCACTGACTTCTGGAAGCCCTGCCGGAACTTTTCCAGGTAGATCAAAGAGAGTCCCCGATGAGTCGAGCACCCGTCCACGAAAGATTCCAACCGGCACTCGAGCTTTCACATTGACGTGGACCTCACCATGAATCCAATTTCGATCTACCGCAACGGAATCAACCCACGAAAGTTCTCGCAGATTGTTTTCGATTGCACGTGGTTCGATTCGGGCCAGTTTTTCTCCCACTCGAATATGCGTTTTTGAAAGCAATGTTGTCGTCGATACTTCTGCTGGCAACCCTTCAAAGGTGATTGCTTTTACCGAAAAGACAGACGACCAGGCAAAGAGATAGACCAATCCGGCGAAGATGAGAAGGCAGGAAATCAGAAGACGAAGTCGACGATTCATGAGGCGCTAACCAAAACGCTTTGCTAATCCATCAGCAATAATCGGCGCAAGAGAATTTACATCTCCAGCTCCTAAGGTAAGGATGACATCACCTGGCTTGGCGCTTGCAATCATCCGCTCTGCCGCCTCGGCAAAATTCGGAATAAATTGACCGTGGCTCATTGCCTGCGCAATTTGAGCTGCACTGACACCTGGAATTGGTTGTTCTGAAGCAGCATAGACTTCAAGAAGAACAACTTCATCAGCCTTATCTAAGGCTGTCGCAAATTCATTGAGGAATGCCTTGGTACGCGAGTAACGATGAGGTTGGAAGATCACCAAGACTCGTCCAGAATCTGCATATCTGCGCGCGGCATCTAATGTGACTGAAATTTCTGTTGGGTGATGGCCGTAATCATCAACGATTCTTACTCCATTTACGGTGGCGATTAATTCAAATCTACGACCGGCTCCTCGAAATGTGTGAAGTCCATGGATGAGTGAAAGCGGATTAAGGTCATAGGCGAGACCAAGTGCCAGAGTGCCTGCCGCATTGAGGAGATTGTGATGCCCCGGAACTTCCAACTGTAATTGCCCAACGACAGATCCCTTCCAAATTGCTCTGGCTCGTGATCCTTGAGGAGTAAGTTCAATCTGGTCAATCTTCAAATCAGAGTCCGTTGCTGTTCCGTAAGAGTAAGTCGAGCAACTGGAAACAGACTCCCCTAGCTCCCTCGAACCGGGGTCATCATTGCAATAAATCAAGAACCCATCATGAGAAATGGTGCTTACAAAATCTTTAAAGATGCGCATGACATCAGCTGGAGTCGCAAAGTAATCAACGTGATCATGTTCGACATTTGTCACAATCGCAGCATTTGGTCGATAGGCAACAAATGAGCCATCAGATTCATCGGCTTCAGCGATAAAGAATTTTCCTGACCCGCGATGGGCATTTGCTCCAGAAGCCGTGAGAGTTCCCCCGATTGCAAATGATGGGTCAATCCCACAGCTCTGAAAGGCGACAGTTGCCATCGATGAAGTAGTTGTCTTTCCGTGGGTGCCAGCAATCGCGATACTGGTAGAGCCACGCATCAACATCGCAAGCGCATTGGCACGGGTCATCATCGGCAGGCCAAGTTCTTCAGCTCGAATAATTTCAGGGTTATTTGCCGAAATTGCGGTGGAGTAGATGACTACGTCGACGCCATCCACATTTGAGGATTGATGTGATTTGTAAATCTTTGCACCAAGGGCGGTGAGGGCGGTGAGAACCGAAGAGTCTTTTGCATCTGAGCCAGATACTTCAATCCCGTCGGTGAGGGCAATTCGGGCCAGTCCGCTCATGCCAGAGCCACCAATTCCGATGAAATGAATTTTCTTACCGAGGAATGAATCTCCCGAAAATAACGCTACCTTCGGGATGTTCATTTAACTCCTGCTGCTTGCTCGATGATAGAAATAATCTTATCTGTAGCGTGCACTCCAGAGGTTTCACCTTCGGCGGGACGTCGCCGACTTTCACTGAGTAAGCCATCAATATTGTTTGTAAGCCACTCAGATGTGAAATCTTTTTGATCAATAAGGCGGGCGCGGCCAGCTGCAACAAGCGCCTTCGCATTGAGGGCCTGTTCTCCATTTCCAATGGGAAGTGGAATGAAAAGCGTGAATCGCGAGAGCGCGGTCGCCTCAGCGCAAGTTACGGCGCCACTTCGAGAAATTAAGATATCGGCCGCCAAATAGCAATCTGCCATCTCATCAATGTACCCAACAGCTTTGTAATATGGATTCGCTGTTGGAATCTCATTTGCCTTTCCGACGCCATGGAGAAGCGAGTATCCCTTTGCAGTTAATTCTGGTTGGGATTCATAGATGACTTTGTTTATCGCTTGCGATCCTTGAGATCCACCGAAGATAAATACCAACGGGTGATCGGCGCTCAATGCATAACGTTTGCATACTCGCTGCTTTGCCTCTATTCGAGCTGTATTCCAATCCCCCTGTGCTTGGGAGATTGCGGAAATAACATCTCCACGAAGCGGCAGCCCAGTGAGAATGGCCTTGTGGAAACCTTTATTTTCTACTGGGGAGCTCATTGCGACAAACGGAGTCATGAGCGCACCAATGCGGTTGGACCAACCAGGCTTTGCATTCTGTTCGTGAATTACATACGGAACACGCTTGAGTTTCGCAGCCACATAAAGAGGCGCGGAGACATAGCCTCCAAAACCAATGGCGCAATCAACTTGATTGAGGTGTTTCATGGTGGCAAGAATTGAAGTTGCCAATTGAATTGGCACTTTAAGCAGCGACGGTGAAAGCCTTCTTGAAATCGCTACCTTTGGAATTGTTAAGAGCGTATATCCAGCCTTTGGAACGAGAGTGATTTCTAGGCCGGATGATGTTCCAAGGAAGCAGACTTGATCTTCTGGGTGAGTTGCAATCCAACCTCGGGCAACAGCTAAGGCAGGTTCTATGTGACCGGCAGTACCACCACCGGCAAGGAGTAGTTTCATCGAACCTACCTCCTATTACTTCTTTGCAAATCGTCGAACAAGTTCCTTTGAGACCTCATTATCGCGAAGTGCAACACCTGCCACAAAGCCTAAGGCGCAGATTGTCGTGAGCAAGGCAGAACCACCGTACGAGACCAGTGGAAGCGTCACACCTACGACTGGAAGGACGCTAATCGCTGTTCCAATATTCATAATGGCTTGAATGCCAATCCAGCAACCAATTCCCGCGCACACGTAGCGAGAGAAGGGATCAGTGGTGCGCAAGGAGATTCGGAAAATTGAATATACAAGGGTGCCAATCAGAATCAGCACAGCCAGAGTGCCTACCAAGCCAAGTTCTTCGCCGATTACTGAGTAGATAAAGTCGGTATGCGCCTCAGATAAGTTACCCCACTTCTGTCGACTTCCGCCGAGTCCCACTCCGAAGAGGCCGCCACTTGCAAGGCCGAGCAGGCTATGAGCTGGTTGCCAACCAAAGTTCTTATATTCATCTGGCGCAAATGGATTGAGGAAAAC
The DNA here is from genome assembly GCA_947454425.1 of Candidatus Nanopelagicaceae bacterium. Taxonomy (GTDB): domain Bacteria; phylum Actinomycetota; class Actinomycetes; order Nanopelagicales; family Nanopelagicaceae; genus Planktophila. The sequence goes on from CANGJV010000062.1 coordinate 3,839, forward strand.
CAGGAAGCGAGCACGACGATAATCACTGGAGAGAATCCCGACGGCAAGTGCAAGAAATCCGAGCGCTGATACCCATCCCATGACTCGCAACTGCACACCTGAGACAAAGAAAAGTCCTACTGCGATTGAGGCAATTACACACGTTGTTCCGAGGTCTCCCCCTCGCATAATTGCAGCAATAACGAGGAGAAATCCCGGCGCAATCAGTGCGATGACATTGGTGCGCGTCCGAGCCAACTCTTCTCTTCGAGCTAGTAAATATCCAGCCCAAAGAATGAGAAGAAATTTAGTAAATTCCCCCGGCTGAATATCAATGACTTTGAGATGGATCCAATTTCGATTTCCATTAACCTCTTTGCCGACTCCGGGAATCATCACTATTACAACCAAAATTAGTGAAATTACCAATCCAAAACGAGCAAGTATTTTCCAATTCTTAATTGACATTCTGGAAAGTACAATCGCAAATGGAATTCCAACTACTAAAAAACCAAATTGTCGTATAACGACCGCAAATGCATATCCCTTAGTATCGATGGAATGAATCGAAGATGCCGAGAAGACCATAACGAGCCCGAGTACAACCAAGGTGAAGGTGCTGATAATCATCATATAGAAGTGGTTCACGGGGGCGTTTAAGAATTTTGTGCGGGTTGCAGATTTAGTGGTCATTGTGAATGAGTTCCTTTACAGCTTCGGCAAATCGATTTCCTCGGTCGGAATAAGAGATAAATTGATCCATAGACGCACATGCCGGAGCAAGAAGTACGGAATCTCCCTCTGCTGCGATGGAATGAGCAAGTTTTACAATCTCTATCATAAATGAGTTGTCGGAAGCGCCTTTAGCGTAAGTACTAGGTGGTTCCACTCTATAGATCGGTAAATTCGGGGCGCTCTTACTTAGCGCCTCAAATATCAATTCCCGATCTTCACCAATTAATATTGCTGCCTTCATCCGAGGCCATGTGCGATCTGTGAGAGGTTGCATTGATGCACCTTTCGCCAATCCGCCAGCAATCCAAATTACCGATAAATTTGAGAGTATCGCAGCGGCGGCGGCATGAGGATTTGTCGCCTTTGAATCATCAATCCAAGTAACACCGTTATGTGTTGCAACCACTTCAATGCGATGCCGGCCCGGCTTAAAACTCTTGAGCGCTTCTCGAATTACCTCGCGCGAGACTCCGACCATTGATGCAAGTCCAGCAGCAGCCAGTGCATTAGAGATGTGGTGCGGAACAGTTGGAACAATTTCATTGAGTTCGGCAAACATGGCTGCTTCTTGGGCATCAATCACAAATGCGCGATCGACCAATAACTCTTCTACAACACCCATCTCACCTGGCCCTGGGGTATCTAACGAGTAAAAAACCTTGCGCCCCAGCCAGTGCGAAGTTCTAGCGACGACTTCGCCATCATCGGCATTAAGAATTGCGGTAGTGGATTTATCGAGAATTGAAATTTTATCTGAGGCATATGCATCAAAAGTGCCATGCCAATCAATGTGATCTTGCGCAATATTTAATATTGCAGCGGAGATGAACTCGGCATCGCGCAGCCAATGCAACTGAAATGAGGATAATTCAAGTACCAGATAATCATATTTTTCTGAGCTCATCACGGATTCAATGACAGTAGTTCCGACATTTCCACATGCAATCGCGTGCAGACCTGCATTCTGAAGAATGTGGGCGACCATTTCTACGGTAGTCGTCTTTCCATTTGTGCCAGTCAGGGCAAGCCATTTCTGACCAGGATTTCGCTCACCTTTGATATGCCACGCTAAATCAATTTCGTTAAGAATATTCTTTTGACTCTGACGAGCCATGAGAATGAGTGGGTGATCTTCGCGCCAGCCAGGTGAGACAAGTAGAGAATCAAAAGCATCCGCGGTGACTTCTGATGGCTTAACTACTGAAAAACCATCAACAGATTCAATCTTTTCATCGGCAATTGTGACGATGGCACCTTTACTCTGCAGCGCTTCTGCCACAGCTATGCCAGTGACTCCGGCACCGGCAACGAGAATTCGTTGCTCTGAGAGGTTTAGGTATGGATTGTTCATCGCTTTCTACTATTCCGAACTCAGCCAGCAACCCATTGGGTATAGAAGAGACCAAGTCCGAGTGCGACAGAAAGCCCCGCAATAATCCAGAAACGCAGCACGATTGTCACCTCTCCCCACCCGAGAAGTTCAAAGTGATGTTGGATCGGCGCCATTTTAAATAGTCGCTTTCCACCAGTCATACGGAAGTAAATAACTTGAAGCGCTACAGAGAGAGTAATAATCACGAAGAGCCCACCGAGTGGAATGAGTAGAAGTTGAACGCGCTGAGAGGCAGCAATTCCAGCAAGTCCACCACCGAGTGCCAACGAACCGGTATCTCCCATAAAGATTCGTGCCGGTGATGCATTCCACCAAAGGAAGCCAGTGCACGAACCAGCGAACGCCGCTGCCAATACCGCAAGATCAAGCGGATCGCGTACGGAGTAACAATTGTTAGTAGCGCCCACGACAGCGCAGCTCTGGCTAAATTCCCATACACCAATCAAAATAAAAGAAATAAAAGTCATGACAGATGCGCCGGTGGCCAAGCCATCCAGACCATCGGTGAGATTGACCCCGTTACTTGTTGCGGTGACCATAAAGGCAATCCAAATTACAACCGCAACAACTCCGAGCGTGATTGATGTATCGCGCACTGTAGAAAGTTGCAAACTAATTGGCGTCAGTCCATCAGAATCCGCAAAGCGAAGGCCCAAGTAACCGAAAATTGAAGAGACCAGTACTTGGCCGAAAATCTTCTGCTTGCCGCTAATTCCGCGAGAATTTTGACGAGAGATCTTCATGTAATCATCGAGGAAGCCGATAAACCCAAGCGCTACTACCAAGCCAATTACCAAAATTGCAGAGACGCTGACTGAGTTGCCTGAGATGAGGTGGGCAATTAAATAGGAAACTACAACTGAAAAAATAATGATGATTCCGCCCATAGTCGGAGTGCCGCGCTTCGTATGGTGAGCAGATGGCCCATCATCTCGAATTATTTGACCGTAACCACGTCGGGCTAGCGCCTTAATCAAGAGCGGGGTTGCAAAGAGCGAAGAGAATAATGCGAGCGAGCCAGCTATTAATATCTCTTTCATTCCGCGATCTCCCTATCTTCTTCAATCTTTAACTTCCATAGCTTTTCGATACCTTCAACAACTTCTTCCAACTTATCCGATCGCGATGCCTTACATAGGACAACATCGCCGCGATTGATAAATTTTGCTATCGCAAGTGCATCCTCTTTCTTTGCACACTGATGCAAAGTCATGGAAGAATTCTTATCAATCCCATCTCCGTACGCCGAAGCATCA
>CANGJV010000063.1 GCA_947454425.1 Candidatus Nanopelagicaceae bacterium
ATTGCATTGCTGATCGCAGCACGTCGAGGCATTCCAGTAGCAATGCATACCCCCTCTGAAGTAAAAGCCGCTGTCTCCGGTTCTGGGCGAGCTGGAAAGAGCCAAGTTGCTGAGATGGTCAAACACATTCTGAATCTAGAAACAATTCCAAAACCAGTAGATGCAACTGATGCGCTTGCGCTTGCCATTACACACGCGTGGCGTGGTGAAGGAACTTCACGACTTGCCAGTGCAGTCAAGGCAGAGAAAGAGCGCATTGCTAAACTGAGGACACAATGATTTCGCTTCTTACTGGCACAGTTCGCAGCCTCACTACCGACAAGGTTGTGCTTGAGGTTGGGGGAGTTGGCTATGCCGTTTCTATCACTCCTCGTACTTCAGCTCAGATTGTGATTGGTTCAGCTATCACTATTTCCACAACATTAGTGGTGCGTGAAGATTCGCTTACTCTCTTCGGCTTTCTTGATGCAAAAGAGCGAGAGCTCTACGAAACCCTTCAGACTGTTACAGGTATCGGACCGAAAGTTGCACTGGCAATAACCGGAGCGCTCTCACCGGATGAATTGGCTAGAGCGGTTGCGGCAGAAGATATCGGCGCAATCGAGAAAGTTCCGGGCATCGGTCGAAAAGGTGCGCAACGACTCATTCTCGAGCTTAAAGGAAAGCTAGTAAGCGATAACGCAAACATACCGTCCGTTGCACATTCAGCAGTGAGAGATCAACTCCTTGCGGCACTGACCGGACTTGGTTTCTCTGCGAAAGAATCTGATATCGCAATTAATGGGACTCTTACACACCTTGCAGAAGCTGGTGAAGATCCTGCAAAACTCTCAGTTGCAGAACTCCTTAAACTCTCATTGCAGAGCGGTAAAAGATGAGCGAGCGAATAGTCGATCCATCTTTAGCGCAGAACTCATCTGAGGAGAGCACATCAGAGATTGCACTACGCCCCAAATCACTCGATGAGTTTGTTGGACAACATCGCGTCCGAGAACAGTTGAGCGTTTTACTTACAGCAGCCAAATCTCGTGGCGCCTCAGCCGATCACATTCTTCTCTCGGGTCCGCCGGGACTTGGTAAGACAACTCTGGCAATGATTTTGGCCGGCGAAATGTCGGCGCCCATTAGAATTACAAGTGGTCCAGCAATTACTCATGCTGGTGACCTTGCCGCAATTCTCTCCTCGCTTGTGGAAGGTGAAATTCTCTTTCTCGATGAGATTCACCGCCTTTCTCGTCCGGCCGAAGAACTTCTCTACATGGCGATGGAAGATTTTCGAGTTGATGTGATTGTTGGTAAGGGTCCTGGGGCGACCGCGATTCCATTGCAATTGCCTCATTTCACATTGGTCGGAGCCACAACACGTGCTGGATTACTTCCATCACCACTGCGTGATCGTTTTGGATTTACCGCCCACCTTGATTACTACGAGAGTGAAGAGTTAGAGAAGGTAATCGAGCGGAGCGCACAACTGCTTGGTCTTACAATTGATAAGGCGGCAATTGCAGAAATTGCAGAGCGTTCGAGAGGTACCCCGCGAATTGCCAATCGCTTATTGCGACGCGTTCGAGACTTTGCCCAAGTTGGAGGCACTTCACAACTTAACCACGACCATGCGCTGCAGGCACTTGCTATCTATGAGGTGGATGAGAAGGGCTTGGATCGACTCGATCGATCGGTACTGCTTGCCCTCATCGATCGATTTAATGGTGGTCCAGTGGGGGTATCGACCTTGGCAATTGCCGTCGGTGAAGAAGTCGAGACCGTCGAAGCAGTGGCCGAGCCCTTTCTAGTTCGAAATGGCCTGATGGCGAGAACGCCTCGAGGGCGAGTAGCTACACAGGCGGGTTATAGCCATGTGGGACGTACGCCACCTCCGGGCGCCGCCTCGCTTTTCGACACCTCACCGTAGTAGCGCCTAGACTCTGCCCCTATGTCCACACCTACAAAAAATGTGAAGAGCACTGGCCGCCCAGCGCGCGCCCTCGCAGTTCTGGCCCTCATTCTCGTCGGCCTTCTTGCGACTGCTCTACTTCAAGGCGCTACCTCTGTTCGACTCGGTCTTGATCTTCGTGGCGGAACGAGCGTCACGCTCCAACCGCGCGCATCTAATGACTCGAACAAGATCACCTCTGATGCGATTGACCAAGCCGTCTCCATTATTCGTCAACGCGTTAACTCACTCGGTGTTGCTGAGTCTGAAGTTACTGCGCAGGGAAGCGGAACCAATCGTCAGATTGTTATCTCTGTCCCAGGCGATTCCGGTCGTGGCGTTGTAGATCTTGTAGGTCAGACAGCTGAACTTCGATTCCGCCAGGTTCTTGCAGAGAGCGCCGGCACCGCAGGTGCTGGTTCTGATAGTGCAACACCAGTTACAGGTGTTACAGCGACACTCAACGCGCAATTTGCAGCGCTTGATTGCACCAATGCAACAAGTCGTAAGGGAACTGGTGCTGATGCACCTAGCGACACCATTGTTGCCTGTTCCGAAGATGGCGCATTTAAATACATCTTGGCTCCAGCGGAGGTTGTCGGTCGACAAGTTTCGAAGGCATCAGCTGGAATCGACACTCAAGCCGGAAGCCAGTGGATTGTTTCGCTCACATTTAACGGTGAAGGCACAAAGGCATTTGGTGCGCTTACTGCACGTGTCACATCTTTAACATCGCCGCAAAATCAGGTGGCAATCGTTCTCGATGGATTAGTTCAGTCAGCGCCGTCAATTAACGAAGCAATCCCATCAGGTAATGCTCAGATCACAGGTAATTTCACCCAAGTACGTGCGCAGAATCTTGCAAATGTTCTCAAGTATGGCGCCCTCCCACTCGCATTTGATCGCGGTGAGGTTCAACAAGTTTCACCAACTCTTGGTGCGGATCAGCTACATGCAGGGCTACTTGCTGGAGCACTTGGCCTCTTACTCGTTTTCCTATTCTCAATTCTTTACTACCGCGCACTTGGTTTAGTTACAGTCGGATCACTTCTTGTCTCTGGCGGACTTCTCTATCTTGCATTCTTGGTACTAGGAAAGAACATTGGCTTCACTTTGACGCTGGCTGGAATCGCCGGCGCCATTGTGGCGATTGGTATTACTGCAGACTCATTTATCGTTTACTTCGAACGTATCCGAGATGAGGCTCGCGAAGGACGGACATTGCGTTCAGCGGTGGAATCTGGCTGGCTACGCGCCCGTCACACCATTGTGATTGCGGATATGGTCTCTGTACTAGCTGCGGTCTTGCTTTACTTCTTCGCAGTGGGCGGTGTTCGGGGTTTTGCATTCACCCTCGGTCTCACAACCGTGATCGACTTACTTATTGTATTCATCTTCACCAAGCCACTCGTTACGTTATTAGCAAAGGTCAATTTCTTCGCCTCGGGTCACTCGCTCTCAGGCTTCTCAGCTAAGAGCATCGGATCGAAGAATCAGATGGCGCAACATAAATCAGAAGTTTCGACAGAAGGCGTGGAGGGTTAATCAGATGGCTCAACTTTCAGGAATCGGAAGCCGTCTATATTCAGGCGAAACATCTTTCAAGATCGTCGGCAACCGCAAGCGTTGGTACTCAGTTTCTGCGGTATTCATCCTTATCTCAATCGCAGCTCTTACTATTCAGGGTCTACACCTTGGAATCGAGTTTAAGGGTGGCTCTTCATATACAGTTAACAAGAGCGGCATCTCGGTTGAAGAGGCACGAACCACGGTCGAGTCGACCGGTATTCCAGGCGAGATCATTGTTCAGAAGATCGGTACATCGAAGATTCGCGTGCAGACAGGTTCGCTAACAGCAGCTCAATCAACTTCAGTTGAAGATGCACTTGCTTCGAAGTTTTTTGTCAAAGTTGAAAATATTGATACGCAAATCGTTGGTCCTTCATGGGGTAAAGAGATCACCAAGAAGGCGATTTACGGTCTCATTGCATTTCTCTTAGCGGTAATGCTTCTTCTTGCCATGGCCTTCGAACCTAAGATGGCGGTTGCAGCGATTGTTGCGGTAATCCATGACGTCTTTATTACAGTCGGAATTTATGCGGTAGTTGGATTTGATGTTACTCCGGCCACGGTAATCGGATTCCTTACCATCCTTGGTTATTCGCTCTATGACACAGTGGTTGTATTCGACAAGGTTCGAGAGAACACAAAGTCGATCACGTCTACCGCAAAAAGCACTTATTCAGATGCGGTTAATCATGCGGTCAACCAGACTCTTGTGCGTTCGGCAAATACCTCGCTGATTGCGCTCTTGCCAGTCGGTTCGATTCTCTTTGTCGGTGCAGGATTACTTGGCGCTGGAACACTTAAAGATCTCTCACTTGCGCTCTTTATCGGTCTTGCAGTCGGAACTTACTCATCAATCTTTATCGCTCCTGCATTCTTAGCGCAGCAGCGTGAGAAAGAGCCAGCAATGATTGCATTGGCAAAGCGAGTAGCTGCACGTGGGGGAGTTGCACCAACGCTAGCTCAACCCGCTGGCGTTCGACCAACAACAGGTCGTGGCCCTCGTAATCAACCAAAGCGCAAGGGTCGCAAGTAAAAAGTAGCCACCCATGGCCGACATCTCTCTGATCGACCCGATCGTTGGGTCGTTAAAAGAGCATTACGAAAGTGTTGATGTCGAACTATTAGAGCGCGCTTTTCTCGTTGCAAATCAAGCTCACGCTGGGCAGCTCCGTAAGTCCGGCGAGGAGTACATCACTCACCCGGTTGCCGTTTCTCAAATATTGGCAGAGCTCGGACTTAATGCAACGACGATTGTCGCCTCACTGCTTCATGACACCGTTGAAGACACTCCATATTCACTCGAGCAACTTCGCAGCGACTTTGGAGATGAAGTTGCAAACTTAGTTGATGGTGTAACAAAACTAGACAAGCTCGCATACGGGCCAACGGCTGAAGCAGAGACTGTTCGCAAGATGGTGATTGCGATGTCAAGAGACATACGAGTTCTCGTCATTAAGTTGGCCGACCGTCTTCACAACGCTCGCACCTGGGGATTTGTGACATCCGAGAGTTCAACCCGAAAGGCGCGTGAAACGCTCGATATTTACGCCCCACTCGCACACCGACTTGGCATGAATGCAGTGAAGTGGGAGCTTGAGGATTTGAGTTTTGAAGTACTCGAACCAAAGAAATTTGAAGAGATCGCCCGCTTGGTTGCAGAGCGTTCTCCATCACGCGATGCGCTCACCAGTGAAGTTATCAATGCCGTAGAGGAAGATTTAGCTTCTGAATCCATCGAAGCAACTGTCACGGGACGCAAAAAGCATTTCTATTCGGTCTATCAGAAGATGGTCGTTAGAGGTCGCGATTTCAACGATATCTATGACTTGGTTGGTATTCGAGTATTAGTAAATGATGTTCGTGATTGCTATGGGGTACTTGGAGCAATCCACGCAAGATGGAGTCCAGTTCCAGGTCGGTTTAAAGATTACATCGCTATGCCGAAGTTCAACCTCTATCAATCACTTCACACCACGGTTATTGGACCAAATGGAAAGGCGATTGAAATCCAGATTCGCACCTATGAGATGCATAGCCGTGCCGAGTTTGGTATCGCCGCTCACTGGAAATATAAGCAAGGAGGAGATCAGAAATCTCCTGAGATGCTCTGGCTCCGCCAACTGCACGAATGGCAGAAAGAGACTGAAGATCCTTCAGAATTTCTAGAGGCACTTCGCTTTGATTTAGGAAGTCCGGAAGTTTTTGTTTTCACGCCAAAAGGTTCCGTAATCGCGCTACCGGGAGGCTCTACTCCGGTTGATTTCGCCTTCTCTGTTCACACCGATGTTGGACTTCGTTGTGCCGGCGCCAAGGTAAATGGGCGACTAGTTCCGCTCGAATCAAAGTTGAGCAATGGAGATGTAATTGAGATTGTCACCAATAAGTCGGATTCGGCGGGACCAAGTAGAGATTGGCTTAACTTTGTTAAGTCACCTCGTGCTCGTTCAAAGATTAAGGCATGGTTTAGCAAGGAACGCCGTGAAGAGGCGATAGATGCTGGCCGTGAATCAATTGCTCGTCAGATGCGCAAGGCTGGATTGCCGCTCCAGAAGATTTTTGCAGGTCATGCACTATTAGAGCTTGCGCATGAACTCCACTATGGAGATATTGAAGCGCTCTATAGCTCTGTCGGTGATGGGCATGTATCGGCCGCCTCAATTATTGATAAGTTGATTGCCTCCATAGGTTCAGAAGATTCTCATCCCCTTCCATCTATCGAATCAATTCCTACTGATAACCAAGTCGGTAAGAGAACTAGCAGCGCCATCAAAGTTGAAGGCGTGGATGATGTCTTGGCGAAATTGGCGCGATGTTGCACGCCGGTTCCGGGCGATGAGATTATGGGTTTTATTACTAAGGGCTCAGGTGTCTCAGTTCATCGCAAAGATTGCGTCAATGCGATTGACCTCATTGAACATCAGGGGGAGCGAGTTGTCGGCGTCTCCTGGCTGGCTGGTGCAGCCAGTATCTTCTTGGTCAATATCCAAATCGAGGCTTTAGATCGTTCCCGATTGTTGGCAGATGTGACGAGAACGCTCTCTGAGCAACATGTTAATATCTTGAGCGCTGCGGTGAGCACATCTAAAGATCGCGTAGCAATATCGAAATTTACCTTTGAGATGGCTGATGCAAAGCACTTGGATTCAGTACTAGCAGCAGTACGAAACGTTGAAGGCGTTTACGACGTCTATCGAACTTAAGATCTTCTAAGAAAGATTACTTAAACTCAGCGAGCGACTTCTCTGCCTCTGCCAACCAGACTTTACGGGCAGCAGCTGATTCGAGCGCCTCTTTAGCCTTCTTGGCATTGCCTGCAGCCTCTGCCTTTGTGGCAGCTTTTTCATAGTTAGCTATCGATTCGCTGAGTTGTGCGACAACATCTGCAGCACGAGCTTTGGCCGCTGGATCTGATTTGCGCCAAATTTCGGCTTCGGCGTTTTTGATGGCATCTTCGATAACAGCGATTCGTGCATCAAATGCTGCTCGCTTATCTCGATGCGTGATTCCAATCTTTACCCATTCGTTCATGAGTTCGCGGAATGCAGCCTTTGCAGCCTTTGCATCGGTAAATGGAACAAGAG
>CANGJV010000064.1 GCA_947454425.1 Candidatus Nanopelagicaceae bacterium
AGACGTCCTTCTTTATCTTCCTTCTGAAGAACAAGAGCTTCGACCTTATCGCCGACCTTAACAATGTCATTTGGATCTGCATCGTGGCGGATTGAAAGTTCACGTGAAGGAATTACACCTTCTGTTTTATAACCGACGTCAAGAAGAACTTCTTCGCGGTCGATCTGAACGACTGTACCTGTAACAAGGTCGCCGTCTGAAAAGTTTCGGATTGTGCCTTCGATTGCTGCAAGAAAATCTTCTGCTGATCCAATGTCGTTTACTGCGATTTGTGTAGTCAAGATGCTCCGTAGGGATAGAAAGTAGTAGGGCACCTCACCTGAGGATTCAAGCGAGGTCTGGCTGTATAGAAGTTGTGCGGGGGCAAGATTACGGGTGAGCACATATAAGGGGCAAATCCGTGCCTATTCCTACAAAGGTGAGCGTAGAATCGCTGGGCAATGAAGCGCTATATCGAACTATTCCGATTCCCCAATGTCTGGGTCTTAGTTTTGAGCGCCTTCCCAGCCCGAGTTGCCTACGGCATGGTCGGCCTTGCAATCTTCTTCAAAGTTTCATCCACTCAATCAATTGCACTTGCTGGCCTTGCAATCGGACTGAATGCTGCAGCTGGATCATTCACCGCAGGCATCCGCGGATCAATCATGGATAAGTACGGAATGAAGTGGCCGTTGCGGATCTTGGTTCCATGTTATGCAGCGATGATGATCACACTCAATATGAGCCATGATCGAATGACGATGTTGTTACTTGCATTCTTTATGGGCCTTACCGCTCCCCCAATAAATCTCTCTGTTCGTCCGCTTTGGCGCGATGCGGTATCCGATGATTGGCTTCGAACTGCTTATGCAGTTGATACCGCTGTCATGAGCGCAGCGGGAGTGATTGGCCCAGTCATCGCAACAACGCTTGCACTTTCATCTCATCCAGGAAGCGCCCTGATTACAAGTGCAATTTTCATGATTACCGGCGGTGGTTCTCTTGCAATCACCAAGATTGCTCGCGCCTGGCAACCAGAGAAACAACCTGAAAAGAAGGTGGCGATGTGGCGCCATAAGCCACTGCAACTTCTCGTCATTGAGGGATGTTTTATCGGTTTTGGTTGGGGCGTCTTTGATGTGGCAGTGCCCGCATTTGCAAAGTTAGAAGGCCTGGCTCACCGTACTGCTTGGATATTTACTGCAATGGGAATTGCAAACATTATCGGTGGACTGCTCGGTGGTTTAGTATCAAAGAAGACAACCCCGCTCGGTGCGCTTCGCAAAACTTACTTTGTCTGGTTTATCGTCTCATTGCCAATAGCTTTCACATATCCCGATTGGTCGATGGTTATTGGTGGAGCTGCCCTCGGTTTAGTCGGTGGCGCGATTCAAGTCTTCTATTGGGAAGTCATGGAGGCAGTTCGTCCACAAGGTTCACCTTCCGGAATGATGGGCTGGCTCTGGACTATTGAAGGAACTTTAATGTCCATTGGCGCCGCATCAGGTGGATGGATTTCCGAGCGGTTCTCACCAAATCTTGCACTTGGAATTACAACAATCTGTATTGGTTGTGGATTTGTAATCTTGACAATAGGTCGCGGAAGATTATCGGCTGCGAATAAATTGCCTTCTGATGAAGAAGATCTTGCTGCGATGAAAGATAACGCAACTACCAATCAGTGAGCGGCGACGTTCCAATTCTTACCAACACCGATTCCAACATTGAGTGGAGCCTTTAGCGGGAATGCGCTTCCCATCTCACGGCGAACCAGTTCGGTAATCGCAGCTTCCTCACTGGACTCGATTTCCAGAATGAGTTCGTCGTGAACCTGTAACAAGAGGCGAGATTTGAATCCACCTTCAAGTAGGCCCTTTTGAACATTGAGCATCGCCAATTTGATGATGTCAGCTGCAGATCCTTGAATTGGCGCATTGAGCGCCATTCTTTCGGCAACTTCACGAAGCTGACGGTTATCGCTCATCAAATCTGGCAGGTAACGACGACGCCCCATAACAGTTTCGGTATATCCAACTTTGCGCGCTTCATCTACAACTGTTTTGAGATAGTCACGGATTCCACCGAAGCGTTCGAAGTATCTATCCATCAAATCTTGTGCCGCTGGAGGCGAAAGATCTAACTGAGCTGCCAAACCATAAGAACTCAATCCATAAGCAAGTCCATATGACATCGCTTTAATCTGACGGCGCATCTCTGGATCAACATCACCTGGCTTTACGCCAAAGACTTCACCCGCGATTGATGCATGCAAGTCTTCTCCTGATTCGAAAGCTTTAATCAAATTTGCATCATGAGATAAGTGAGCCATGATGCGCATTTCAATCTGACTGTAGTCGGCTGTCAGAAGTGCGTCATAACCACTGCCCGCAATAAAAGTGGCTCTAATCTTTCGACCATCTTCGGTTCGGACCGGGATATTCTGCAGGTTGGGACCAACCGATGAGAGTCGACCAGTGGCCGCCACAGTCTGCGCAAAGTGAGTATGGATTCTTGCATCAGCTGCTATTTCTGCGATGAGTCCGTCGATAGTTGTTGCGAGCTTCTTCACTTCACGGATTCGCAGCAAAGAAGCCAAGACCGGATGCGAAGTCTTCTCGAAGAGCCAGGCCAGAGCATCGGCATCGGTCGTAAAGCCAGTCTTTATCTTCTTAGTCTTTGGAAGTGCCAGCTCATCAAAGAGCACGACCTGAAGCTGCTTTGGTGATGCCACGTTAAATTCATGGCCAACAGCGGCGTGAGCCTTAGCAGTCTCCTCTGCCACCTCAGATTCAAAGAGCTCAAGGAGGCGTTGCAGCTCTTTGATATCTACCGCTACTCCACGATTTTCCATGATTGCCAATAACTCTGCCACCGGAAGTTCGAGATCAGTAAAGAGTGAATTGAGTCCGCGCTCTGCCAAGTCAGCTTCAAGATTTTTCTTTATTTCAAAGAATGAAGCAGCTTGGGATGCTAAGAGATTTTCCGCAGATGACGTATCGAGCGGTGAACCCCACTTATCTGCCACATCTGCAATCGATGAGGCGCGCACACCAGGATTTACAAGATAGGCGGCGAGGTCAATATCAAATGTAATTCCAGTAAGTCCATTAATACGCGCTAGAGATTTAGCATCGTAGGCAATCTTCTTCACCGATGCATCTGTCGCCCAATCCCCCATCGCCGAACCTTCAACGAGGAAAACTTCACTTGTGGAGAGAGCAACCGCATAGCGAAGTAATTTCTCATCCACTGATTCATTGTTGAGTTCAAAAGAAAGTGCGATTTCGCCTGAATGCGTAGCAATCCTTTTTGAGAGCTCTGCAGCTGAAATAAAATCTGCCTTGATTGGTGCACCAAAGAGGTCGCCTTGCATCTCATTGCCAGAGTTCTTCTTCCCCTTTACCGGCGTGGATCCAGCCTGAGCAATTGGCTTAAAACGATCTTTCAATGTTTTGAACTCTAAAGTAATGAGGAGTGGCTCTATTTTCTCAAGATCAACGCCCTTCCACTCCATTGAATCAATTGCGAAAGTGAATGGGGCGTCATGAACTAGTTGGGTTAGTTCGCGATTGAGAATTACGTTATCGATATTGTCACGTAGCGCCTGGCCAACTTTTCCGCCGACTTTATCGACCTCCGAGAGTAAATCTTTTAGCGATCCGTATTCAACAATCCATTTAGAAGCCGTCTTCTCCCCCACGCCGGGGATGGATGGAAGGTTGTCACTTAGATCTCCGCGAAGTGCGGCAAAATCTGGATACTGCGCCGGAGTCATTCCGTATTTATCAAAGACCGCATCTGGTGTCATGCGAGCTAACTCACTGACTCCACGCTTTGGATAGAGCACTGTTGTTTTCTCATTAACCAACTGGAAGCTATCGCGGTCGCCGGTACAGATGAGAATCTCAAATCCATCTTTCTCGGCTTTCTTCGAAATTGTTGCTATGAGGTCATCGGCTTCGTAGCCCTCTAATTGAAAGTGCTGGATACCGCATCCATCGACAAACTCGTGAAGATAGGACATCTGCGATCTAAATTCATCGGGGGTTGAGGCTCGATTAGCTTTGTACTCTGGAAAGATATCTGAGCGGAATGTCTTGCGAGATACATCGAAGGCAACGGCCACATGGGTTGGCTTCTCCTCTTTGATGAGAGAAATCAGCATCGTTGCAAACCCATAAATCGCATTGGTGTGCTGGCCCATGGCGGTGGTGAAGTTCTCAACCGGAAGCGCATAGAAAGCTCGATAAGCCATTGAATGGCCATCAATTAAAAGGAGTTTCTTAGCGCTGCTCATGGCGCACATCCTATGTAACAAGTTAAGATTTCGAACTATGACGCAACCTGATTACCTTGCAATTCTGCGCGAACGTGGCGCTGGACATCTCGATCAGAAGATGGGAATCGAAATCCTCGAAGCATCGCCAGAGCGACTTGTGGCTCGTATGCCAGTTGAAGGAAACACACAGCCATTGGGATTGCTACATGGTGGCGCAAATGTGGTCTTGGCGGAATCTCTTGGCTCAGTCGGAACTGCTCTTCACGCTGGTCCAGATCGAATGATTGTTGGCGTCGATATCAATGCCACACACCATAAGTCGGCGCGTTCAGGTTTTGTAACTGGCACCGCAACTGCAATCAGCCTTGGTAAAACAATGTGTAGCTATCAGATTGAGATAGTAAATGAAGACGGGCAGCGCACCTGCACTGCCCGCATCACTTGCTTAATTCTTGCTCAGCGCTAATTAAGCACCATGTCCTAGGTAAGCCTGGCGAACCTTTGGATCATTAAGAAGTTCCTTGCCGGTACCTTCCATAGTTATTAAACCGGTTTCGAGAACATAAGCACGATCGGCAATCGATAACGCCTTTGCGGCATTCTGTTCTACCAAGAGAATTGTTACTTCCTGCTTCTTAATCTCCTGAATAATTTCAAAGATTTGCGCAATAAACTTTGGTGCAAGTCCCATTGATGGTTCATCGAGTAGCAATAGTCGAGGGCGACTCATGAGCGCGCGACCGATAGCGAGCATCTGTTGTTCTCCACCGGAGAGAGTTCCGCCAAATTGAGAGATACGCTCTTTCAGCCGCGGAAAGAGTTCAAAGACCATATTGAGATCTTGTTCATTCTCTGACCTAGCAGCAACTCGGCTGAACTTTCCCATTTCAAGGTTTTCCAGAACAGTCATGCCTGGAAAGATTCCGCGACCCTCAGGTGCCTGACAAATACCTTCTGAAACTCTCTCAAATGGCTTGATATCTGAGAGTGGCTTTCCTTCATAGTTAATTGCCCCTGAAGCTGGTTGCAGAATTCCAGATATCGTCTTGAGCAGAGTGGTCTTACCAGCGCCGTTGGCGCCAACCAAAGTAACAATCTCACCAGAACCTACCTTGAGTGAAATTCCCTTGATTGCTTTGATTTTGCCATAGGAGACGTGGAGGTTATCAATTTCAAGAAGCATCTTCTGCAACTCCTAGGTAGGCATCGATTACGCGTTGATTGTTCTGAATCTCTTCTGGCTTTCCTTCTGCAATTTTCTGCCCGAAATCAAGGACTGAGATTCGATCGGAAATTTTCATCACAAGACTCATGTCATGCTCGATGAGGAGAACGGCGAATCCGCGATCTTTAATCTTTCGAATGAGGTTTCCAAGTTCGACCTTCTCTTGGGGGTTAAAGCCCGCTGCCGGCTCATCGAGAAGGAGAACCTTTGGATTGAGAGCGAGTGCTCGCGCAATTTCAAGGCGGCGTTGATCTCCATAAGGAAGATTCTTTGCCATCTGATGTGCACGGTGATCGAGACCGATAAAGGTCAAGAGCTCCATTGCAGTATCCATGCTCTTCTTCTCATCGCGACGGCTACGTGGAATTCCTAAGAGTGAGCCAAGTAGTCCAGATTGATTGAGCGAGTCTGCAGCAGTTGCCACATTCTCCAAAGCTGTCATATCTCCGAATAGGCGGATATTTTGAAATGTACGTCCAAGGCCAGCACGTGCAATTTTGTACGGACGTAGGCCGAGGACTGACTTACCGTCGACAAGAACTTCTCCTGATGCCGGTGTGTAGTAACCAGTGACGATATTAAAGACTGTTGTCTTGCCAGCGCCATTTGGTCCAATAAGAGCCGCAATCTCGCCTTCGTTTACATGAAGATTGACTTCATTGAGGGCGGTAACGCCACCAAACTTAACGACAAGATTATTTACTTCGAGAAGCTTCTTGGTCATGATGTCTTCTCTCCAATCTTTTCACGTTTCTTGCGAGGCATTAATCCATTAGGACGAATATTCATCATAACCACCATCAGTAATCCAAAGAAGATAATTCGGTATTCACTTAAGAATCGAAGCTTCTCTGGGATGTAACCCAAGAGAACTGCACCGAGAATAACGCCCCAGATATTTCCCATTCCGCCAAATACAACACAGGCAAGAATCATGATTGAGAGATTGAGGGTAAAGAGTTCTGGCTGGATGGAACGAATCTGTGAGGCATAGATTGCACCGGCAATGCCGCCGACGGCGCCGCCGATGATGAAAGCCCACAACTTATATTTCAAAGTTGCAACACCCATAAATTCAGCGACATCTTCATCTTCGCGAATTGCTTCCCAAGCGCGACCTGGCTTGCGATGAGTGAGTCGGAGAACGCCCCAAATGACCAGACACAAGATCGTAAGAGTGAGCCAATAATAAGGACGTGGATCCATCACGGTAAATTCAATTCCGAATATAGAAGTTGGTCCTGGAATTCCTGTGATACCCGCAGCTCCACCGATTGCAGGTGTATTGATTGCGATAATTCGCACAATCTCACCGAAGCCAAGAGTAATAATTGCTAAATAATCACCACGAAGACGTAGGGCTGGAAGTCCGAGGATGACCCCCGCGAGCATCGCAAAGCCCATTGCAAAGGGAAGGATCTCCCAAAAGTTCAATGAGGTATGAGCACTC
>CANGJV010000065.1 GCA_947454425.1 Candidatus Nanopelagicaceae bacterium
AGATTCGCAGCCAGATCGGACTGACCTACCCCAACGAATAAGAAATTCGTAATAGAAAATCGTTAAGGACGGGCTAAATCTGCAGCGCCAACGAGTCCAGCTTCATTTCCAAGTTTTGCTGGAATGATCTCTGGATATGGGTGCTTACCGGCAAAGGGCATATTGCGCTCCATTGCAGCGCGCGTTGGAGCGAGCAGAATTTCACCGGCATCAATAACTCCCCCGCCAATCACAACAGTCTCTGGATCTAGGACCACAGATAGCGATGCAATTCCTGCGCCAAGCCACTGTCCTGTTGTATTAAAAGCAGCAAGCGCAACATGGTCGCCTTCACGAGCGGCTTCAGTGATTGCGCGCCCTGTAAGACCTTGAACCGTTCCATCTCCACGAGAAAGTAAATTGCGTGCGAGGTCAGGGCTAGCTGCTATCGCTTCTCGTGCATGACGAAGTAGCGCATTGCCAGATGCATATTGCTCGAAACAACCACGAGCACCGCAACCACAGAGATGACCTTCGGGAAGTACACGCAAGTGACCAATCTCAGCTGCGATTCCAAAAGCTCCGCGCAAGAGTTCGCCATTAACAATAATTCCGCCGCCGATGCCGGTACCGACTGTTATCAGCAACATATTCTCTTTGCCGATTCCAGCTCCAAATTTTTTCTCTCCCCACGCTGCTGCATTGGCATCGTTCTCCAAGACAACTGGAAGGTTAATGAGCTCTCTTAACTCTGCCTCTAACTGCACGCCATTCCAGCCGGCAATGTTTGGAGTTGCAAGCATTGTCTTTCGATCAGAGGAGACAAAACCTGCGGCAGATAATCCGACGGCAGAAACCTCACGCCCTTGCGCAAGTTCTAGCGCAACTTCCGCAATTGTTTGAGTAAGCGCTCGTCCACCTTCGCGTGGAGTATCGCGACGGGATGTATGAAGAACTTTGCCTGTTTGATCGACAACGCCGCCAAGTACCTTGGTACCACCGACATCGATTCCGATTGTGAGAGACATTATTCGAACTGTGCCTGTAACTCTTTGAGGGCTTGTTCGATAGTCTGCTTCTCGGTCTTTGAAATCATCATACGTGGAACTGGGAGTGAGAGTTCTACCCCGAGTTGATACGTCACATGAGTGGTATCTCCATCTATTGCTTTCAGGCTGTACATACCGTCCATCGTTGTCATGAGGTCAGCTTCATCGAGCGTGAATGAAATCTCTTCTGGAGCTTTGCTCCAGTCATAAATCAATGTTGCGCGATCCTTCATCACGCCAGCATCCAGCGAGACATTGGCCTTTATGGCACGTCCTTCCCCATCGCTCTCGACCACCTCGACCTTTTTAATTGAGGAAAGCCAAGTGGGATATCCAGCGATATTGGAAAGGATGGCGGCCACCTCTGCGAGAGGAGCCTCAACTTCAACTGATACTGATGTGGATTCTGACATGCGACAAAGGCTACCAATCCTTTCCTTTTTATACCTCTCCCCGCTAGCGTTAGCACCATGAATGACATCACGATTCCAGCCATAGTTCCTGCAGCAACTGAAGGCAATCTCACCAATCTGATTGCCGAACGCGCATGGTTTGAGCCAGAGCGCATCACTATGTCCCGACCATTGGGAGATGGTTGGCAAGAACTCACTGCCCGTGAGGTGGAAGAAGATGTCCGAGCCGCAGCGAAGGGGCTGATTGCCGCTGGAGTACATGCTGGTGATCGCGTAGCAATCATGGCGCGCACTCGATACGAGTGGACCATCCTTGACTTCGCTTCTTGGTATGCGGGTGCGATTGTTGTGCCTATCTATGAAACTTCTTCACCAGAGCAAGTTGATTGGATTCTCAACGATTCAGGCGCGGTAGCGCTCTTTGTCGAAACCCCAATTTTGCGCGAGCTCGTTGCGCCAGTCATTCCTCCACATACGCAACATATTTGGACGATGACAGAAGATGTTCTCCAAGTTTTGCGCAATGCAGGTGCACATATATCTGATACTGAAATTGATAACCGTAGAAAGACGCTCAATCCAGATTCATTAGCGACTCTGATTTACACATCCGGAACAACTGGTCGACCAAAAGGAGTTCAACTCACACATGGCAATTTTCTTGCCGAGTGTGGCAATGTTGTGCAAGGAGCATCTGATCTCTTTCTCAAGCCTGGCGGTTCAACGCTGCTCTTCTTACCAGTAGCTCACGTCTTTGGCCGAATGGTTCAGATTGGTGCAATCACAGCAGGACTTCATCTAGCTCACTGTGGTGATCCTGCTGGCCGTCTTCCAATAGATCTCGCATCATTTAAGCCAACATTTGTGCTCGCCGTTCCACGTATCTTTGAAAAGGTTTACAACGGTGCAGAGGCAAAGGCAGAGGCTGCCGGTAAGGGAAAGATTTTCCGTACCGCTGCAAATGTTGCAATCGCCTATTCTGAAAATCTCGATAATAAGAAATTTAAACCACTGCTCACAATTAAGCATGCTCTCTTTGATCGCCTTGTATATTCCAAGATTCGCGCAGGTCTTGGCGGTCGAGTAGATGCAGCAATCTCTGGTGGCGCGCCCCTAGGTGCTCGCCTTGGACATTTCTATCGCGGCGCCGGAGTGACGATTTTGGAAGGTTACGGACTTACCGAGACTACTGCTGGCGCAACGCTTAATCTCAATACCTCACTTCGAATTGGTTCGGTTGGAAAACCTATTCCTGGAACTTCAATCAAGATTGCCGCAGATGGTGAAGTTCTCATCGGCGGACCAATTGTGATGCGCGGTTATTGGCAGAACGATGCTGCTAATCAGGAAGCATTCGATGGCACTTGGTTTAAATCAGGTGACCTTGGACGACTTGATGAGGATGGATTTCTCTACATCACAGGGCGAAAGAAAGAGTTGATCGTTACCGCAGGTGGAAAGAACGTAGCGCCAGCTGTACTGGAGGATCGACTTCGTGCCCATCCATTGGTCAGCCAATGTATGGTCGTTGGCGACAATCAACCATTCATTGCAGCGTTGATCACTATTGATGCCGATATGTTGAAGGGCTGGATTGCTGCAAACAATAAAACTGGAGCAACTATCGAATCCCTTACCAACGATCCAGATTTGCATGCCGTAGTTCAGACCGCAGTTGACGAGGCCAATAAGGCGGTCTCCAAGGCTGAGTCAATCCGCAAATTTGCAATTCTTCCGGAAGATTTCACTATCGCTGCCGGTCAGCTCACTGCAAAGCTCTCTGTAAAGCGCCATGTTGTTGCAGCTCAATATGCCACAACAATTGAAGCTCTTTATTCAAAGGAGTAAGTCTGCTGCAGGAGATGCACCCTGGGGTGCCCTCCTTTAAAGATGTGGTTTCGAGGTAGAAGAATCTTTCGCATGAAAGATCTTCCCTTGCTCAACTTCCTTATGGTCGGAACAGATTCCGAACTTCCCAACCACCTTCGTACTGCCTTCCACGGCCATAGAAATCTAGGTTTTACATTTGCTCCAACTTTTAGGGTCGCACTTTCGATTGTGAAAAATCAGAGCTTTCAATGTGCCATTGTTGATACCAAGCTCGGCGGCGGAGATGGCATCGCATTAGCGCCGGTCATAAGAAAGTTCAGCCCGACATGTATTCAGATACTTCTTACTCAGAATAATCGTTGGGCCAGCGTTGATGCCGCCCATGCCCTTGGCTTCCATCTTGTCTTAGATAAGGAATCTACTTTGGTAAGTATTGCCACTTTAATTGAGAAGAAGTTCTCAATAGCGAGTTCGAGTGACTCTTCTTATTTAGTTGGCTTAACTCTTCGAGAGGCTGAGATTCTTCGAGATTTAGCAACGGGAAAGAGAAATATTGAGATTGCGCAATTGAGACATTTATCCGAATCCACTATCAAATCGCACTTGGCATCGATATATAGAAAACTTGGTGTGCGAAATAGAGTAGAAGCAATCGCAGTTATGAAGAGCTACTGAAAGAGAGAATTAAACTTCTCTGACCAGTGGCGCCACTCCCATTCGTCGATAATCCATTGACGCCCACGCGCGCCCATCTCCTTTGCACGCTTCGGATCTCTCAATAGTGTGATGATTGCTGCGGCAACGGAATTTGGATTAAGGCCATCAACAGCAAAACCAGTTTGGCCTTCAACCAAGGCATCGGGTGCGCCGCCAGATAATCCACCTACAACTGGCAAGGCACAGGCACTTGCCTCAAGGTAAACAATTCCTAATCCTTCTACTTCCAGCCCTGCCAACCTTGAACGACTTGGCATAGCGAAGATTTCACCAACAGAGATAAATCGAGGCAGCTCGTGATACTGAACTCGCCCAACAAAAGAGATGTGATCGAGCACTCCGAGTTGGATTGCGCGTTTATGGATGTACTCCAGATGAGGTCCAACTCCTACAAATAACAAATGTGCATCGGGAAATTCTTTTAAAATCTCAGGCAGAGATTCAACTAAGGTGTCTTGGCCTTTACGATGCACAAGTCGACCGACGCTGACGATGATGCGCTTGCCTGCAAGATCTAACTCTTGCCTTAGCTCGTTGGCAGATTCTGAGTATCGAAAGTGGCTTGTATCAATTCCTGGTGCAATCCGAACCATTGATTGGCGGGCTTTTGAACTTAAGGCGCGACTAATTGCACCTTGCGTAAAACTTCCCAGGTAAGTGAGGACGTCGACTCCATTGCCGATTCGTCGTATCGCCCAATTAAATGGCCACACTTTTGCCCACCAGACTTCATGGCCATGAGTTAAGGCAACAATCTTTGTAGCGCCAGCCTTTCGTAACCCTTGCGAAAGTAACGCCAAGGGAGCAGCCGCCCCAAAGAGAATCTGGGTGTCAGGATTTTCTCGGACCAATTTTTTAACTGCACGAGCAACGCGAGGCGTAGGCAGCAGTACCTTTGATTTATCGCGAATAACTCTGATGCCATATCGAGTCAGCCACTCTTCATCGTAGCTGTGGGTATCTCCCTGCGATGATGTGTAGACAGTCACTATGCCAAAGGGCATCCGCTCGAGGAGACCATGCACAAAAGTCTCAATGCCACCAGCACGTGGCCCAAAATCATTTGTGATGCATAGAATTTTTCGTTGACTACTCATTAGAAACGACGTACCGCAACCAACCTCTTTGAACCGAGCGAAGTAGATGCAATTTTCACTCGAGATCCTGAGCGAGGAGCATGAATCATTTTTCCGCCGCCAATGTAGATACCTACATGCGAGACCGGGCGACCGAAGAAGAGTAGATCTCCTGGTTGCTTCTTATTAAAGGGAATGGATTTACCCATTCGAGATTGAGCTGCAGATGAGTGTGGGAGGTTTACTCCAGCGGCTTGAAATGCACGCATGGTCAATCCAGAACAATCCCAGTAGATCATGCCGTCGGCGCCGAAGACGTAGCGATCACCAATCTGCTTAGCTGCGAATTTAATTGCAAGGCCGCCGCGTCCTGAGATACCAGCTAAGCCCTTCGCGGCTGCGATGGATCGAGCCTGATCGGCATCCTCTTGATCTTGCGCCAACTTGGCTAAGCGATCGCGATCTTCTTTCTTAAGCTTTGCCAGAATTGCCTCTGCCCGCTTTAACTTATCCTGCGCCACAGCACTTTGTTGCGCCAGCTTCTTCTGAAGTGCCATTACCTGCGCAAGGCGATCTGCAACGGTCAAAGAAGTCGCATTTAACTTCTGGGTTGCAGATTGATACTTCTTTAACTGAATGGATTTCTGACGAGTCAGTGACTCCAGAGAACCCGCTGAAGAGAGGTAGAGCGTTGGATCACTTGAAAATAAAAGTTCCATACTCTGGCTTAATGAACCAGATTTATATTGATTGACTGAAATGACACCAAGGGTCTTAGAGATTGCATCAACATTCTTGCCTTGAATTGCCGCCTGGGCCTGAATTCCATTAAGGCTCCGTTGCAGAACGCCAAGTTTGACCTTTGCTTCTTGTGCACCCTCGGCGGCGGCGGTTGCCTGATCTTGAAGATCATTAACCTGGGCTTGAATCTGCGCCAAGGTAGGAGCAGCCTGCGCAGGTTGTGAACTGATTAAGAGCGTCAAGGTGGCGAGCAAAATGAGAGCTCTTCCCTTGATTCTTACATCGTTCAATATCATTGTGGAAGGCTAGCCAAGGCGAGCCGGTAATCTCAACTTAAGGCCATCATTTAGCCTGAAAATATGGTGAGAAATCACTCCCAAGCGAGGATATTCTTCCGAAATGGCGATAATCGCATCACTGGTTGTGGGAGCAAATAATGCGACCAGTATGGCGGGAACTTCGCATCTCTTATCAACTCCGCCCGATCGCGCCAGATTCTTAGCTCGTCACAGAAGCGCCGCTGCTTTTATTATTGGTAAAAATAGCGCAGCTCGTGAGATGTATAGCAACAGTAAAGTTCCGATATTTGTACTTTCTAGAAGTAATACCAAGCTAGTTCTGAGCAATCCTGCGATGGAGCAGGTAAATGTTGAAAAAGATTTCATCGAACCACTTCGGATTATTTCAGAACGAATTTCGGGCGATATCGTTGTAGAGGCGGGACATTCGCTTTTAATCGCGCTCTCGAAAGAAGGGCTAATCGATTGCTTAGAGCTGACAATCTCCCCGCTTGATGGTGATGGAGACTTTATTGACCTTGAATTACTTCTATCCTGCTACACCGTCATCTCTGAGAAAAATGTTAATGGTACTCGTTTATTGGAGTGCAGAAATAAGAGCAACTCCACTAATAGCTAGCGCAACTCCTAGGTACTGAACTTTATGCAATCTCTCTTTGAGAAATAGATATGCAAGTACTGCGGTTGCAATTGGATAGAGCGAACCAAGAACCATTGCAATCGAAACCAACCCTTTTGTGGTGGCGACACCGAGCAGGAGATTTGCCGAAAAATCTGCGATTCCGATAGCTGCGAGCAGAGGAAGATCTCGCTTGACT
>CANGJV010000066.1 GCA_947454425.1 Candidatus Nanopelagicaceae bacterium
AAGCAAGGTCATTAGGTTTGATTTGCGACCAGAAGGTAATGAGTTGATCAGTTTGGTACATGAAATTTGCCCCTAATACTTACTTCTTGGCGGTTGCTTTAGGAGTGGGACTGGGGGACCATCTTGAACCGCCACCTGAATGGTTTCCGGTCCAGCGCGGAGTTGGAGTCTTTTGAGTGCTTGGCTTGTAAGTACTTTTTGCTGATGGCTTCGGGGTTGCAGTCACTTTTGGTTTTGTTGTTGCTTTTGGCTTTGCAGTCGTCGATGGTTTCGGAGTTGCAGTTGGCTTCACTACAACTGGAGTTTTGAGCTTATTAATTTCTTCAGTAAGTGCGGCATTTTGAGCTGTAACTGATTCGAGGTCAAACTTTAATTTATTGAGTTGATTTTGGTAATCCCTGATCTCTGAATTGAGATCGAAGATTGGTTGATTTCCGTAGGAATCTGATTTATATATGTTTGATTCATCGGTAATTGTGAATAATGAATTTGTTAGATTGAACCCAATAGTGGGTGCACAAGCAATTCGGTTAGTGCTTAAGATTGTTGGTTGCATCAAGGTCTGCACAGTTTTTCCGGCAACCACCACATTCGTCAAAGTCGGCAGAAGGTTGGTACCCGCAAGGCATGGAGCCAAATCGACTCTGCTATTCCAGATATTAGATTGCATGATTGCAGTATCTGTATTGACGGATTTACTTGGGGTCGTTGGCGTCTTTGAGCCAGTTGAAGTCGATGTTGCTTGAAATGTTGATGCCAGGTTCGCATCCACGTTTAGCGTATGTTTTGCAGAATCGCTAAGGGTTAAGCCGGTTAAGAGATATGTCCCTGGACATGGCCCCAAATTTGAAGTTATCTTCGTCTTAGATTCGACGAAATACTCTTCGAGATACCAATCGCCATCTTTAGATCTCTTCTGAAGTGCAGTCGAATTACCATTACTTGTAATCGATGATACAGATGCATTCTGAACTGGCGTGCAAGGAGTCTGAAAGATTGGATCAGCAAGTAATCCTTGAGGAGTCTTGGGCTTAAGTTCTAACGCCAACGATTGAATAGTATTTCTATGTACTCGGGCTTTAATTAAAAAACTTACTGTGAATGCATCTGCTGAATATGCAATAGCTGTATCAAAGCCAATAATTTGTGGCACATATGTATCTGCGAAGACTGGATTGAGTTGTGCAACATTTGAAGTTGGTGTTGGAGTTGGGGTAGCACCGGCTTTTGGGGTGGCTGAGGTTGATGCGACTGGACGCGGAGTGGCAGACGGTGAATTCCATGCTCTTGTTGTTGGTGATGGAGAAGGAGTTGTGGTTGCAGCTATTGAATCCGGAACCAGGGCAACAATTACAGTGAGCGCGAATAAGGCAGCCAAAGTCTTACTCAAGGGCACTAATAAGCGGTTCATCACGGATTCATCCTAACATCGGGGCAACTTTCGATGAAATAATGCTTTTAGATAAGCATCGATAAGAGCAGATGAAGGCGAAGGGATATATGGCCACCTATTTCAAAGGCGGAACTATTTGGTGTCACGCTGGGAAAACAGCTTCTTCATTGCGGATTGTCGATGGCCACATTTCAGAGTTGGATCTTCCGCCCCATCAAGGTGATGAAGTTATTGATCTCAATGGCGGTTTTATCGCTCCTGCTTTTCTCGATGGTCATGCTCATCCGCTCTTTGCTGGTCGCGAATCACAAGGACCGTTGCTCAATGGATTGCAAAGCGTTGAATTAATGCTGGCAGAGATTGCACGCTTTGCTGAAGCAAATCCAAATAGCCAATGGATTATCGGTGGTGCTTATGAAGCTGCAGTTGTAGATCGCGGAGATTTCTTAGCCACTTGGATTGATGAAGTTGTCTCCGATCGACCGGTAGTTCTCTATGCAGTTGACCATCACACTGTTTGGGTAAATAGCAAGGCGCTAGAGATTGCCGGCATTACACACCTGACGCCAGATCCTGAAGGTGGCAGTATCGCAAGAAATCCGGATGGCACTCCTCGAGGAACATTACGTGAACCACTGGCAATTTCTCTCATCACAGAACATGCGCCCGCTCGGACTATTGAAGGCGATGTCGCGGCAATTAAATGGGCATCTGATTGTTATCTAGCAGCCGGTGTCACTGCTTCAACTGATGCTTGGGTTGAACCAGGAATGGCAGAGGCTTATATCGCTGCCGAAAAAACTGGTGCGCTCGAAATAGATATCAACCTATTCTTCTTAGCGCAACCGGATTCTTGGCGCGACCGCGTTCAATACTTTGCAGAACTTCGCAGCGAGATTGAGGCGCTCGGTGAAGAATCTCATTTGCGAGCGAAGACAATCAAAATCATCGGCGATGGCGCACTCTCCAGTGGAACGGCTGCCTTACTTGATCCCTACCTAGATGATTCAACATCAAATGGTCTGCTCATCTGGAGTGATGCTGAAATACGTGAAGCAGCTCTGCTCTTCGATGCCGCCGGATATCAACTTCATATCCATGCAATTGGCGATGCCGCAGTCAGACAGGCGCTCAACACCATCGAAGCGGTAATTGCTACCAATCCCCTGTGGGATCGTCGCCCAGTAATTGCGCATGCACAATTGATTAGCCCGAATGACCTTCCGCGGTTTTCCGCCCTTGGAGTAATCGCCAATTACCAACCACTATGGACCTACCTTGATCCGATGAATAAGGAATTAATTGCACCGCGAATTGGTGAAGCCAGAAACAACTCTCAATATCAATTGGCATCGATGGTTAAAAGTGGTGCGCGTCTAAGTTATGGAAGTGATTGGCCAGTTACGACATATCTTCCACTTGCAGCACTTGCAGTCCCAACTCATCGCCAGGATCCAACTGGAGAGTCAGCACCATGGACCCCATCAGAGTCCATCAGCGTGGAAGCGAGTCTGAGCTTCTACACAGAAGGTGTTGCATACCAAACCTTCAATGAGAAAAGATATGGGCGCATTGAAATTGGCATGGCGGCGGACTTGGTTCATCTCAACGCAAATCCGCTAGAGATTGAACCGTTAGATGTTGCAAAGATTGAGGTACTGAAAACGTATAAGACAGGCAGGCCTTACTGAGTTAGCACCATCGTTGATTGTCCTGGAACAACGACTTTGCCACTGCTCAAGACCTGCAATACCTTTGTGCCAATCTGTGAACCCTTTGCCACAATGTTCCACTTCTTTGCATTCGGCAGAGTGACAGTTGCTCCAGCTGAATCAGCATTGTGAATAACAACGATTAACGCTGCCTTATCCCCCACAGCTTTGCCGTTGAGTGAGTATGCAATCAGCGAATCTGATCCTTTAAGGAATTTAAGATTTGCTTGTACATCTCGAGCCGAAGTCATTCGGAAGGCAGGATGTGCAGCGCGAAGTGCAATCAACCCCTTGAAGTAATTAACAGTTGGAGCATATTTAATCTTTGTGCTCCACTTCAATGAGTTCGTTGCATCATCAGATTTGTAGCTGTTTTCATCGCCATTCTTAGAACGTAGGAACTCTTGCCCCGCCTGCATAAATGGGGTTCCTTGCGATAGGAAAGCAACAGATGTTGCGAATTGGCTAAGTTGTGCGACGCCAGCCGGTGAAATTCCCTTAACGCTTGCAGTCAACTTATCTGCCAGAGTTAAGTTGTCGTGAGCTTCAACATAGTTGACTGATTGACCAGGAGCCAATGTGTTCCACTTGTTAAGTAAGGTCGCGCTATAAGGAGTGTTACCAACGATGCCTGGATAGATATCTCCAACCGCACCAACTTTTCCGGTAGCCCAACCTGTATCGCCAGCGTTAAAGACTGAACCTTTTAGGCCATCGCGAATCTGATCGTTGAAGTGAGCTACTGGGCCGAGTTGAGCAATGTTCTTCTGGCTTGCGCGTTGATCTTGCGGAAGAGTTCCCATATTCCAGCCCTCGCCAATGATGATGATGGTTGGATCAATTGCCTTAAGGGCTGCTGTCACTTCATTAATTGTCTTGATATCCATCAAGCCCATAAGGTCAAAACGGAATCCATCTAAGTTGTACTCGCTCGCCCAATACTTCACAGAGTCCACAATGAATTTGCGAACCATAGGGCGCTCTGATGCAACATCGTTGCCGCAGCCGCTGCCATTGGTAAGTGTTCCATTCTCATCGGTGCGGAAGAAATATCCTGGAACGATGAGGTTTTGGCTGAAGGAGCCTGCGTTATATACATGGTTGTAAACGACATCCATATTTACTCGTAATCCAACGCCATGCATAGATTGAATTGCGCGTTTTAGTTCGGTGATGCGCGCCGTTGGCTTTGTTGGATCGGAACTATATGAACCTTCTGGAACGTTGTAGTTCTGTGGGTCGTATCCCCAGTTAAAAGTTGGTGATGCTTCATCGACAGATGCATAGTCAAAGACAGGCAATAGCTCAACGTGAGTAACGCCGAGATCTTTAATTGCAGTGATTCCGGTTGCAACTGCACCGCTCTTGGTCTTGAGCTCAGTAAATGCGAGGTACTTACCTTTATTTGCAGCCGAGATTCCACTCGATGCATCCATAGATAGGTCACGTACGTGAAGTTCGTATATAACTGCATCAGTTGTTCTGCCGCTAAATGCTGGTTTGTTTTTGCTCCAACCTGAAGGATTTGTCTTTGCTAAATCAACAACAACACCACGTGCGCCATTGATTGTTGTTGCTCGAACGTAGGGATCGACCGCTTCATTGGTTGCGCTCTCTAAAGTGACACGGTAGGTATAAATCAAACCTTCTTTATCTCCACTAAGCGTTGTAATCCAAGTTCCATTTACATCTGAAACCATCTTTGTCTCCACTCCAGCAGAGGCTGGTGAATCTGCACTTGGATAGGTCACCAATGAAACTGCTGTCGCAGTCGGTGCCCAGAGACGGAACTTAGTTGAGGCAGAAGAATATGTATTTCCGAGGTCATTGCCTAGATATGTGTACTTGCTTGCAAAGTCCGCTGAATCGTAGAGCTTTGCTAATTTATTTCCGACTGCAACTGGAGCCGGAGTTGAAGGCAACGCGTAATAGATTGTGGTGTCATTCTGACGTAGCCAAATTTCAGCTGTTCCATCTGGGTTAAATTTTGTAATGAAGCGATCATCTGGCACATCTTTAGAGAGCCACTCGCCCTTGCGGACAATGATTCCGACGTTATCAAACTTATCCATGCCGTTGATCTCAACTGTTACAACTTTGCCGTATGCGTCATCGCCAGTAAATTGAACGCCGGTCTTACTCACATCAACATCGGTGCCGGTAAGCAAGTTCTTCCACATCCACAAATTCCAATTGGCGTAATCCGCCTCTGGGCGTTGGTAGTGAACTGTAATCTTGAGCGTCTCAGGATTTGCAGCGTGTGAGATTGCTGGAAGGCCAAGAGTAAGGATTACGAGAATCGCGGAAAAGGCCGAAAATTTACGCGTTAATGTGCTCATCCCGTAATGCTATCTACGGAAGTGGCCAATTGGAATTACGATAGTGGCATGTCGCGAGCAATGGTGAAAACTACAGTGGCCCA
The DNA here is from genome assembly GCA_947454425.1 of Candidatus Nanopelagicaceae bacterium. Taxonomy (GTDB): domain Bacteria; phylum Actinomycetota; class Actinomycetes; order Nanopelagicales; family Nanopelagicaceae; genus Planktophila. The sequence continues at coordinate 5,528 of CANGJV010000066.1, forward strand.
GAACCAGTAAGCCAAAGTGCGCCAAATACTGCAGAGAGAACGCCAAATATGCTGAAGGTGAGCACTTGAATTTCTCTGCTTTTCCTCCTGAGCCAAAAACTAATAGGTAAAAGTAAAGGGAAGACAGGTAGCAGATACCGAGGTTTGGAACCAAAATAGCCCGAAGTACTGAATGCGAGCAAAATGATTACAGTTGAATAAACCATGAGTGGAATTGGAATCTTGAGCTTCCAAAGCTTTAATGCCAAGAACGTTAATCCAGTAAGGGCGACAAGAACTAATCCACCGCTCAGGAAGTCACCTTCAGTAAAGAATTTCACAATCCATTTGGCAAAAGAATAACCTCCATCTATCGAGTTTCCCCAACCATCGGTAACTGTGAAATAGCCATTCCATTTGCCAAGTTTGATTCCAACCCATGCGATGTAAATAATCCATCCCACAGGAGCGATTGCAATTGCAGCAAGGGCTCTCATGTTCCTTGAGTTTGCCTTCAACTCAAATCCAGCTGCAACAATGACTGAGAGCGCTACCGCGAGCCCCGTTGGGCGAGTTAATCCAGCACAACTCGCTAGCATGGCCGCAAAGATCCAACTCTTCTTCAAAGAGAAGTAAAGTGACCAAGCAGCAAACGCGGTAAATATCGATTCGCTATAGGCAAGATTTATTACATTTGCGATAGGTAGTGCTGCCCACACCGCAACAGTTATCAATGCGACTCGCTCTGGCGCGAACTCCTTTATTACTTTGTATATTGCGAGAGCGGCAATAATTGATGCAGCAATGTTTATTGCAATCCCACTTGCTATAAAACTCAAGCCAGATATTTGATGCAGGTAACGCTCAGATAATGGAAAGAGTGGAAAGAATGCATAATCTGCAAGGTGGCGTCCATCTGGGGCGATGATCACTTGGCCATAGCCACCTTCTGCGATTCTTCGATACCACTGAGCATCCCAGCGTTGGAAAATGTGTCCGAAGCTTACGCCCTTGATTCTTGCTACAGTCAAAAGTGTGAGGAACGCGAAGATCCGAATAGAGAGAAATGAAATTGCCGCTCTTATCTCGGGCTTAAACCGCTTCACGGAACAAGGGTACTTCCCTAATTATCGCTACTCGATTAATGAACTCGCCTAAACTTATGAAAAATATGTAAATCAAAGATGCATAAGTGCGCTATTGTGAAAGTTGAAACTTCCGTACCTGTGAGTTCCGTTTAAAATCGCAAGAAGAAATTCTCTCCGAATCCTCACCAGATTCTCTTAGAAACCTTCCTTTATATAATGAGGATTCATGAGTAACGTCGAT
>CANGJV010000067.1 GCA_947454425.1 Candidatus Nanopelagicaceae bacterium
TCGATGGAGTATGGCCAATATTTCTTCTGATGCAACGGGATCGAGCGCGCTAGTTGGTTCATCCAGAACAAGGACCTTTGGATGCATCACCAGGGCCGCTGCAATTGCTAGACGCTGTTGTTCTCCACCGCTGAGAGTCGTGATAGTTCGGTTTCGTAACGGGGCTAAACCAACCTGATCTAGCGCCTCTTCCACCCGCTTTCTCATTACCTCTTGCGGTAATTTTAACGACTCCATACCGAAAGCAATTTCTTCTTCGACAGTATCTGTGACAAAGGTAGCTAAGGGATTTTGACCTACGATTCCAACGATGCCTGCGAGTTCTCCCGGTTTTGTTGTTCGGGTAGAACGGCCATCGACAATAATTTCACCGCCCAGGATTCCGCCAGTGTGATGGGGTACGAGGCCATTGATTAATCGCAAGAGCGATGATTTACCGGAGCCGGTGTGGCCCATAACTAGAACCATCTCGCCTTCAGAAATTTCAAAGCTGAGGTCTTCGATAACAGTTGTAGTTGAATGGGGGTAAATAAGTGAAACTCTCGAGAATGTAATCATAGATTTACCATCACTAGCGCGGAGGCAACTCCACTGCCAATTAGTGCAAGATCGCGAAGCTGATAAGTAATGGGACGGTATCTACTTTGCTTCTTGGATTGACCAAATCCCCGAGCCTCCATTGACTCTGCAAGCGCAACAGCTCGTCCCAGACTTTCTTCGAGCAGTGGCAGAGCAATTCTTGAGATTCGAGGCTTTACACCGCTTCGCAGGTATTGCGCTTGCCGAATTCTTGAAACGCTTGAGATTAGTTGTGGAAAGACAGAGGTCGCGATAGTCAGAGTCACGGCCAGTTGATAGACACGATTGGGTAGAACTCTTAATAATTTGTGAGGACTTGTCACAGAGTTTGCAGCACCGAAGAGAGCGATGACTGTGGCAATAATGAGCCCTTCATGCAAAGAAGCAGAGAGTCGTTCCCATGTCACAGCCCCTCCAATCCTGATTCCAGGTAGCCAAGATGGAAGTGTGATTCGAGGCAAAGTGAAGAGAGTCTCTCCCACTCGAGGGATTCCAATAATTATGCCGGCAAGAGCTCGAATGACGAGCAGGTAGAAACCTGCAACGAGAGACCATTTAAAACTATTGCGCCAGGGACCTTCGTCGCGTCGGAATAAAACAATGATTGCCGCTGCACCCAGCGCAAAGAGAGCGCAGAGCGCGCTATCTGATGCGACAACACCATATGCCAGAGCGGTGAATAAGCCCCAGAATGTGAGTGGATGCAACGGCGACATATGTAAGTTACTTCTTATTCATCGATGTGGGAATTGGAATTTTCTTCTCACCACATTCGCCAACCGGGTAACCGTTGAGTCCGCATATCAAACCTGATTTATCCTGACGAACTTTAAGCTCTTGTGCAAGAACATCAATTCCTTGGGATTCATTCGCAGTAACGACGCAGCGGACAATTGTCTTTTGAACTTTCTGTCCCTTTGGCGCATAGGACTGATTTCCAAAGTCGATGACTAATCCGATTCGCTTGACTCCATCTTGCGCCTTTACTTTTCCGCAAATGGTTGCGAAATCAGCTTTGACTGATGGGGGAGTAGACGGGATGTCATCGCTGCTAAATGTAAAACTCCATCCTTCAACAGCGCCATCCTTGATGTCGACCGTTGGACCGGTCATGGCAGCTTTCCATTTCGTTGTGCCTTTAGCCGCTTGGTAATAGCCCCAATAGCGCCAGCCACTTGATGCGGCGTTAGCGCTGGAGGTAAGAATTGGAATGAGAGATTGTGAAAGTAGGGCAGCGAGAAGTGCTGCGGTAAGAGTTATTTTCTTCAATCTGGAGCTCCTTATTGAAAGAGTCTCACAGGGGTAGAAAGCAAAGGTTGAGATCAACCGTTACGACTACGCCCCGCAAACCTCGGCGGGTGTTGGTCTTATAAAGAAATCAGGTAATCCGACTTAAGTGTAAAAACCACTAATACGGTTGCGGGTCAGCGTCGGAATTTCACCGAACTTCCCCTGAAGTCTCTAACTAACGCTTATTAAGTTATGTGCGTAGAGAACCACAGGAGATTTGGGTTGGCAACAATCAACTCGCCCTTTAAGGTGATGGCATGGAATATCGTCGCCTTGGCTCCACTGGAATGTATGTCTCAGAGATTTCTTACGGCAATTGGGTTACACATGGTTCGCAGGTAGAGTCTGAAGCTGCCAACAAATGCGTGAAGGCAGCCCTTGATGTCGGAATCACAACCTTCGACACAGCTGATGTCTATGCCGGAACAAAAGCAGAGACAATCTTAGGAAAGGCGCTAAAAGGCGTTCGACGTGAATCATATGAGCTATTCACAAAAGTATATTTCCCAACTGGAACAGGCAAGAACGATCGCGGACTTTCTCGTAAACATATTATGGAGAGCTGCCACGCCTCTTTAAGGCGACTTAACACTGATCACATCGATCTCTATCAGGCACATCGCTTTGATTTCGAAACTCCATTGGAAGAAACTCTCTCCGCCTTTGATGACCTCATTCGTCAGGGCAAAGTTTCATACATCGGTTTCTCTGAATGGAATGCGCAACAGATAACGGCTGCACTGAAAATTCAGACATCTCGTGGATATAACCGATTTGTTTCGAGCCAACCTCAATATTCAGCGCTATGGCGCGTAATTGAAGCTGAGGTGGTTCCACTTTCTCGCGCGGAAGGTATTGGACAGATTGTCTGGTCGCCGTTGGCGCAGGGAGTTCTGACTGGCAAATACTTGCCCGGCAAGAAGGTTCCAGCAGGATCGCGCGCCACTGATAAAAAGAGCGGGGCTAATTTCATTTCACGGTGGATGTCAGAAGAAGTTCTCTCTGCGGTACAAAACCTCAAGCCAATTGCAGAGGAAGCCGGTTTGACGATGGGCCAGTTGGCACTTGCCTGGGTACTTTCTAACGACAATGTTTCCTCTGCAATTATGGGTGCGACAAAGCCATCGCAGGTTAAAGAGAATGTAAAAGCATCAGGGGTGAAACTTAGCCCTGACCAGTTAGCGGCGATTGATAAAGCACTTGGCGGGCTGCCCGAAAAAGATCCAAGTAAGAATATAAGCCCGAACCCTCGCGCTTAAATTACTTTACGCTTTTTACTTCTTACCAGGCTTTACTTGCGGCTTTGGAGTGCGCATACGACGCATCTGCGTTGAACGCAACCATCCGTAAAGTCCAAGTCCCTTAAGAGATGTATCTGGAAATTTCGCTGCAACTACCTTCTTGACTTTGCGACTTAAGATCAAGCCATCAATGACGGAAATAGCCAAAACCGTATACATAATGACGATCGAGATGACTTGAGTTAGTGGAACCTTTGGTAGTCCATCTGCACCTTTTGTGGTCGAAACTGGCATCACTGTCAAAAGTAAGACAACGAAAATAACTGGCAAGAAGTACTCGCCGACCGATCTGCGAGAATCGATAAAGTCTCTTACAAATTTACGAGCAGGACCGCGGTCGCGCGCTGGGAGTGCATTTTCGTCTCCGCGCATATATGCCTCACGTGATGCGATGCGAGCAGCTTTACTGGCCGCACGTGCACGCTTCTTCTCTTCCTTGCCGACAATAGGCGCCATTGTTTGACGTTTTGTTGTGGCATCACTTCGCTTGGGCGTCGGGCGCCCTTTCTTCTGAGATTCGTTAGGAGTCTGAGTCATGGCGGCAACTATAGAGCGAGCATTTGCTCAAGTGCGAGTTTTGAGTACCGTGAAGTCTCTTCATCTACTCGAATTTCATTGACTATCTGGCCGTTGACGAGGGATTCCAGCGCCCACACTAGGTGTGGCAGGTCGATCCGGTTCATGGTCGAGCAGTAGCAGACGGTGCGATCCAGGAAGAAGACTTTCTTATCCGGGTTCTGAGCAGCAAGTCTGCCAACCAGATTGAGTTCTGTGCCGACCGCCCATTGAGTTCCTGGAGCAGACTCGGAAACTGTCTTAATTATTTTCTCGGTGCTTCCAACAAAATCTGCCGCTGTAACAACTTCGTTCTGGCATTCAGGATGGACAATGATCTTGATTTCTGGAATTCGCTTACGAAATTCATCGATAGATTCGCGAGTAAAGCGCCCATGGACAGAGCAATGTCCGCGCCAGAGAATCATCTTTGCATTGCGGATATCTTCATCACTTAATCCGCCTTGAGGTTTCCATGGATTCCAAACTACGCAATCATTCAAAGGGAGCTTGAGATCATTGACTGCAGTATTACGTCCAAGATGTTGATCTGGAAGAAATAAAACTTTCTCAGCCTTGCCAAAAGCCCAACGAAGTGATTTCTCTGCATTTGATGATGTGCAGATAGTTCCGCCATGTTTTCCAGTAAAACTCTTAATTGCAGCGGACGAATTCATATAAGTCACAGGTACGGTATGGGTTGCAACTCCGAGGCGTTCTAAATCTTGCCAGCACTCTTCGACTTGAGCGGCGGTTGCCATGTCAGCCATAGAACAACCAGCCGCTAAATCAGGAAGTATTACTTTTTGATGTGAGCCGGTGAGGATGTCTGCACTCTCGGCCATAAAGTGAACACCACAGAAGATAATAAATTCAGCGGTTGACTGTTCTGCTGCTGCCTGAGCCAACTTAAATGAGTCTCCCGTGACATCGGCAAATTCAATAACTTCATCACGTTGATAGTGGTGGCCAAGGATTAGGACTCGAGATCCGAGCGCCGCCTTTGCCGCAATTGCACGAGCAACCAGGGTTGGATCGCTCGCTTCTGGAAGTTCTCCAGTACAGGAGACTCCTCGCTCGGAGAGGAGGTCGCGACCTTGCCCCAAGAGGAGCAGGTCGGTCAGGCGCGGCCCAGATGACATGGCGCTATTCTCGCCGTTTTGGAGTCGCAACGGCAACCCGAGGTGGGTATCCTTTGCCACATGACAACAGAGACAACTCAGACAGTAAACCTGACAACTGGCATCGCTCTGACAGATGCTGCATCATCAAAAGTTGAGGCGCTGCTTGCGCAAGAAGGTCGCGATGACCTCTATCTCCGTGTTGCGGTGCAGCCAGGTGGTTGCTCAGGCTTGAAGTACCAGCTCTATTTTGATGATCGCATTCAGGATGGCGACATTTCACGCGAATACGGCAGCGTCAAGGTTGTTGTCGACAAGATGTCTGATCCCTACCTGATGGGCGCAACTGTTGATTTCGTTGACACCATTGAGAAGCAAGGTTTCACAATTGATAATCCAAATGCACAGGGTTCATGTGCATGTGGCGACTCTTTCAATTAATAACCTCTCTTAATTCATTATTACTTCCGACCTGTAGTTAAATCCACCCATGAGAATTGGTGTTGCAGGTTCAGTAGGTCTAGATCACTTAATGACCTTTCCAGGAAAGTTCACCGATTCATTGGTTGCGGGTTCGCTCGAAAAAGTTTCACTTTCATTTCTAGTCGATGGACTAGAAGTGCGACGTGGTGGGTGCGCTGCAAATATTGCTTTCGGTATGGCAAATCTTGGATTGTCCCCAGTGCTTATTGCGGCGGTTGGAAAAGATTGGGCTGATTACGATGCTTGGCTTACTCGCCACGGAGTCGATACATCCCATGTTTTAATTTCACAAGAGCAGTACACGGCACACTTCACCGTGACTACAGATTCTGAGCTCAATCAGATTGCATCATTCTTCCCTGGCGCGATGTCAGAGGCGCGCAATATCGAACTACAGCCGATTATGGATAAGACAGGACGTTTTGATCTCTTGGTTATCTCGCCAGATGATCCAGAAGCAATGTTGCGCCATATGGAAGTTGCACTCGCAAATGGAATTCCTGTTGCGGCAGATCCATCACAACAGATGGCGCGTATGTCCGGCGATGAGATTCGTAAGTTAATTGATGGTGCAACTTATCTATTTATGAATGAATACGAGTTGGCTCTTGCAATTCAGAAGACCGGCTGGAGCGATCATGAGATCTTGCAAAAGGTGAAGTACCGAGTAATTACCCAAGGTTCTGCCGGCGCTCGGGTCGAGAGTATTGAAGGCGAATTCATAAAGGTCGTATGCGCCAAGGAGAAATCAAAGGTGGATCCAACTGGCGTCGGTGATTCATTCCGTTCGGGTTTTGTTGCCGGATTGGCTTGGGGTCTCAGTCACGAACGTTGCGCTCAGCTAGGTTCGATGGTGGCAACGTATGTGATTGAAACTACGGGAACTCAGGAGTATCGCTTTACTCCTGCAGAATTTGTTTCGCGCTTTGCCGACGCATATGGCGCAGCGGCAGCAGCAGAAATCTCACAACATCTGGTTTCGTAGCGCAGCCAGTGTCTCCTGCAGAGTTCGCAGTAGTTTTTCAATTGATTCATCATCGTGAGTTGCATGTACTGATATGCGGATATGGCCGGTAGTTGGAAAACCCATCGCGGCAATGACGTGACTTGGAGTTAAATCTTCTGGAGAGCAGGCCGAGCCGGCATCTAACGAAATTCCTTTAGGCAACAACGCGCGTAGGAGTTCTTCCGCAGATAAATCTTCGACAACGATTGAGATATGGTTTGAGCGCTCCGCTGGTTGTTGACCTAAAAGTGCAACTCCAGGTATTTCTGCCAGCTTAATCGCGAGTTGGTTGCGTAGGGCAAGCACGCGAGCGCGAGTTGCTTCCATCTCTTCTAGCGCGACTGCGCTTCCAATTAATAGTGGAAGAGAGAAGCTTCCCGGCACGCGAATCGGTGCAATATGGGGGAGCGGGTACCTAAAGTTTTTCTCATCGTTAATTGCAATAAAGCCCAA
>CANGJV010000068.1 GCA_947454425.1 Candidatus Nanopelagicaceae bacterium
TGAAGTACCAAGGCTGGGTAGATAAGGTCGCACTTGCTGGCTCAAAGGCTGGTATCAGCGCAACTCCAACAGTCTTTGTCGGTGGTAAAGAGATTGATCGCAACACCGAGTACTTCAGCGCAGATAAATTTAAAGCAGCAGTAGAGCGCGGATAAAGTGTTTCGTTCCATTCCGACGCCGAGTATCTCGGTAGTCGAAATCGGACCTCTGACTATTCACTTCTACGCAATCTGCATTATCGCGGGCGTTGCACTTGCAATCTGGTTAGGAAATAAGAGATTTGTTGCTGCCTACCCGAATGCAGGTGGAGTTGTCGGAGATGTTGCAATCATCGCCGTACCTGCAGGAGTAATCGGTGGGCGCCTCTATCACGTACTGACTACACCAGAGAACTTCTTTGGCGCGAATAGGAATCCAATAGATATTTTTAAAGTCTGGCAAGGTGGATTGGGAATCTGGGGAGCGATTTCACTCGGAGCGTTCGGTGCATTTCTCGCTTATCGCAATCGCGCAGCGAGCCGCGAACTGCCTCAATTTAGATATTTTGCTGATGCACTTGCTCCTGGAATTCTCTTCGCACAAGCAATTGGTCGATTTGGCAATTGGTTTAATGCAGAGCTCTTTGGCCGACCTACCAATCTGCCATGGGCGCTGGAGATACCGCGTTGGGCACGGCCGACAGGTTATGCAGAGTTCTCAACTTTCCACCCAACGTTTCTCTATGAATCTTTCTGGTGTGCTCTGCTCGGGTTGCTGCTGATTCGTTATGGAAAGTCACTCCAAGGTGGTCAGATCTTCGCACTTTATATTGCAACCTACTGTCTGGGGCGGCTGGGGATTGAGCTACTTCGGATTGATGATGTCCACCGTATATTGGGGATTCGTTTTAATGTATTTGTTTCAATCGTCATCGGAGTGGCTTCAGCCGTGCTCTTCCGAGGTTTTTCACGAAATTCGCGGTAAGGTTTAAATATGGGCTTGGAAGATGTACGTATTCGAAATTTAGAACATAAGGGTCACCGTTCTGGCTGGCTCCGTGCGGCGGTGCTCGGCGTCAACGATGGTTTAGTTTCCGTGGCATCACTCATGATTGGTGTCGCAGTGGCTAGCGCATCTCTTCCAAATGCGAAATCAATCCTCGTCTCAACTGGCGCTGCCGGAATTGCAGCCGGCGCACTTTCGATGGCAGTCGGTGAGTACATCTCAGTCAGCTCTCAGACCGATATTGAAGAATCAGATCGATTATTAGAAATTCAGCATCTGGCAGTGGATCCAGAAGGCGAGCTCGAAGAACTTGTAGAAATTTATAAAGAGCGCGGATTAGATGAACCGCTCGCGCGTCAGGTTGCAATTCAATTGACTGCAAAAGATGCGCTTCAGACTCACCTTCGAGATGAACTCGGACAGCATCCGCATAGCAAGGCACATCCAGTGCAGGCTTCAATCGCCTCTGCCGTCTCCTTTGCTATCGGAGGGTTTATTCCATTCCTGGCTATCTTTGCTCCAACCCTTGGAAAGATCACCTTCTCAATCTTGATTTTTACAATTGTTGGTCTCAGCGCAGCTGGCGCGATTGGCGCTCGAATCGCGGGCTCCAGGATTTTGATTCCGACCCTTCGCGTTCTCTTTGGCGGCTGCCTCGGAATGGCCATCACTGCAGGTATCGGTCAAATTTTCCACGCTGCTGTCGCATAAAGAGGCGCCCAGCGTCGGGGATTTCAAGGTGATTTCCAGCCCTTTTAAGTAGTCATATCTAGCCGCAACTTGCTACCCTTCTCAACTTAAGACGGGCCATCGTTGTCCTGCGCTACAAACCCTTGAGTCAATTGAGAAATCATCCATTGATGCAAAAGTGCGTGAAGAAGGAAAACGATTATGGCGCTTCAACCGAGCTACCCCACCCCACAGGGTCTCTACGATCCTGCCAACGAGCATGATGCTTGTGGTGTTGCCATGGTTGCCACCCTTAATAAAGTTGCAACACATGAAATTGTTGAGAAAGCTCTCACCGCACTTCGCAATCTTGAACACCGTGGAGCTTCAGGTGCCGAACCAGATAGTGGAGATGGCGCTGGAATCTTAATTCGCGTTCCGGATGCTTTCTACCGCGCAGTTGTAGATTTCACTCTTCCACCAGAGGGCGCATATGCAACCGGAATTGCATTTTTTGCCCAAGGTAAAGATCTCAAAGGTGAGATTGAAAAGTTACTTACTGAAGAAGGTCTGGTACTTCTAGGGTGGCGCGCACTTCCTATCAATTCATCTTCGCTCGGTAAGACTGCACTTTCAGTTATGCCTGACTTCCAGCAGCTCTTTGTCGCCGGCAAGAATGGCGAAAGAGATTTGGAACTAGAGCGAAAAGTTTTCTGTCTCCGCAAGCGGGCAGAGCATTCATTGGACATTTACTTCCCATCACTTTCTTCTCAGACTGTCGTCTACAAAGGAATGCTCACGACGGGCCAATTGGAAGTTTTCTTTCCAGATCTCAGCGACGAGCGAGTTGTATCTCCACTAGCGCTCGTACATTCACGTTTTTCTACAAATACCTTCCCTTCATGGCCATTGGCGCACCCTTATCGCTATATCGCCCATAACGGTGAAATCAATACTGTTAAGGGAAATCGCAACTGGATGCGTGCACGCGAATCACTCCTAAAGAGCGAGTACTTCGGTGAAGATCTCGATCGCATCTTCCCAATTGTTGAAATGTCAGGTTCAGATTCTGCTTCTTTTGATGAAGTGCTTGAACTTCTCTACCTTGGTGGACGTTCACTTCCTCACGCAATTTTGATGATGATTCCTGAAGCGTGGGAGAACCATGCGACTATGAGTCAGAAGCGTCGTGACTTCTACGCATTCCATGCATCGATGATGGAACCGTGGGATGGTCCTGCTTGTGTGACATTTACAAATGGCCATCAGGTGGGAGCAGTCCTCGACCGCAATGGCCTACGTCCCTCACGTTACTGGGTAACCGATGATGGATTAGTCGTCCTTGCCTCCGAGGTCGGAGTGCTTGATTTCCCCGCAGAGAAGATTGTTCGCAAAGGACGCCTGCAGCCTGGAAAGATGTTCCTTGTCGATATTGAATCTGGCCGCATCATTGAAGATGACGAGTTAAAGGATCAACTTGCAGATGCTGCGCCTTACGGCACTTGGTTGCGCGATGGAATGATCAAATTATCTGATCTCCCTTCTCGCGAACACATTATCTATCCACACAAATCTGTTGTGCGTCGACAGAAGGCCTTCGGTTATACCGAAGAAGAACTCAAAATTATCATTGCACCGATGGCAAAATCCGGGGGAGAAGCCCTTGGTTCAATGGGAACAGATTCCCCGATCGCTGCCCTCTCCAATAAGCCACGCCTACTCTTTGATTACTTCACACAGTTATTTGCGCAAGTAACAAATCCACCACTCGATGCAATCCGTGAAGAGTTGGTTACAAGTCTCGGTGGTTCAATTGGACCGGAGCACAACCTGCTCGATCCAGGTCCGGATTCATGTAAGCAAATTTCGCTCGCATTTCCAGTTATCGATAACGATGAACTTGCAAAGATTATTAATATCAATGTTGATGGTGAATATCCAGAACTTGCCGCTCACGTAGTTCGCGGCCTCTTTCCGGTTACAGGTGATGGAAATACCTTGCGCCAGCGCTTAGACGAGATTAAGCAAGAAGTTTCACAAGCAATTAAAGATGGAGCTCATGTAATTGTTCTCTCTGATCGCGATGGCGATGCGGAAGATTGCCCAATTCCATCGCTATTACTTACCGCAGCGGTGCACCATCACCTCATTCGCGAGAAGACTCGTACTCAAGTTGGATTGATCGTTGAGGCTGGCGATGTTCGGGAAGTTCACCACGTTGCACTTCTCGTTGGATATGGCGCAGCGGCAGTTAATCCTTACTTGGTGATGGAATCTGCGGAAGATTTGGTACGCCAAGGAGTTATTTCAGGAATTTCCCCTGAGAAAGCAGTTCGAAACACAATCAAGGCCCTTGGTAAAGGCGTACTGAAGGTGATGTCGAAAATGGGTATCTCAACTATTTCTTCATACACCGGCGCACAGGTATTTGAAGCAATCGGAATCGCACAAGATGTGGTCGATGAATTCTTCGTTGGTACAACCTCACGGCTCGGTGGGGTTGACCTCGATGTGATTGCAGAAGAGACAATTAAGCGCCACTTCTTGGCATATCCGCCAGGGGGAGAAATTCCTGGCGCAAAGAAACTGCCAGTTGGTGGCGAATACCAATGGCGTCGCGATGGCGAACCACACCTTTTCAATCCGGAGACTGTCTTTGCGCTGCAACATGCAACTCGCAATAAGCGTTACGACATCTTTAAGCGTTACACCACAAAGGTAAATGATCAGAGCAAAGCTTTAATGACCCTCCGTGGACTCTTTGAATTTAAAGCGCAAACTGCCATCTCAATCGATGAGGTTGAACCAATTTCAGAGATTATGAAGCGATTCTCAACTGGCGCAATGTCATATGGATCAGTCTCGCAAGAAGTGCACGAAACGCTTGCGATTGCCATGAACCGCATCGGCGCCAAATCCAATACTGGCGAAGGTGGAGAAGATCCAATCCGCTACATCCCATTGGAAAATGGTGATTCAAAGCGATCTTCTATTAAGCAAGTTGCATCTGGACGTTTTGGTGTGACAAGTGAGTACCTCGTCAACGCCGATGATATTCAAATTAAAATTGCACAAGGTGCAAAGCCAGGCGAAGGCGGCCAACTTCCTGGAAATAAGGTCTATCCATGGATTGCAAAGGCTCGTTACTCCACCCCTGGAGTCGGCTTGATTTCGCCTCCACCACATCACGACATTTATTCGATTGAGGATCTCGCTCAACTTATTCACGATTTAAAGAATGCCAATAAGAATGCGCGAGTTCACGTAAAGCTGGTTGCAGAAGTCGGTGTCGGAACAGTTGCAGCGGGTGTCTCTAAGGCACATGCAGATGTTGTTCTGATCTCTGGCCACGATGGCGGAACCGGAGCATCACCTCTTACCTCATTGAAGCATGCAGGTGCTCCATGGGAGCTTGGTCTGGCAGAAACTCAGCAGACACTTCTTCTCAATGGTCTTCGCGATCGCATCGTTGTACAGACTGATGGCCAACTAAAGACTGGACGCGATGTTGTCATTGCTGCGTTACTTGGTGCAGAAGAGTTTGGTTTTGCTACTGCGCCACTCGTTGTCTCAGGTTGCATCATGATGCGCGTCTGCCACTTAGATACTTGTCCAGTCGGCGTAGCAACTCAGAATCCAGAGCTTCGCGCACGCTTTACCGGTAAGCCTGAATTCGTCGAGACTTTCTTCGAATACATTGCAGAAGAGGTTCGTGAATATCTCGCTTCAATGGGCTTTAGAACCCTGCAAGAGGCGATTGGTCACGTTGAATACCTCGATGCAAAGCGTGCCATCGATCATTGGAAAGTATCTGGCCTTGATCTCTCGCCACTTCTTGTCCGCCCTGACGTTGATTCATCTCTTTACTGCACAACAAAGCAAGATCATGGCTTGGCAGCAGCGCTCGATAACACTTTGATTGAACTAGCTGAACCGGCCCTATCACGCGGCGAAAAGGTCGCGATCGACCTGCCAGTTCGAAATGTAAATCGAACAGTTGGAACAATGCTGGGCGCAGAAATTACTCGCAAATACGGTGCCGCCGGATTGCCAGCGGGCACCATTGATGTGACGCTTCGCGGATCAGCAGGCCAGTCGCTTGCAGCATTTACACCAAAGGGAATGGTAATTCGCCTCTTTGGTGACTCTAATGATTATGTAGGAAAAGGAATCTCTGGTGGTCGCGTCATTGTGCGTCCCGACGAGAAGTCGACCTTTAAATCAGAAGTTAATGTCATCGCTGGAAATGTCATCGGTTATGGCGCCACTGCGGGTGAAATCTTTATCCGTGGATTAGTGGGAGAGCGCTTCTGCGTTCGAAACTCTGGCGCGACAGCTGTTGTCGAAGGCGTAGGAGACCATGCACTTGAATACATGACCGGCGGAACTGTTGTGATTCTCGGTCAGACTGGCCGAAATATTGCAGCTGGAATGTCAGGCGGTCGTGCATTTGTACTCGACCTCAATGTGGCGCTGGTAAATGGCGACATGGTTGATGTTCTGCAGGTTCCAGCAGATGAACGCGAGCGTTTACATAGCGCGGTCTTTGAATTTGCAAAAGAGACCGGCTCTGAAGTTGCTACCCAACTCCTCGCAGATTGGGATGCATCACTTTCTCGATTCTCGCTCATCATGCCACGCGACTTCGCGCGCGTGCTGGCAGCGATGGATCGAGCAGTGAAAGAAGGCTTACCGGCTGATCAATATGTAATGGAGGTTGCAGCAAATGGCTGATCCAAAGGGCTTTATGACCACTCCACGTGAGACACCGAAACGTCGCCCGGTAGATGTCCGTATTCAGGATTGGCGCGAAGTGTACGAGCCACAGAGCTTCGAACACTTACAGAAGCAAGCTGGTCGCTGTATGGATTGCGGTATTCCGTTCTGCCATAACGGTTGCCCACTCGGCAATCTGATTCCAGAGTGGAACGATTTGATGTATCGCGGGTATAAATCCGATGCAATTGATCGTCTCCATGCCACAAATAACTTTCCAGAATTTACTGGTCGCCTCTGTCCTGCGCCATGTGAAACAGCTTGCGTAGTTGGCATCAATCGTGACGCTGTAACAATTAAGCAGGTCGAACTCAGAACCATTGAAGAAGCA
>CANGJV010000069.1 GCA_947454425.1 Candidatus Nanopelagicaceae bacterium
AATGCCCGCTGAGCCATCTCCAGTTAAGGACATTTTAGGAGCTCGTGTTCTCGCAATCCTCGGTGATTCTGTAACAACAGATCACATCTCACCTGCTGGAAATATTAAAGCTGATTCGCCAGCAGGTAAGTATCTTGAGGCGCATGGGGTTGATCGAAAAGACTTCAACTCATATGGATCGCGTCGTGGAAATCACGAAGTCATGATTCGTGGAACATTTGCAAATATTCGATTGAAGAATATGTTGCTGGATGGCGTAGAAGGTGGTTTTACTCGAAACTTCCTCAATAACGGCGAGCAGTCAACAATTTACGATGCATCAGTTGCATATCAAGCAGCAGGAATTCCACTCGTCATCTTGGCCGGTAAAGAATATGGCTCTGGATCATCACGTGACTGGGCGGCAAAGGGAACTGCATTACTCGGAGTTCGCGCAGTTATTGCAGAGAGCTTTGAACGAATCCACCGCTCTAATTTGATTGGCATGGGTGTACTGCCGCTCCAATTTATTGCAGGTCAGAGCGCGCAATCGCTCGGTCTTAAGGGCGATGAGACATTCACCTTTACCGGAATCACCGCCCTCAATGGAGGCGGCATTCCGAAAGAGGTAACGGTCACCGCAGGGGAGAAGAGCTTCCAGGCGCTTGTGAGAATCGATACTCCAGGTGAGGCGGATTACTATCGCCACGGCGGAATCATGCAATTCGTTCTTCGTTCATTGCGCGGGTAACTTACACTTAACCCCATGCTCGAATCACTGAAAGGTCCAGCCGACCTTAAGAACCTGACGCCTGCTCAACTTGCAGAGCTCTCGGCAGAGATTCGCGCCTTCTTGGTTGAGAAAGTCTCACGCACCGGTGGCCACCTTGGACCAAACCTCGGTGTCGTCGAACTCACCATCTCAATCCATCGCACATTTGATTCACCAAAGGATTTAGTGCTCTTTGATACGGGCCATCAATCTTATGTTCACAAGATCGTTACTGGTCGCGCGGATCAATTTGATGGTTTACGACAACGTGGTGGCATAGCAGGCTATCCCAATCGACGAGAATCAGAGCACGATGTCATCGAGAACTCACATGCATCAACTGCGCTTTCATGGGGAGATGGAATTTCTCGCGGCTTTACATTGACGGGGCAGAGCGATCGCCATGTCGTTGTAGTTGTTGGCGATGGCGCACTTACTGGCGGAATGTCATGGGAAGCTCTCAACAATATTGCAACAGCTGGTGAAAGAAATCTTGTCATTGTCGTCAACGATAATGAACGTTCTTACTCACCAACAATTGGTGGACTCGCAACTCACTTGGCGACCTTACGAATGACTCAAGGTTATGAACGCTTTCTCGATTGGGGTAAGGAAGTTCTCCAAAAGACTCCTGTAGTTGGAGCACCAATCTTCGAGACTCTTCACGGTATGAAGAAAGGCATCAAGGATATTGTTGCACCGCAGGGAATGTTTGAAGACCTTGGTCTTAAATACATCGGCCCTATTGATGGACATGACATTGCTGCGATGGATCGCGCGCTAGAACAAGCTAAAGAATTTGGCGAGCCGGTACTTGTTCATGTTCTTACTGAAAAAGGTAGAGGATATAGCCCCGCAATCGCTGATGAAGCAGAGAAGTTTCATGCCGTTGGAATTGTTGATCCCGAGACTGGCGCACCGGTTACAGCAAGTAAGAGATCGTGGACAGATATTTTTTCTGAGGAACTCGTTGAACTTGGTGGAAAGCGAAAAGATATCGTTGCCATCACTGCTGCGATGCTTGGACCAACTGGTCTCGATAAATTTCAAAAGGCATTCCCTGATCGCACCATCGATGTGGGAATCGCAGAACAGCATGCAGTCACGAGCGCAGCTGGATTGGCCTATACCGGAATTCACCCGGTAGTTGCGGTTTACTCAACTTTTCTCAATCGAGCATTTGATCAACTCTTACTAGATGTCGCGCTTCATGGGGCAGGTGTCACCTTCGTGCTCGATCGCGCTGGAATAACTGGCGATGATGGACCTTCCCACAATGGAATTTGGGATCTAGCTCTGACTGGAATCGTTCCAACTCTTGAGGTCGCAGCGCCACGTGATGGCGCACGTCTGCGTCAGGCGCTGGCAGAGGCTGTTGAAGTTAGCGATCGTCCAACTTTGCTTCGCTTCCCAAAGGGTGCGGTGCATGCAGATATTCCAGCATTTGAAAGTCGCGATGGAGTCGACATTCTCTACCGTGGCGAGAGCGCGGATGTATTGCTTGTCAGTATTGGAGCGATGGCGCCAATCGCTGTCGAGGCGGCATCACAGGCATATCGTGAGGGCGTTGGAGTCACCGTGGTCGACCCTCGCTGGGTAAAGCCACTTCCCACATCATTGATCACAATGGCGCGTCGTTATAAGAGCGTCGTTGTTCTGGAAGATGGAATCCGCCATGGTGGAATCGCATCTTCACTCTCTGAGATGTTCCGAGATGCCCGCCTTGAAGTACCAGTGCATAGCATTGGCGTACCACTTGAATTTATCGAACACTCAAAGCGCAATCAGATCTTAGAAGACCTTGGAATTACCGCTCAGAAAATCGCTCGGGAAATTGTTGAGTGGAGCTCTACTTCAGAACCGATGCAATTCCCGGAGCGTGAAAACGCTGACCGCCCACAGCTTCGCTAATTCCTTCACGGTCTAAGTAAGGCAAGATTCCACCAAGATGCATTGGCCAACCTGCGCCAAGTAACATGCAGAGATCAATTTCAGCTGGAGTCGAAACAACGCCTTCATTGAGCATCATGCGAGCTTCTTCGGCAAGCGCCTTCAGTGCACGATCGCGAACCTCTTCTGCAGTAGATGGTGTGCTTCCTTTATGGATGAGCGCAACTGCAGCTGGATTCGCACCGATGCTTCCATCCTCATTCTTGATATAGAAAGACTTAACACCTTCCTTGACCATCGCCTGCATAGTTGGAGAGATGCGGTAACGAGGACCGAGGTTTTCGTGCAAAGTCTCTGCCACGTGAAGTGCAACTCCTGGACCGACTAGACCTAGCAGCTCAAATGGACTCATGGGGAATCCAATCGCGCGCATCGCATTGTCAGCGGTTGCTGGATCTGTACCTTCATCAACGGCATCAGTGATCTCTCCCATGAAGCGTGTGAGTAGACGATTGACGACAAAACCTGGTGCATCCTTACAGATAATCATTGTCTTCTTGAGATTCTTTCCGACCTCAACCGCGGTCGCTGTTGATGCATCATCAGTTTTAGATGTGCGAGCAACTTCAAGAAGTGGCATGACAGCTACTGGGTTGAAGAAGTGGAAGCCCACTACGCGTTCTGGATTCTTTAATCCTTCACTCATCCGTTCAACGGATAGAGAGGAGGTATTAGTAGCCAGAATGCACTCAGGGCTGACGATTGTTTCGAGAGTCTTAAATAACTCTTGCTTGAGTGAGAGTTCTTCAAAGATCGCCTCGATGATGAAATCACAGCCGGCGTAGATGGTTTTATCGGCAGAGCCTGAGATCAAAGCAGAGAGACGAGTAGCGCTTTCAACGCTCATCCGCTTCTTCTCAACTAGTTTGGCTAGTTCGGCGCGAACCCATGCAACACCTTTATCGGCACGTTCTTGGTCGATATCAGTCATCACAACTGGGCATTTCAAGTTTCGAACCAATAGCAGCGCTAACTGAGATGCCATCAAGCCTGCCCCGACCACTCCAACCTTAGTGACCTTGCGAGCGAGGTTTGCTTTAGGAGCACCTTCAACTTTCTTGCGCTTCTTCTGAATCAAATTAAATGCATAGAGTGAAGAGCGAAGCGGATCTGACATTACAAGATCGGCTAATACCTGATCTTCTGCATCAAATCCTGCTCCATTGGTACAGGTTCGAGCCGATGCAATAAGTTCGAGCGCTTTGCGAGGGGAGGCGATATCTGCTCCACCAAATTTCTTCAGCGCTGCAGCCTTCCCGGTCGCAAGCGCAGAATCCCATGCAGGATCGTTGCTGAAATCTTTTCGCTCAATCTTTGTAGCACCGGAGAGAACCGATGCTGCAAAGGCGACAGACTTCTCTAGGAAATCGGCTGGCTCAAATACTGCATCGACGACTCCAAGTGCCTGCGCATCCTTAGCCTTAAGCATCGTGTTGTTATTGAGCGCATTGAGAATGATTACCTGAACGGCTTTTTCGGGACCGATCAACTTAGGTAGGAGAGTTGCTCCACCCCAGCCGGGAACAAGACCAAGAAAGACTTCAGGCAGCGCAGTAAATGCCGTTGATGCCAAGGTGCGGTACTTCGAATGAAGTCCAACCTCTAATCCGCCGCCCAGTGCGAGTCCGTTGATGAATGCAAATGTTGGAATTTCAATTTCGCCTAGGCGTCGAAAGACATCGTGTCCCAACTTGCCAATCGCAAGTGCTTGGCTGCGTTCGGTTAAGAATGACATTCCAGAAAGATCTGCACCAGCTGCAAAAATAAATGGCTTTCCGGTAACTGCAATTGCAGCCGGGGTGCGAGATATTGCTTCAGTGATTGCAGCATCAAGTGATGCCAGTGATTGTGGGCCGAGCGTATTTGGACGAGTGTGATCAAGGCCGTTATCGAGCGTGATGAGAGCGAGCGTTCCCTTAAAACCAAAGGGGGAGAGATCTACATCGCGAACCTTGGCTAGTGTGATTACTTCTTCCGGTGCACCTTCTGGGAGTACAAGTGTTGCGCTCATTAGTTCTTACCTCCGGTGAAGTGTGGATTTTCCCAAATTACTGTGCCGCCCATACCAAGTCCGATACACATAGTTGTAATGCCGTATCGAACCTCTGGATGAGTTTCAAAAGTTCTTGCCAAGTTGATCATCAAGCGGACTCCTGATGATGCAAGAGGATGTCCTACTGCGATTGCGCCACCATAGGGATTGACTCGTGCATCGTCATCGGCAATTCCAAAGTGTTCTAAGAACGCAATAACTTGAACGGCGAAAGCTTCATTAACTTCAAAAGCTCCGATATCTTCGATAGTAAGACCGGCCTTTGCAAGTGCTTTTATAGTTGAAGGAACAGGTCCATAGCCCATTACTTCTGGCTCAACGCCGGCAAATGCAAAGGTAACCATCTTCGCCTTAATAGGAAGTCCAAGCTCTTTCGCCTTATCCTCGCTGGCAAGAAGTGCGATTGTCGCACCATCATTAATGCCAGAGGCGTTACCTGCAGTGACTCGACCACCTGGACGAAATGGAGTCTTAAGCGCTGCTAATCCCTCCATCGTTGTAGTCGGACGTGGCCCCTCATCAACCGAGATGATGGTCCAGCCGAGTTCTTCAGAGCGAGCGGCAGTAGGAATTAGATCGCGTTGAATAAGTCCTGCCTCGTAAGCCTTTGCAGTCTTTAATTGAGAGTTAAGTGCGTAACGATCGGCACGTTCCTTTGTGATTGATGGAAAACGATCGTGGAGACGTTCTGCAGTTGCGCCCATCGCCATTGCATCTGGATCGACAATCTTCTCTGCTAGAAAACGTGGATTGGGATCCATTAATTCACCGATGGGATGGTTGCCCATATGTTCGACGCCACCAGCAAGTGCGAGATCAATTGCGCCCATAGCAATCTGACCTGCAACTGTGGTCGCAGCGGTAAGTGCGCCAGCACACCAGCGATCGACTGAATATCCAGGAACGGTATTTGGTAGACCTGCAAGGAGTGAAGCGCTACGTCCGATATTCATTCCTTGATCACCGGTCTGTGTTGCAGCAGCGATCGCAACATCGTCAATCTGATCAATCGGAAGATTTGGATTTCGCTCGATTAATCCGCGCATGGCACGGATGAGGAGATCATCGGCACGAGTATTCACGAATGCACTTCCAGATTTTCCAAAAGGTGTTCGAACGGCATCAACGAGGACGACAGTGCGGGACATAGAGAACTCCTATAGCTACGGGCGGTGAGGCTTTTAGGTTACTCGCCGGTAGCGATAATTGCTACGAGGTGGGAGATGTTTTTCCTTACTCGCCAGATTCCAGTGGAACCCCTGCCTCATCGTGGGCGAGTTCAACAGCTTCCTCTTCGACAAGTGGCTCTTCTTCTGCCAGCGCCGCAACCAAGATTGGTGCGGCATAGTCAATCTGCCACTGGCGCGCACCCATCTGACGAAGCAAGGGTGCAACCTGATCAGAATTTGGCAACCTCCAACAAATCTGTCGCAATAGCTCTGGCGTTAAGAGATTCTCTACCGGTAGATCAAGCTCTTCTGCCTTGAGTGTGATCTGATGGCGTGCATGAGAGAGCGGGATGTACTTCTCTGGAAAACGTTCGCGCCACAATTTAATCGGCGGCAGAGCATCGCTCTTTGTCCTCGTTGGTGGGCACTCTTCCTCTGGCAAGGCGAGAGCGGATTCAATCGCCTTGAGCCATCTGGGAGTATTTTCAAACCATCGTGCACGTAGACCGATGGGCCGTAGAACTTTCTCTAGCTCGCGCTTATTTGTGATGGGTGAATTCTCGCTTGCGAGAGCGACGGTAGAAATTGCAAGATCCGAGAGGACGCGACCGGGGGAGATATCGAGGTGAGCCGCCAAGTCATCGCGTGACTCCCAGAGAAATTTTACAACCGCAAGTTGATTGCGTTTCTTAACCTTATGCATGCCAGAGGTACGGCGCCACGGGTCGACTCTCTTCTCTGATGGCGGTGCTGCCAGAATCGCTGCAAACTCCTGCATCGCCCATTGGAGTTTCTCTTTCTCTATCAATATCTTCTCTATCTCATC
>CANGJV010000070.1 GCA_947454425.1 Candidatus Nanopelagicaceae bacterium
ACATCAATAATGAAATGGTAGTGACCAAGTTCGCGACCTGTTGGACGTGACTGGATAAATGTCAGGTTTACTTCGTATTTCGCGAAAACCGAGAGGATTTCCAGCAAAGCGCCGGCGTGATCGATATCGATAAATACAACAAGAGAGGTTCGGTCATGCCCGGTGGATTCTGGGAGCTGGCCTGGCTTTTGCACGCAGATGAAGCGAGTTACAGCAACCTGGTTATCACCGATTGCAGAAGCTTTAATCTCTAACCCAAAATTTTCGGCCGCTGCGGTAGATGCGATTGCCGCGTCTAGTTCGCCTTTAGCTACCAACTCAGCTGCTGCTGCAGTCGAATTGGTTGGGACGATCTCAGCATCTGCGTAATGTGAAGATAGATATGTGCGACATTGTGACTCGGCATGTGGATGAGTTCCGATGCGCTTGATTGAAGTTGTACCTGGCTTGACCATCAAGTCGAAGGTGACCGGCAAAGTAACTTCGGCGGCGATAACCAACGGGACTCCGGTGGCAAGTTCATCGAGAGTTCGTGCGACAACACCTTCAACTGAATTCTCAATTGGAACAAGTGCAAAATCTGCCTTACCTGAACGCACTGCATCGAGCGCTGCGGTGACATTTACATACGGGGTTCGCACATCGGCACCTGTCGTAATCTTCTTAAGTGCGCCCTCTGTAAAGGTACCCGCAGGTCCTAAATAGGCGTATGTGTGCATTGGCTAAGGGTACTAAAGGAATGAGCGTGCATGTGCCGGCGTATTTGTAATCAAATTATCTACGCCTAAATCCCTGCATAGTTCCACATCTGAACCATCATCTACTGTCCATACGGAGCTTTGCTTTTGAAGAGCAGTGATTTTCGAGATTATCTGTGGACTTTTTTTCACCAAGGATAATCCGGGGCCAATTGTCGAAGCTGATGAGAAGCGGGCCTTTAGAAATGGCGTGAATTCATGCATTAAGAAAGTTGTTGGAATCTGCGAATCAAGACGCTTGATCTTTTCCACTGCACTCCAACTAAAAGACATGACTGAGAGATAAATCGAATCAAGAATTTTTCGGTCGTGAATCTTTGAAATGAGGATCTCTTCAACTCGATTGCCGCTAATCACTGGATGCTTTGTCTCAATGAAAACTGATTTATTGTGTTCAGTAGCTATATCGAGGAAATCATCGAGTGTGAGTATCTGTGGGTACACGCTTTTAATCTCAGAAAATCTCATCTCGGCGATTAGCCCGTGATTGCCCGCTCGTTCAAGCATTGAGGCGTTATGCCAGAGGACCGGAACTTCATCTCGACTTAGCCGGAGATCACACTCGAAGCCATCTGCACCTTGAGCAACCGCTGCCTGATAGGCAGTCTCTGTATGCTCAGCGAAATCTACGCTTGCACCGCGATGCGCGTAAATCAACATAGCGCTGAGCCTATCAAATCACTCTCATCGCTACGATTGGCCCATGAGCGCTCTCTACTTCGCAACTGCAGCTAAATCTGCAGTCGGATTAGTCCGTGCTGGCAATGAAGATTCAGCCATGACTTCGCGTGCGCTGGTCGCAGTTGCAGATGGCATGGGTGGCCATGCTGCAGGTGAAGTTGCATCTCGACTTGCAATTACTACTCTTGTAAAAGAGTCAGAGCTTTTTACAAACAATAAGATGGACGTCGACTCTGCTGATGATCTTTATGCATCTACTCTTTCCATTATCGATAACACAATCTCGGATTACGCAGCTGAAAATCCGCAACTTGCCGGAATGGGCACAACGCTATCGGCGCTCTTCCTTCGCTCCTCATCTGTTGTGGCTCTTCATGTGGGAGATTCCAGAATCTATCGATTGCGCGGAAACACATTTGAACAACTCAGCACCGATCACACCGTTATTCAAGAGTTGCTTGATCAAGGAGCAATTAATGAAGCTGACATTGCAACTCATCCACAACGTTCAGTCCTGACACAGGTGCTCATGGGTGATGGAAGAAATGAACCAGTTCTGTCAATCTATGAAGTTAAGGCAGGTGACCGTTTTCTCCTCTGTAGCGATGGACTCACAACGGTTCTGTCGGATAAAGATATTAAGTTGATTATCAAGGGTAAAGCTAGAGGCGCTGCGGTAGATGCCCTCATTGATGCTACCTATATCAATGGTGCACCAGATAACGTCACTGTGATTATTACCGATATCCTCGACAATGATATTCAGGAACCACTCACATTTTTAGGAGCAGCTAAATGATGTCAACGCTCCTGGGTGATCGATATTTATTAGGCGAGATGATTGGCACTGGCGGAATGGCCGATGTCTATATCGCCCAAGATCAACGCCTTTCACGTGAAGTTGCCGTCAAAATTCTCCGTAGTGATTTAGCGAAAGATCCATCATTCGTTGCACGTTTTCGTAAGGAAGCTAAAGCCGCCGCAGGGCTAAATCATCCGGGAATCGTGGCGGTCTATGACTCTGGCGAAGTTCCAGCTCCATACATTGTGATGGAACTTGTTGCAGGACAAACTCTGCGCGAGTTAATTCATAAAGGTGAACGCGTTTCACTTGACCACGCTCTTACAATCGTCGAACAAACACTAACCGCACTCGAATATTCACATCAGCGCCATATTGTTCACCGGGACATCAAGCCCGCAAACGTCATGATTGCAAGTAATGGCGATGTAAAGGTGATGGATTTCGGCATTGCTCGCGCGATGGATGACCTTGGTGCAACTCTGACAAGCACATGGAATGTTGTTGGAACAGCACAGTATTTATCGCCAGAACAAGCCGTTGGTGATTCAGCTGATGAGCGAAGCGATATTTATTCAACTGGTTGCTTGCTCTTTGAATTACTTACTGGGCAACCTCCATTTAGTGGCGAGACTCCGGTTTCAATTGCCTACCAACATGTATCTGGAGAAATTCCTTCAGTTCGTGCGCTTCAGCCTGATCTTCCGGTTGGGATCGATACAGTCCTCAAAGTTGCTCTTTCTAAGAAGGCAGAAGATAGATATCAATCGGCGCAAGCAATGCTTGATGATCTCTTAAAAGTTCACCATGGTGAATCAGTTACGACAAAGGTTGCAACAAAGCCATTCTTCACTAGACGAAGTGCGCTGATGTATGGTGGTTCCTTCTTTGCTGCTATTGCACTATCTATTACCGGTTTCTTGCTCAGTGGTAGCGATACGAGCGGCCCACTCATTCCTAACGTAGTCGGCCTCTCTGAAGCAGATGGACGAAAGCTATTAGAGGGATATGTCATCACAATTAAGCATGCGCATGATGGAACTATCCCTAAGGACCGCATTGCTAGCCAAAGTCCGCTTGCCACAACGCATGCACCAAAAGGTTCGGCAATTATCTTGACTCTCTCTGATGGTCCAGGTGATGCGATAGTCCCTGACGATCTTGTAGGCATGTCATTGATTAATGCCCGCGCAGCTCTGACATCTGTGGGACTTACCGTCTCTCAGACAATTGCAACACCGTCGGAAGAAGCGCAAGGCACAGTCCTTGATGTTTCGCCACCAGTTGGCTCTGTAACAACTGCAGGTAGTGGCGTCATTCTTACGATTGCCAGCGGTGATGTCGCAATTCCTAACTTAATTGGCGTCGAAGCAATTCAAGCGAAAACTACTTTGATTCAAGTGGGCTTTTTAATTAAAGAATTTTATGATTACGATCCGGCGCAACCTATTGGTGTTGTTATTCGACAAGCGCCAGATCCTGGAATTATTCAAACTATTGGTAAATCAGTAACAATCACAATTAATAAGCAACCTTAGTTAATGTCACAAGCCCAAGGGCTTTAACTCTTACTTATTAACTACTGGAGATAATCCTTCAGCTTTAGCGAGCGCATCTTTATCGCCACAGGTAACTAAAAAGTTAGCAAGCATCTTGTGTCCGTGTTCAGTTAATACTGATTCAGGATGAAATTGCACGCCTTCAATTGGTAATGTCTTATGACGTAACGACATAACCACACCAGACTCTGTCGATCCGGTAACTTCCAAAACATCCGGAACTGTATCCACCTCAACTGACAGTGAGTGGTATCGAGTAGCGGTAAAAGGTGAAGGAATATTTTCCATCACGCCTTTGCTGTTGTGATGCACAACTGAAGTCTTGCCATGCAATAACTCGGGGGCGCGTGAAACTGTTGCACCGAATGCTTCTGCAATTGCTTGATGGCCGAGACAAACGCCGAAGAGCGGAATCGAATGCTCGGCGCAATACTTAATCATTGCAATCGAGATGCCAGCTTTTTCGGGGGTGCCGGGACCGGGCGAGATCAAGACGCCATCGTATTTTTGCGCCTCGGCGGCAGAGACCTGGTCATTGCGCACTACTGTGCAATCGCCGCCTAACTGCGCGAGGTATTGCACGATGTTAAAGACGAAGGAGTCGTAGTTATCGACGACAAGGATGCGTGCCACAGCGATATTGTCCTGTAATCTATGCCCATGCCAAAGTCGAAATTGCGTAAAAAGGTTCAACAGCATCACGCTCACGAGGAGCAGGTTCATGCTGTCGAAGCAGCTCCCACAGAGAGCCCTAAATGGCTTGCCCCTGTGATGGTCGCCAGTTTCCTTCTCGGCCTCACTTGGATTGTCGTCTTCTATGTCAGCCAGACCCGCTTTCCAATTCCAGGAATCGGCAATTGGAACATGATTATCGGCTTTAGCTTTATTGCAGTGGGTTTCAGCCTTGCAACAAAGTGGCGCTAATCAACTATTAACTCTTCAAATTAACTGACGTCTAGGTTTACCCTTGCGGTTATGTTCGCATTGGCCGCACTCTCGTATCTCATCACCGTCGTAGCAGTAGGACTTTTTATAGTCCGAACTCGACAGCTAATAGCGCTCTATAAAAAACAGCAACCTGATCCAACGCGCTCGGGTGATCGTGGTGCACGTTTAAAGAATATGCTGAAAGAAGTTTTGGGCCATACCAAGATGCTCAACTTCACCGGCACCGGAATTGCTCACTGGTTTGTCATGGTTGGTTTCGGTGCTTTATTCGGAACTCTCATCACAGCCTACGGTCAGGTCATCAACCCAGATTTCGCACTTCCTATCATTGGCCACTTTGTCGGCTACGAACTCTTCGCTGAAGCAATCGCTGTACTTACTGGAATCGGAATTGTTACCTTGATTGGAATTCGTCAAGGAACTCGTTTCTGGCATAAAGGTCGCACATCTCGTTTTGCTGGATCTCACCAAGGCCGCGCTTACTATGTTGAAGCGACAATTCTTGCAGTTGTCTTATGTGTGATTGCACTTCGAGGACTTGAAGGTGCACTCGCAGGCGAAACTCAATATTCATTCCATTATGCAATCTCTTGGCCGGCGGTTCTCTTCTTCTCATCTTGGACTTCGGCATCAATTAAAAACGCAATTATTATTGTTGCAACGCTAAAGATTTTCGTCTCGATGCTCTGGTTTATTGTGATTGCAAGTAACTTAACCATGGGCGTTGCTTGGCACCGCTTCTTGGCTTTCTTCAATATTTATTTCAAGCGCAACATTGATAAACCTTCACTTGGCGCACTTCCCGAAATGCTTTCGCATGGCAAGCCGGTCAACTTTGAAGACCCTGCAGATGATGATGTATTTGGCCTCGGCACACGTGGTGACATCTCATGGAAGGGGTTGCTCGATATGACGAGCTGCACCGAGTGCGGCCGCTGCCAATCACAATGCCCTGCTTGGC
Organism: Candidatus Nanopelagicaceae bacterium; assembly: GCA_947454425.1. GTDB lineage: Bacteria > Actinomycetota > Actinomycetes > Nanopelagicales > Nanopelagicaceae > Planktophila. The sequence continues at coordinate 5,710 of CANGJV010000070.1, forward strand.
ATACCGATAAACCACTATCGCCAAAGCTTTTAATTATGGCGATGCGCGACCATGCGATGGCAAAGGTTGTAGATACCGAGAATTTGGTAGGGGAAAAAGCTCCGATTTCAATGGATGTTCTATGGTCTTGCACCTCATGCGGTGCTTGCGTTAACGAGTGTCCTGTCGATATCGAACATGTAGATCACATCGTCAATATGCGACGTTTCCAAGTACTCGTGGAGTCAGAGTTTCCAACAGAGCTTGGTGGAACTTTCCGTAATCTCGAGAAAGCTGGCAACCCTTGGGGCGCCAACAAACAAGATCGCGAAGGTTGGATTGCAGAGTGCGACTTCCCGGTTCGTGTAGTCAGCGGTGAACTTCCAGAAGAAGTTGAATATCTATTCTGGGTTGGTTGCGCCGGTGCATATGAAGACCGTGCAAAGAAGACAACTAAAGCTGTTGCAGAGTTGCTGTACATGGCCGGAGTGAACTTCGCTGTTCTAGGAAAGCGCGAAACATGCACTGGAGATCCTGCACGTCGAGCAGGTAATGAGTTCTTGTATCAAATTCTTGCGGCAGAAAATATCGAAACATTTAGAGAGACCTTTGGCAATCGTGGAGTAAAGAAAGTTGTAGTTACCTGTCCTCATTGCTTTACGACAATTGGAAAAGATTATGCACAGAGTGGATACGAGCTGCAGATGCT
>CANGJV010000071.1 GCA_947454425.1 Candidatus Nanopelagicaceae bacterium
ATGAAGAGGCACAGAGCAAGTTCGGATTCCTCCTTGAGGCATTCAATTACGGCCCACCTCCTCATGGTGGAATCGCGCTCGGTCTCGATCGAGTCTGCGCTCTTCTTACTAATTCAGATTCAATTCGCGAAGTTATCGCATTTCCAAAAACGGCTAGTGGCGGAGATCCTCTCACTGGAGCTCCGACCCCAATTACACCGGCACAACGTAAAGAGGCCGGGATTGACTGGGTTCCAGTTAAGGAACCCGTTAAATAACGCGCTTCAAGGCTAAGAGAAGGTAGGGTAATGACATGGGTCCAGGTGGAATTGCAACGATAATTGCAGCGATATCACTGCTGATCATCGCTATTGCTATTGCGTATGTCGTTATTCGCGTAGGCAAGCTAGTAGATGAGGCTTCAGTTAGCCTCAAAGCGCTTACCGACGAGACCACTCCGCTCTTGGGAGAATCAACGCGGACGCTCGAGTTAATAAATAGCCCGCTAGAAAGTTTTGCCCGTATCACTAAGAACGTTGAAGAAGTCACCACAAAGGTCACGGATGCGACTACCGGTTTTATGGAGAAGAACGGTCCTGCAGTCAAAGTGGCTGGTGCGCTTCTGAGTGCAGCTCAGATCAGCAAGGGACGTAGAGCAAAAAAGAAAGCTGAGTAGTTCTTACTGTGCAATCCGCTGAAATTCGCTCTCGTTGGCTTCGATTCTTTGAATCAGAGAACTCATTAAAACTTAGTCACACCGTTGTTCCGTCGGCCTCCCTTATCGCCGATGATCCCAACCTTCTTCTGGTTAATGCAGGAATGGTTCCGTTCAAGCCATATTTTCTGGGAGAGGTAAAGCCCCCGTATTCGCGTGCCACTTCTGTTCAAAAATGTGTGCGTACTCTCGACATTGATGAGGTTGGTAAGACAACACGTCATGCATCTTTCTTTCAAATGTGCGGAAACTTCTCTTTCGGCGATTACTTCAAAGAGGGAGCAATCGCTTTAGCGTGGGAACTTCTTACTAAATCTGTCGCTGATGGTGGTTATGGCTTCCCAGAAGATAAGTTGTGGGTAACGGTTTATCTTGACGATGATGAAGCCGAGGAAATTTGGCATAAGAAGATCGGTGTGCCACGCGAACGTATTCAGCGCCGAGATATGGCCGATAACTTCTGGTCGATGGGTGTACCAGGACCATGCGGACCTTGCTCCGAGATTTACTTTGATCGAGGCCCAGCTTACGGAGCAGATGGTGGACCGATAGCAGATGAAAATCGTTATTTAGAAATTTGGAACCTCGTCTTTATGCAAAACGAGCGCGGTGCCGGTGGTGGAAAAGATGGTTATCCAATTCTTGGTGAGCTCCCTGCGAAGAGCATCGATACCGGCCTCGGTTTAGAACGTGTAGCCGCCCTGCTTCAAAACGTGGAGAACATTTACGAAATTGATACAACAATGCAGATTCTCTCGAAAGCGATGGATCTCAGCGGTGTGAAGTATGGTCGAGACGAGAAATCGGATGTCTCATTGCGCGTGATTGCAGACCATGCCCGAACAGCTGCGATGTTAATTGGAGATGGCGTTACTCCCGGAAATGAAGGTCGTGGTTATGTTTTGCGCCGCATGATGCGACGAACGATTCGTAATATGCGATTGCTCGGAACAAATGACGCGGTAATGTCAGATCTGACAATGGCGGCAATTGGCGCGATGGGACCGCAGTACCCAGAACTTGTTGCTGATACCAAGCGAATCCTTGCTGTAGCGACCTCTGAAGAAGAGTCATTCCTCCAGACTCTCAAGAGTGGCACTCAAATTTTTGATCTCGCTACAACTGCGCTGAAAGCAGATAAGAAGAACGTATTGCCTGGTGATGAAGTATTTAAACTTCACGACACCTATGGCTTCCCATTTGATTTAACGCTAGAAATGGCGCGCGAAGAAGGTCTTGAAGTTGATGAAGATGGCTTCCGACGTCTGATGAAAGAGCAACGTGATCGCGCAAAGGCCGATGCAAAATCTAAGAAGAGTGGTCACACCGATCTCAGTGAATACCGCAAGATTGCAGATGAAAAGGGAACCACCACATTCATTGGTTATTCTCATACCGAAAGTGATTCCAAAGTCGATGGAATATTGGTCGATGGGGTCAGCGTTTCATCTGCATCTCAAGGAGATGATGTTGAAATAGTCTTGGATACAACGCCTTTTTATGCCGAAGGTGGCGGCCAATTAGCAGATGGTGGTCGGATCACGTTATCCAACGGCGCGATTATTGAAATTTCAGATGTTCAAGCACCAGTAAAGGGTCTGTCAGTTCACCGTGGGCGCGTTATCTCGGGTGAAGTAAATGTAGGAATTGCTGGCCACGCAGTGATCGATATTGAACGTCGGAATGCAATTTCACGTGCACATACTGCAACTCATATGGTTCATAAAGCTTTCCGCGAAATCCTCGGAGAGACAGCGACTCAAGCCGGATCAGAGAACTCTCCGGGTAGATTCCGCTTCGACTTCCCATCTACCGGCGCGGTATCTCCTGCAATTCTCAATGAAGTTGAAGGTCGCGTTAATGCCTTGCTACTAGATAATTTGTCAGTGACAGCCGAAGTGATGACGCAAGATGCAGCAAAGAAAATTGGCGCAATGGCGCTCTTCGGCGAGAAGTACGGCAATGAAGTGCGAGTCGTTAGCGTTGGAGATTGGGCACGCGAACTCTGCGGTGGCACGCACGTTTCTAGTTCAGGCCAGCTAGGTGTTGTTAAATTGATGGGAGAGTCATCAATCGGCGCCGGTGTTCGTAGAGTTGAAGCTCTAGTTGGCGCCGATGCTTATAGTTTCTTAGCGCGCGAACATACCCTGCTCAATTCGTTAACTGAACTCATCAAGGGTTCGCAGGTAGAAGAGTTACCAGAGCGAATTCAGGGATTGCTCGACAAGATTAAAGAAATCGAAAAGGAACTTGCTTCTGTTCGTTCGGCCCAAGCTTTGGCATCGGTCGAAGGACTTGCAACCTCTTCAGTTGTTATCGGTGAGACTTCTTTCATCGGTGCAATTTTGCCGGATGGAGTATCTGGAGATGACTTGCGAAAGATTTCCTTAGAGCTTCGAGGCAGAGCTTCACATTCTGTTATCGCACTCATTAGCGCGTCCAGTGGGCGCCCAGTATTGGTTGCAGCTGTCTCGGATGCAGCGAGAGCTGCTGGGATCAAGGCGGGCGAACTAGTCAAGATTGGTTCTGCAATTCTCGGCGGTGGCGGTGGCGGTAAAGATGACTTTGCGCAAGGTGGGGGAACTGACTCGTCGAAGTCGGCCGCTGCAATTGCTGCAATCTCAGCGAAGTTATCTGAGGTATAAATTGATTCGCGGTCGCAGAATCGCCTTCGATTACGGGCTCGCTCGAATCGGCGTTGCAATCTGTGATCCAGATGGAATTCTGGCCACACCATTGCCCTTTCTTGATGCGCGTCATCCAAAGTTGTCTCGGAATATTGCAGCGCTACTTACCGAGTACGAACCAGTCACAATCTTTATCGGTCGACCAAAGCATCTCTCGGGAGCAGATGGAGAAGCCGTTTCATTAGTAGAAGATTTCGGTAAAGAGCTCTCAACAATCTCTGACCTGCCAATTATCTTTGTCGACGAACGACTAAGTACTGTCGATGCAGCTCGCAAACTACAGGCGGCCGGAAAATCTGCGAAAGAGTCGAAGCTGCTCATCGATTCAATGGCGGCAGTTTCAATTCTAGAGTCCGGATTGGCCTATGAGAATAAGTAAGAAAACTCGACAAGGTTTAATCCTTCTCCTAGTGCTGCTCATAGCTTTCTCACTCTTTCGCGTTCTTCGTCCTGGAGTAAGTAAGGCCCCAGATTTTCCTTGTGGGAGTACAACCGAGACGCAGAAGCAGATCGATGTGGAATCTGGAGAGACGGGTTCTGAGATCGGAAATGCACTTGAGCGAGCAGGTGTAATTAAGTCATCGCTCGCATTCTTTAGAGCAGCTGTAGCAGATCCGCGGGCAGGTCGGATAGCTCCTGGCTCACATATTCTTCAGACTCATCTCTGCGCCAAGGAGGCGCTTGAGCAACTCCTTGATTCAAAGAGAATTAGTAATCTTCTGATCGTCAATGAAGGTGCCTGGAATAGTGAGGTTAAGGCATCACTCTATCGAATTGGCTTCACAAAGAACGAGGTTAGCCAAGGATTTGCATCAACCGTAAAGCCAAAGGGTTTTATATCGCTAGAAGGTCTTCTCTTTCCTGCGCAATACAGCTTTGACACAAGTACATCGGTAAGCGAAATACTTTCGATGATGTCACAGCGGGCAATCTATGAAATGAAACAGGCAGGCCTTTACTCAAATTCTGGAAAATTCACAACAGCGCAGTTGCTAACTATCGCATCTCTTGTGCAAGCCGAAGGTGATACAAAAGACTTTTCTAAGATTTCTCAGGTTGTTCGCAATCGCCTAACCAAGGGAATGCCATTGCAATTTGATTCGACAGTACATTTCATTAAAGGGAGCCGGGGTTCGGTCTTCCTCAGTACCGAGTCAACATATTTGAATTCGCCATATAACACTTACCGCCACTATGGCCTTCCGCCTGGACCCATAAATAATCCGGGCAGTAAAGCGATGATAGCTGCAGCAAATCCTCAAGCAGGACCTTGGTTATTCTTTATTACCGTAGCCCCTGGAGACACTCGCTTTACTGATTCGATAGATGAATTTAACGGTTGGAAGATGCTCTATAAAAAGAACCTCAAGGCTGGAAAATTCAGGAGTCCTAAATGAGTAAAAACCTTAGAGGTGCGATTCTTGGCTCACCGGTCGAACACTCGCTATCGCCTGTTCTTCATAAAGCAGCATTTCAATTCTTAGGGATAGATGGCACATACATTAGAAATGAAGTGCCACTCAATTCACTCGCAAAGTTCTTTTCTTTGAATGAAACTGAGCACGATTACTTTTCGATCACAATGCCGTTAAAAGAAGAGGCATTTTCACTTCCGGTTGAAGTTGATCCACTAGCAATCCGAATCCAGTCCGCTAATACTTTATATAGACGAGATAGCCGGTGGCGATTAACAAGCACCGATGGAAGTGGTTTACTCGCAGCTCTGCGAAATCAAGGGTATTCGGCTTTTCGTCGCGTTCTGGTTTTGGGTGCAGGTGGAACGGCTCGTGCGGTTGTTGGAGCCCTTGATGGAATCGCAAGTGAGATTGTCGTTCTCGGACGTACATCAACACGTAGGGACGTCTTGGAGAATGCCGTCTCCCGCTCGGCATTTGAGTATCAGCGCTGGAACGATAGCCCCGATTTTCAAGAGTTTGATTTGGTCGTAAATACAACTCCGGCAGGTGCCGCAGATCTACTGGCTGATGCGCTTACGGATGGATCTTGTTCACTCCTCTTTGATGTTATCTACAAGCCTTGGCCTACTGTGTTGGGATCACGATGGAGAGATCACGGGGGAGAGGTAATTAATGGCCTCGAACTTTTGCTCTATCAAGGAATTCATCAACTTGCTCTAGCGCTCAATCAAGATTTAGATGAGCAAGCTCTAGCAACCCATATTCGCCCGTTGCTCAAAGCTGCTGCTCAGTAGTCCACAAGCGCAATTTACCGCTGAGCGATTTTTACTACTCTTCCCAGATGTATCTTCTGGTGCTGCTAGCGCTTTCACTCCACATAGCAATTGTTGACCTCAGAACTCATAAAATAACTAATCGATCCAACCTCCTCTTAGCGGTTCTACTCCTGTTGCGCCCGAATTTCTCAAAGATATCGGTTGTCATCTTGGCTTTCCTTGTTGCATTTGTGATTACCGTGCTGCTCAAGATCGGTATGGGAGACCTGAAATTATGGTCGGTATTGCTCTTCTCCAATGGCGAGATTCTGTTGACACTGAGATACCTCAACCTGATGGCAGTAGCTCTCACTCTTCTCTTAGCACTCACCGTGATACGTCATCGGACTTTAAGCGGTTCGGTGCCGTTGGCCCCAGTGATCTTGGCTCCATTTCTTTTGCTTTATCTCGCTATCTGAGTAGATTCGGTAAATATGACGCGGCTTTTCTCGTCAGTCTGAGACAATAAGGATATGCGTTGGATTACAGCTGGTGAGTCTCATGGCCAAGCCCTCTCGGCGATTATTGAGGGCATGCCTGCACATATCAAAATTTCAACATCAGATATAGATCACCATTTATCTCGTAGACGACTTGGATTTGGTCGCGGCGCCAGACAGAACTTCGAGGCTGACAAGGTGTCGATACTTGGCGGTGTACGACTCGGTGAATCTCAAGGCGGTCCTATCTCAGTTCAGGTTGGAAATAGCGAATGGCCGAAGTGGGAGAAGGTGATGTCTGCCGATCCGCTTCCATTGGAAGAGATTAAAGA
>CANGJV010000072.1 GCA_947454425.1 Candidatus Nanopelagicaceae bacterium
CGAAGAAGGCCACGTAACCAAGATCAAGGATTCCCGACTTTCCGACCACAACATTAAGTCCTACTGCCATCAAGCTGAACATAATCAGTGGATAGAAAAGCACTGACTTAAATGATGTTTCAGGGGTATCAATGACTGGGTTGTTAAGCAAAGGTAGCGCGTAGAAAAGCCCAATTACAACAATGCGAAAGACTGTGCGCTGGGCAGGGTTGGTTTGATCCCACCAGTCTCCAAATCGATCACGAGCATTAAATTTAGCCATGACTACACCCTCGCTTTCTGTAACGCTTCGCCGAAGAGGCCAGTTGGCTTAACTAGCAAGACAAATACCAAAATCACAAATGTAACAACATCTTTCCAGTTGTAGCCTAGAACCGCAGATGTGTATTGCTGGAAAAGTCCGAGTGCAAAAGAACCATAAAGAGCGCCTTTAACATTTCCAATACCGCCAAGCACTGCTGCGGTAAATGCTGAGATTCCAATGAGGAATCCAACATTTGCCTTTGTTGTTTCATAGAAGACCATATAGAAGGCAGAACCTAAGCCTGCAAGAACGCCGCCTAATAAGAATGTATAAGAAATGATGCGATTGACATTTACACCCATCAAGATTGAAGTTCGCTCATCCTGTGAAACAGCGCGAATACCAAGACCAAGCTTGGTGTGATTGATTACGCGGTTGAGTACGAAGAAGATCAGCGCTGCTCCTATTGTCACCAGAACACGATCCTGGGTGAGGTAGGCATCACTCGATGTGACGAGTGTGTGGTTAAACCATTTGCTCACTGAATTGGTCGTTGATCCAGGGAACTTAAAGTTGAAGTTAGGAAGAACTCCTAGAGTAATGACTACCGCAGAGGTGCCGATTGCCATCACAGCTGCGAGTACTTTCGTCATCTTCAGAAGACGTGCTACGAAAAATAGAGGTACTGCTGCAAGCAGAGCTAAAGAAATCTTCCCTGGCGTGAGGTCGTAACCGGATAGCGTGAGGAATGGTTCTTTGCTGATGAGACGTGGAAAATCTAAATTCTTTGAGTCAGATAATTTACGTGCTACCTCTACCAAGAAAAATGATGCACCGATCGCTGAGATCAATGAGCTTAGACGGCTCGCTCCAAGTACGCGAAGGCGACGGTAGGCAACGATTTCGAGCAGGACTGCCGCAGCACCGCTGACGATGGCAGCTGTTAAACCAAAGAGGAGGAATAGCGATGCAAACTTCCAGAGCGGAAGCGCTTCTTCATATCCGGTAAATCCAAATTGCTGAATGACCACGTAGCAAGTCATTGTTCCGATCATAAAAATTTCTGAATGCGCAAAATTGATCAGTCGCAATACCCCGTACACCAAGGTGTAGCCCAATGAAACGAGGGCGATGATGGCTCCGACAACTAATCCATCGATGGTCAAAGACCAAAAATCTGAAAAAATGATTGAAAAATCCACGTGACTTCCTTTAATTGATAATCAGGTGGCAGAAGAATCGCGTGATTCTCCTGCCACCTGATTGATAACGAGGTAGTGCTAGGCCTTATGAGAGGCGCTTAACCCAAACCATTTCTCCATTCTTGATTGTGTACTGGTTCATGACGATATTGTCAGGATCTCCAGTTGCAGAGAATGAGATTTTTGTACCGTTTACAGTGACTACAGCTTCGCTGAGCCATGTATTGAGTGCATCACGTGTTGTCTTACCAGCCTTGATACCCTGAAGGAGTACGTAAGCTGCGTTGTAAGCCTCAAGTGTGTAGAGACCGTGTACGCGACCAAAACGTGTCTTGTACTCCTTAGCAAGTGCTGGAGCTACCTTATCCATTGGCTGTCCTGGAGCTGTGAGGTATGAACCTTCAGCGTTCTTCTTAGCCAACTTGATGTACTCACCATCGAGAACACCGTCACCTGCGATGAATGCAACCTTTGATGTTGCAGGGTTGTCGCGAAGTGCCTTGATGAAGATCGCTGCTTCTGGGTAGTAACCGCCGTAGAACACTGCAGTTGCCTTTGAAGCCTTAACCTTTGCTACAACAGATGAGAAGTTAGTTGTTCCTTCTGTAACTCCATCTGATCCAACAACGATCTTTGATGCGTTCTTCTTTACGATTGTTGCAAGACCCTTACCGTATGGTGTCGCGTCATCAACAACGAAGAGCTTTGACTTGAGACCGATTGCGATCTGAGCAAGTGCTGGACCCTGTACAAGGTCAGAACCTACAACACGGTGGAAGTAAGGTGACTTGTTTGTGAGAGCTGGGTTAGTTGCTGAAGGTGAAACTACAGGAACCTTACCGCCTTCGTAGATTGGGACAGCAGCGAGAGTCTCGCCTGAGTACATACCGCCGACAACAGCGATTGCGCACTCATCATCAACAACCTTTGATGCAAGAGCTGGTGACTGAGCACCTGAAGCCTGAGTATCGATTACATCGTAATCAACCTTGACCTTAGCTGTCTTGTTGTACTTCTCGATTGCAAGGATTACACCGTTTGCCTCATTGATACCTGTTTCAGCATATGGGCCTGTCTGTGCACCTTGGAAATAGATCTTTGGGTTTCCTGCGCATGTAGCGAAAGCAGATGGAGCAACAGCAACTGTTACGCCAACAAGCAATGCACTAGCTGCAGCAAGAGAAATAATCTTCTTCATGTGGAGCCTTTCCTGTTTATATCCCGGGACAGGGAGGGTTGAAGGGTAGTGGTCATGCGCATGGTCAGACAAGGTGAATAAGCCTCAGATTGCGCATGAGAGATTACTTTTTGATTACAAAATATGAGCATCTCATTAAATGAGATGCCAATCCCAGATTTTAACGGTCGAGTGCGGCCTCTGGAGATATGACGGCGAGAGCGACTTCCTTCATGCTCAGACGTCGATCCATTGCCGCCCGTTGAATCCAGGAGAAAGCCTCGGGCTCGGAGAGATTGAGCGCCTTCATTAAAATCCCTTTAGCTCGATCAATAATCTTTCGTGTTTCGAGTCGATCATGCAGATCTGCCACTTCATCAGCAAGAGACTTCATTTGCGTGTGGCGGCTGATTGCAATTTCTATTGCAGGTACCAAATCTCCGATGGAGAAGGGCTTGACGACATAGGCCATAACGCCAGCATCGCGTGCTCTCTCAACTAACTCTCGCTGGCTAAATGCGGTGAGCATTAATACTGGAGCGATTGAGATGATTTTCTCGGCAGCTGAAATACCATCAAGCACCGGCATCTTTACATCAAGAATGCAGAGATCTGGCTTTGTGGAATTTGCAAGGGTGATTGCTTCTTCGCCATTTGTTGCCTCCGCGACAACTTCATATCCGGCCTCTCGCAACATTTCAACGAGATCCATCCGGATGATTGCCTCATCTTCGGCGACGAGTATGCGAATTGTCATGTGCCCCGAGTCGGATTCGAACCGACACTATGCAGTGTTTGAGACTGCCCTCTCTACCGTTGGAGTACCGAGGCCTATAGCCGCAATCGTACCTGATAGAGACTGACTAAATGGAATTACTTGTAGGCAGGAACGACGCCATCTCCTGCGTTACTTGTAAGCAGGAACGACGCCATTGACTGCATCGCCGACCTTGTGAACGCGCATCGCATTGGTGGAGCCAGGAATTCCTGGAGGTGCACCAGCAACGATCATCACGAGCTCGCCCTGTTCTGCGCGCTTGGTATCGATGAGCAACTTATCTGCCATTAAGACCATATCGTCTGTGTGCTTCACCATGGGGAAGACAATTGGTTCGATTCCCCATGAGAGAGCCAAACGGTTATATGTGCCCGCTTCTGGCGTGATTGCAAGGATTGGAATTGCAGAGCGAAGACGAGAGATGCGTCGAGCAGAATCACCTGATTGTGTGAAAGTTACGAGGTACTTGGCATTGAGAACTTCGCCAACTTCTGCCGCAGCTTTAGTAACTGCACCACCCTTAGTGCGCGGAGCATGTGTCAAAGGACGGATGCGATCTAGCCCCTGCTCTTCCGTGCGCTCGATAATACGAGCCATAGTTTTAACAGATTCGATTGCAAAATCTCCGACTGAAGTCTCACCTGAAAGCATCAAAGCATCGGCGCCATCAAGTACCGCATTGGCACAGTCTGTTGCTTCAGCTCGAGTTGGTCGGGAGTTAGAAATCATAGAATCAAGCATTTGGGTTGCAACGATGACTGGCTTTGCAGCATCACGAGCAAGTTCGATACAGCGCTTCTGCACCATTGGGACATCTTCGATTGGCATTTCAACGCCTAGATCGCCGCGTGCGACCATGATGCCATCAAATGCATCAACAATTTCCTCAAGGTTTGCCACGGCCTGTGGCTTTTCAATCTTGGCAATAACTGGAATGTGAATTCCAACCTCATCCATGATTGCGTGAACATCTTTAATATCTGCCGCATTACGAACAAATGAGAGCGCAATAAAGTCAGCACCTGCGCGTAGGCCCCAACGCAGATCATCAGCATCTTTTTCAGACATGGCAGGAACTGATACAGCGACACCAGGAAGGTTTATACCCTTGTTGTTACTTACCGCACCAGGCTCGATGCACTTTGTAATCACATCATTGCCTTTAACTTCAACGACTTGCACAGTTACTTTTCCATCATCAATCATGATGTAATCGCCAGGCTTGCAATCACCAGGTAGGCCTTTATATGTCGTACCAACGCGGTCCTTTGTACCGGGAACTTCATCGGTAGTAATGGTGAAGATATCTCCGCGCGCAAGATCATGAGGTCCATTTTCAAAGCGAGCCAGGCGAATCTTTGGTCCTTGCAGATCAACCAGGATTGCAACAGCTTTGCCGGCTTCAACTGCTGCCTCTCGCACGCCGTCAAGACGGGCTTGGTGCTCTTCATAGGATCCATGAGAAAGGTTGAGGCGAGCCATATTCATTCCAGCTGCGATGAGTTCTCGCACCTTCTCTGGTGATTCAACAGCTGGACCCATCGTGCATACAATTTTCGCGCGGCGCATGTTCGTACCTTATCTATTAATAAATGAGACCGACCAGTACTGGCCAGTTTGAAACTGTGATTTATCTGGCTTTAGACCAACATTTGGCGGGTCGTTGGCTCGATTGGTGAAGGCAGTTGAGTCTCCCCCATCAAGTAGCGATCTACCGATGCAGCCGCCGAGCGACCTTCGGCGATAGCCCACACAATAAGTGATTGACCACGACCAGCATCTCCAGCAACAAAGACATCTTCTTGATTTGTCTGGAAATCTTCGTTTCGTTTAATAGCGCCACGATCATCAAGTTCTACCTCTAATTGATCAATCAGCACTGATTTCTCTGGACCGGTAAAGCCCATTGCAAGAAATGCAAAGTCTGCTGGAAGTTCGCGCTCTGTTCCTGGAACGGATTCAAACTTTCCATTAACGAACTCTGTCTCAACAATCTTCAGTGCGCGAAGATTTCCGTTCTTGTCACCGAGAAATTCTTCTGTTGAGACTCCGAAGATTCGATTATCAAGTTCTTCGTGTGCGCTGGAGACTCTAAAGATCATTGGATAGGTTGGCCAAGGCTGACCATCAGGTCGTTCTTCAGTTGGTTGAGGCATAATTTCAAGTTGGGTAACACTCGCAGCTCCTTGGCGCACAGAAGTTCCAAGGCAATCTGCACCGGTATCTCCACCACCAAGAATGACGACATGCTTGCCAGCGACATTGATTGGAGGATTTTCAACCTCACCAAGGGCTTGCTTATTTCCCCATGGCAAGAACTCCATCGCTTGATAAATGCCTTTAAGGTCGCGTCCCTTTACTGATAAGTCGCGCCATTGGGTTGCACCAATTGCAATAAGTACTGCGTCATAACGAGTGCGAAGGGCAGCGCCAGTGATATCTACACCGGCAGCAACTCCAGGACGAAAGCGGGTTCCTTCTTGCTCCATCTGGGCAAGTCGTCGATCAAGGACGTTCTTCTCCATCTTAAATTCAGGGATTCCATAACGAAGCAACCCACCAATTTTATCGGCGCGTTCAAAGACTGCGACTGTATGACCTGCACGAGTGAGCTGTTGCGCTGCGGCAAGCCCTGCAGGACCTGAACCAATTACTGCAACGGTCTTACCGGTGAGGCGATCCGGGATCATCGGCTTTACTGCACCAAATCCAAATGCTTCTTCAATGGTTCTGAGTTCGACC
>CANGJV010000073.1 GCA_947454425.1 Candidatus Nanopelagicaceae bacterium
CCTTCGATATGTGGGGCGATAAATATCTCTATCGCCAGTCTTCATCTTGCCTACAGCCATACCGAGTAAAGATTTAAGCCTTAACAAACGGGTACTGATTTAAGCGTCCGACTAGGCATAAGGGTACTAGAGGTCGGTGAGATTGCATATTCCCCAAAATCGATATTAGGCGTGAGATGAGCGCGAGAATTTCAGTAGAGCCCCTCTACCAACCGGTTATAGACTAAAAACATGAGCAACCAGGATTTCAACCCAGCAAATAGCCCCATTATCCAGATTGAACGCCGTAAGGCGATAGCGATCATCGCAGCAGCAGCAATCTTGGCTTCAGCGCTCGGGATTGGTTTGGCGAAGGTCGGATCTGGCTTTGCTGCGCGCACGACAAATGGAATCACTGTGACTGGTTCTGCAAAGACATCAGCCACTGCAGATAACGCGGTCTGGACTCTCAATGTTTCATTGACCAGACCAACTGTCGCAGCTGCTGTCACAAAAGTTGGCAGCGATGTAAGCGCTGTATCGAAGTACCTCACTGATGGCGGAATTTCAGCTGGAGATATCACTCTTGGATCTGTTTCAACTTATGCAAATGAAGAGTACTCAAATGGAAATAGCACTGGAAGAATTCTTAACTACCGCGCAAACCGCGATGTTGTAGTTCGCTCAAAGGATGTTCAATTGATTGCTAAATTGGCGCAAGGAATCGGATCAATCCTTCAAACTGGAGTCTCAGTAAATAACTATGGACCTCAGTACTACATCTCAACACTTCCAGCATTGCGCCCAAAGCTGCTTGAAGAAGCGATGAAAGATGCAAAGGTTCGCGCCGAGGCAATAACTAAAGCTGTTGGTGGCAAAGTTGGAGCAGTTCAATCTGTTCGAGCTGGTGTATTCCAGGTAACCACACCAGATTCAACTATGACTGCAGATGCAGGCGCATACGACACTTCAAGCATCGAGAAGACTGTAACCTCAACGGTTTCAGTCACCTTCACTGTAAAGTAATTTAAAGCGGGATATTTGTATGAGTTCCGCGACGATGCGGAGCCGATGCCAGTGCTTTGACTAGCGCGGTGCGAGTCTGAGATGGCTCAATAACTTCATCGACTGCGCCAATCTCGACAGCCTTTGCAATTCCACCTGAAACTCGATCGTGCTCTGCTGCAAGCTCGAGCTCCATGGCAGCACGTTGTTCTTCAGGCAGATCTGCAAGCAGGCGACGGTGCAAAACTCGAACTGCATTAACTGCACCCATCACTGAAACTTCAGAAGAAGGCCATGCAAAGGTGCGAGTGGCGCCAAGTGACTTTGAATTCATAGCAACATAGGCGCCACCGTAGGCACGACGCGTAATGAGAGTTACTCGTGGAACAACTGATTCGGCGAATGCATGCAGAAGTTTTGCACCACGGCGAACTGCACCTTCCCACTCTTGTCCAGGGCCAGGTAAGAAACCGGTTACATCAGCAATCACAATCATCGGTATGCCAAAGGCATCACAGGTGCGCACGAAGCGAGCTGCCTTCTCGGCCGCCGCCGCATCAAGCACGCCACCGATATGTGAGGGGTTATTGGCAATCACTCCAACAGTACGACCGCCTAAACGACCGATGACAGTCGACATATTTTCAGCCCACACTGGAAGAAGTTCTAGCGATTCACCATCGCGATCGAGAATCGCTTCAATCAATGGAGCTACTGAATACGATCGCTTTGAAACCGCCGGCACAAATTGGGCTAGATCAATATCTGCTATCTCTGTGGAGAAGTGGCCTTGATCTGCAAAGAGTGAAACCAAATCTTGAATTTCAGCAAAGGCAATATCTTCAGTTGGTGCGATGACATGTGCCACGCCGCTATTTTTTGAATGCGCTTCCGGGCCGCCGAGTGCTGCAATATCAATATCTTCACCGGTTACCGATTTAACAACATCGGGACCCGTAACAAAGATTCGTCCTTCCGGAGCAAGTACAACTACATCCGTTAAAGCTGGCCCGTAGGCTCCGCCACCAGCTGTTGGGCCGAGAACAAGTGATAGCTGTGGAATACGACCGCTTGCTAAAACCATTGCTTGAAAGACTTCGCCAAATGCATTGAGCGATAAGACTCCATCACTCAATCTCGCACCACCTGAGTGCCAGATACCGATAATTGGTAACTGATAAGCCATGGCTTCACGGTATGCGGCAAGAATTACATTGGAGCCTTCGATTCCTAGTGCGCCAGATTTAGAAGTGGCATCAGAAGCAAAGAGAACAACCTTATTTCCTTTGATGCTTCCGGTGGCGGAGATCATTCCGCAATCAGTTCGCGGTGTTAAGAATTGAAAGGTATCAGCATCAATCAAACGCTTGATACGTACCTCTGGATCACGAGAATCTATTGCGATGGAATCGCTCATGGCTAGATTCTATTACTTAGATTGAGTTAAATACGAGGACGACGTTATGGCCACCGAAACCAAATGAGTCGTTGAGCGCAGCAATATCCCCTGCAGGAAGTGCACGCGGCTTATCGCGTACAACATCGACCGTGACGGCCGGATCAAGATTTTCAATATTAATCGTTGGGGGAGCAAGGCGATCTTGTAGCGCTTTTACAAGGAAGACGGATTCAATTGCCCCTGCTCCACCTAAGAGGTGGCCAGTCATTGACTTTGTTGCAGAGACTGCAACGTGATCTGCATCAGCACCAAGTGCTTTACGAAGTGCATTCGCCTCCGCCACATCTCCGGCTGGAGTTGATGTCGCATGTGCATTGAGATGAACAATATCTTTTGCAGTCATGCCGGCGTTCTGTAGCGCAAACTTTATTGCTCGCTGAACTCCAGAACCTTCTGGGTCTGGCGCTGCAATGTGATAACCATCAGATGTAAGACCTTGACCGCTTATTTCGCAGTAAATCTTTGCACCGCGAGCCTTTGCGTGCTCGTACTCTTCCAGTACAAGGATTCCGCCACCTTCACCAAGTACGAAACCGTCACGATCACGATCGTAAGGACGCGATGCACGTGCTGGATCATCATTGCGAGTTGAAAGTGCTTTCATTGCAGCGAATGCCGCCATTGGAAGTTGATGGCATGCTGCCTCAACTCCACCACTGACGACGATGTCGGCACGATTGTTCTTGATCATTTCAAAGGCATATCCGATTGCTTCGGCGCCAGAGGCACAGGCAGAAACTGGCGTATGAACGCCCGCCTTAGCTTTGAGTTCGAGGCCCACATTTGCCGCTGGACCATTTGGCATCAGCATGGGAACGGTGTGTGGGCTGACGCTACGCGCGCCCTTTTCATTAAGAATATTAAATTGATCCATCAGCGTGATAACTCCGCCGATACCTGATGCGACTACAACACCGAGACGCTCTTTATCGAGTTCATCAGGTGATCCCGCATCCTTCCACGCCTCACGTGAGGCAATCAGGGCAAATTGCTCTGAGCGATCAAGGCGGCGCATTTCTACCCGCTCCATTTGATCTGCCGGTTCTGTCGCAACGCGCGCCGCAAAGTGCACTGGAAGCATCTCTCGCCAATCATCGGTGAGAAGTCGGACACCGCTCTGGCCGGCGAGAATCGCCTTCCAGGTAGTGTCGACATCTCCACCGAGAGGGGTGGTTGCACCAAGACCGGTGACCACTACGCGACGTTGTGACATACCTTTAATTCCTTTTTCTACGAGGTCCGAAAGAACCTATTAGTTCGAGGCGTTAACGATGAAATTAACTGCATCGCCCACTGTTACGAGCTCAGTTACCTTCTCATCAGGAATCTTGACACCAAAACGCTCTTCGCATGCAACGACTACTTCAACCATGCTCAATGAGTCAACTTCGAGATCATCGGTGAAGTTCTTATCGAGTTCAACTGATGCTGCCGGAATACCAGCAACTTCTTCAACGATCTCTTTCAGTCCTGCGAGTACATCTGCTTGTGCAAGTGCCATTTTTTATTCCATTCCTTTTATCTACTTGTGAAACTTCTATTGCTGAAAACATCTAATAATCTATGTGAACAGGTATTTATTCTCTCGGAAAAATAGCGCTACTTCCTAGTACCCGCGTGGAAAATCGATATTTTTTTATGGTTTTGGCGGAAGTTTGACTACTTGACCGGCATAAACGAGACCTGCGCCATAGCCAATGAGCAGCGCAAGTTTTCCATGCATCTCAGGATGCATGGCTAAGAGCGCATCCATTGCGAGCGGGATTGATGCGGCAGAGGTATTTCCATTTAAGCGAATATCATCTGCAATCAAAACCTTTTCAGGCATCTTCATATCTTTCGCCATTGTTTCAATGATGCGCAGGTTTGCCTGGTGCGGAATGAAGACATCTAAATCATCAACTGTGACACCGGCTGCCTCAAGTGCTCGCTGAGCCGCCTTGCTCACCGAAAATACTGCCCAGCGGAAAACCTTCTGGCCCTCTTGCGAAATATTCGGCCAGTCAATACCAGCTGCAGTCTTCTGTTCATCATAATTACGCGCTTCGGTCCATGCCGGATTCATCAAAATTGCATCGCGATTATCAGCATCTGATCCCCACTCGACTGGACCGATTCCTGCTTCATCTGATGCACCAAGAATGACCGCACCGGCACCATCGGCGAAGATAAAAGCAGTGGCTCGATCAAAGGGATTTGTAAAGTCAGTGAGCTTTTCTGCACCTATGACTAAAACCTTCTTTGAAGTACCGGCCTTTATAAAATCATGTCCCATTGAGAGGCCGTAACAAAAACCGGCACAAGCAGCATTGATATCAAATGCGGCCGCTTTTGGATTACCTAAACGTTGCAGAATTGCAGTTGCAGCTGAAGGTGCCTGAAATGGAAATGTAATCGTTGCAACAATTACCGTATCAATATTTTCAATTGTAAGTTTTGCCTTCTTAAGCGCATCTTCTGCCGCCCAGCACGCCATATCAAGGAGTGATTCGCTCTCGTCGGCAAAACGTCGAGATGCGATTCCGGTTCGCTGCTGAATCCATTCGTCGTTTGATTCAATCTTGTCGACAATCTCTGAGTTAGGAACAAGGCGCTTTGGGCGATATGCCCCAACCGAGAGAATCTGACTCTCACTACCTTGGCGGGTTTTGATATTCATTTATATTCCTCCATGACGAGCAGCAAAGGCAATCGCAGCTTCAAGATCGGCAGGTGACTTCAGGGCAGATTGTTCAATTTCAGGAGCTGCTCTCTTTATAAGACCCACCAGCGTTCCGGCAGGTGCAACTTCAATCACCCCAGTAACTCCAGATTGAGCCAAAGTGGCCATGCAGAGATCCCAACGAACAGGATTGGCGATCTGTTCGACAATTCGATCAAGAATTTCACGACCAGATGTAATGATCGCACCATCTCTATTTGAGAGGACTCCAACCTTCGAATCACTTACCTCAATCTTTGCAGCGAGAGCGCGAACTGGTTCAACTGCGCTCTCCATATAAGAGGTATGAAATGCGCCTGCAACAGCGAGTGCTCGAACTCGAGCACCTTCTGGTGCAAGTGCGGCAAGGCCGGCGAGGTCACCGGCGGCCACAATTTGTCCCGCGCCGTTATCGTTTGCAGCAACTAGCCCACATTCAGCAATCGACTTCAAAACTAATTCACGATCTCCGCCGAGCACCGCTGACATTCCGGAGGGAGTAAGCGATGCAGCTTTTGCCATCTCGACACCTCGCGCACGGACCAACTTCATCGCATCTAGTGGCGTAATTACTCCAGCTAAAGCCGCAGCGGTTATCTCGCCAACAGAGTGGCCAGCAATAAATGAATATTTATTTGAAACGTTGAGAGCTCGTGCACTGAGAAGTCCTGCCGCCACAATCAATGGTTGCGCATTTGAAGTATCTTTAATTTCTTCCGCATCTGCGTGAACTCCAAGATGGAGTAGATCTAATCCAATTGCATCTGACCATTCGATGAGAAGCGCTTTACTTTCAGCATCTTCAATCCAAGGGGCGAGCATTCCCGGAGTTTGAGCACCTTGACCGGGGGAGATGATTGCTAACACTTGAGAAATATATTGCTAAAGCCGAATTACTTACCAGTAC
>CANGJV010000074.1 GCA_947454425.1 Candidatus Nanopelagicaceae bacterium
ATCTATCTTGTCTGGATTGCCGATGACTTCTTCTTTCCGTTCCAAGGATTCTTGATCACACTTGGTGTTCCAATCGCAGTCTGGTCTGCAATCTTTGTGACGGATGTATTGATGCGCAAGCGAGATTATGTTGAAAGCGATCTCTACCTCGAAAATGGCCGGTACGGAACTTGGAACTGGAAATCAATCGCGGTAATGGCTGCTGGAACAATTGTGGGTTGGGGATTTGTTACAAATCCTTTCGCCTCATGGTTGCAATGGCAAGGCTATCTTTTGGGAATTTTTGGAGGCAAGAGCGGGGCGTGGGCGGGCGCAAACCTAGGAGTCTTCTTCGCCCTGGTAATTGGTTTCATTGGTTATTGGCTTACAGCCCGTCGTGCTATTTGGCGACAGGAGAACTCTTAAGCCAGAGCAATCCGAGTAAGCCGGATAAGAGTGCTGCCAGAAATAGCCCTGATCTGACCTGGTTTAGCGCAAGGTCACTCTTGACTGTAATTTCGGCAATAACTAACGAGACTGTCATTCCCATTCCGCAGAGTAAGCCAATTCCCGCAACATCTTTCATATGAAGGGCGACGGGTAATGTGAGTTTTGTGAAACGTATTAACAGGAAGGTCACCAAGGTAATGCCGACAGCTTTTCCAATTACGCGAGATATCACAATGGAAATTGAAGTGTTGGTTACAAAAGAACTTACTTCGATGCGAGCAAAGAGATTGATAAAAATATAGATGGGAACAACTAGGTAGGAAACGAGCGGAGCCAAGAACTTAAGCACGAGATCCCTTTTGGGGATGAGTGCGCCAATTGAAGCTGCGCCAATAGTGTAGAAGGCGCTTGCAAGTTCTAAATCACTTCGGAAGAGGATCCCGATTGCGACCAGCGAGAAGAAGTCATCTGCTACTGCCAAAGTTAAGAGAAAAAGTTTAACCGCGGGATTAACACGTCGTCCTAAGAGGCTGAGTGCTCCAATTGCGAGTACTACATCTGTTGGCATCACTACCGCCCACGATGAGTTGTCATGGCTGAGTGCGATAAAGATGAGGGCTGGGAAAACCATTCCGCCAAGTGCTGCCAATGAAGGCAATATTGCAGCCTTTACATGAGAGAGGCCATCACGAATTTCAATTCCAATGACGAGGAAAATAAGAAAGGTGAGGATGTGATTAAGCACGGGGATAGAGTATCGCTCGCCTTTACCGGTAGAGTGAGTCAGTGCAAGAAAAGATGAGCCAACTTTTTAATAAAGTTATTCCACAGGAGCGAACATTTAGAATCCTGGCTCTCTCCACCTTCGTTAATACTTTCGGCAATGGTCTATTTATGACAGTTGATGTCATTTACTTCACGACGATAGTTGGTCTATCACCTGCTCAAGTTGCCTTGGCGCTTTCAATTGCCGGGGGATTGGCTCTGACTCTGAGCGTTCCGTCGGGTCATATCGCAGATCGATTTGGTCCCCGCAATATCAGCGCCATCGCTGTTGCCGCCCAAGGGGTCGCAATGCTTGGACTTCTCTTCGTGCATAGCTATGCGCCTTTCCTGGCAATTCATATTGTTATGGGTTGTATTGGCGTCGTTGCCCAAACAACTCGGATGGCAACAATGGCAAAACTCGGCGGGGAAGAGTCCAGAGTTCGACTTCGTGCTTATCAGCGAGCGGTAACCAACTTTGGAATCTCAGTCGGTACCTTATTCGCCGGTATTGGATTGGCGCTTAACACTTCATTTGGTTACAAAGTGCTTCTATGCGGTGATGCGATTACGTTCGTGCTTGCTGGATTGCTTTACCTCAAGCTGCCGTTTGTTGCGCCCACTGTCGTTCGAGGAGAACCATTCTCATTCGCTGCGATGAAGGACAAGGTCTATCTTGGAGCCACATTTTCAAATGCTGTGATGTCGATTCACTTTATTCTTCAACAAGTCGCAATTCCACTTTGGGTTATTCGAGAGACAAACGCTCCGCGTTGGTGGGTCTCGGTAATTATGTTGATGAACACGATTGCAGTGATGCTCCTTCAGGTTGCAGCAAGTAAGAGTTCGGCAACGCTGTTAGGTGGTGCCAAGAGTTATCGCATGGCATCGCTCTTTCTCTCTTTAGCTTGCTTGTTATACGCGTACGCACATGGAGTAAATGCACTCATCGCCTCTCTGATGCTGGTACTTGGTATGGCAGCACACATTGTTGGCGAACTCATTGGATCTGCTGGCTCATGGTCGATTGGTTTTGGTTTAGCGGATGAAAAGCACCAGGGCCAATACCAAGGAGTGTGGGGACTTTCTTGGGGGCTCAGCGGAACTGTTGGACCTTCAATTGTTACAGCGCTTGTTATTGGAATGGGAGTTTCAGGTTGGTGGATACTCGCGCTCGTCTTTGCAGCAAATGGTGCGGTGATGCACAAATTGGTAACTAGGTTCTGGGTTAAGACACCATTAAGTCTGACTGAATAAATCTCTATAAATTTCTTTGCACTCTGATCATATTGTCTAAAATTTAGGCTTTTCCCTACTTTAACCGTGTCTTTCTACTAATTATTGTAAACGCTGTAAAAAGTTACTAATTTCTAGAAATAGCACTTACGAAATGTGAAAGGTAAGAATCAAATTGAAAAGAATATTTAATATTGCAGTTATATCGGCGGTTCTCTTAACACTTAATTTACCTAGTTCAAATGCATATTCCATAGTGGATACTGGCGGCGGCGGTGGTGGTTCGCTTTCGAAAACCCTTCGCGACTGTGGGTTTGATTGCATGAACAATTGGCGAGCGGCATTCCCAGGCGGTCCGGTTATGCCATTTCTCTTCTAAATCAATCGAAACCAGTCAGGGCTAGGAAGGCGCTCTTTAGAGTCTTCCTAGCCCTCGTTCGGCTTCTCGGACCGCCACCCGGCCAAGCTCTGGGTGTTCTTTTAAGAATCTCTTAACAGCAGAAGGATTGATTGGTGAGAGGTCGCGAAGGGCCCAGCCAATCGCTTTCACAATGAAGAATTCCTTCGAATCTGAGTGATCATCACAGTATTGAAGGATGAGATTTACATCAGTTTCAAATCGGCGCCCTCGTTGATGTTGGATTGCGGCCCGATTGAGCCACATATTTGGCGACTTATTCCACTGGGCGATTAACTTCTCACATCCATATTTATCCGTCAGGGGAGAGATAGCAACGCTTCCAAGGCCATCAACAGTGTCCCACCACGACTTGCTGATTATTAAATGCTCAACATGCTCTGCCAAGAAGTTCTTATCCGCAATCTTCCAATAAAGACCGATCAGATCGTTGGCAGCGAATTGAAATTCTCTTTCATCTAATTTCCATAGTTTGCGGGCGGTGTTTCCAAGTTCCTCCGACGTTGGAACTTTCAAAGTTTTAGCAATTGCCTTCACTGTTGATCGTCGCTCGGGCGTGGCAACGCCGATAAAAGGTGCAATATCTTTCATATAGGCCTGAGCGCCAATAGCCTTTTTTCGATCTGCTAGATCAAAGAGCGCAGGGGAGAGCGCTCTGACAAATTCAGATGCATAAGTCATGACAAACGTTATCGTTTTGAGATTCGATTAGCAGAAAGAAGATTAATGTATTTTAAGGTTGCTGGTTGCGTGTCGTCTCTGCTTAAGTAGAAAAGAATTGCAACCTTGATACTTCCTCTTGTAGATGAACTATAGTTACAGGTAGCTTGTAGCGCTGACGTAGGAACTTTGAAACATCGAGATATACGCTTCCCATTCGCAAGAAAAGATACAAAGCCATCAACGCTGGTGATCACAATTATTGGAGCAGAATTCCGATACGTTAAACTATTACCTCCGTTTGCCGAGATAGCGCTAATTTCCGGAGGAGCATAGGCATACGTTAAAGTGATGAATCCTGCTGCATAAGTCGCTGCTGTTGAGAATGTTCCGGTTACATAATTTGAATCAATCCAAGAAGATCCTGCTCCTCCGCCGCCTTGTGTACCTGCTCCTCCGCCGTAATAGCCACCGCCACCGCCACCGCCACTCGAGCCGGTAGGTGAACGTCCGATTCTGCTTGTTCCGCCTTTTCCATCTGCGGTGATGGTTGCTCCGGAGCCAGCATTTGTCGCGGCATAACCAGTGCAGAGTCCAGCAGCTCCATTGTTGCCTGAAGCATTTCCGCCTTTATCCTTATCTTGATTGGCAGCATCTATCGCTCCGCAACCGGAGCCACCGCCACCACCTCCGGCAGCCACAATAATTCGATTTGAGATCGCGGTTCCATTCCGTCGAATTTCTGATGCACCTCCACCGCCGCCACCGCCAAATGTGGCACTTGTATATGCGCCCGCTGCGCCAGATGACCCAGCAGCGTTAGCGCCTGCCACACCTCCCGGGCCATTTCCGCCAGCGCCTCCCACATAGAAGTGAAGAATGTCTCCGGACGTGACAGTAATTGTTTCGGTAAGAATTGCTCCGAACCCACCTGGCGCTCTTTCTGTTGAATAGTAACCGGCACCCCCGGCACCCCCTTGGGCAATCACGTTCACAGAAGTTATTCCGTTGGGTACGTTCCACGAGTAGTAATCTGTCGTCGATGTGAAAGTAATAGTGCAAATGGAACTGCCACAACTCGCCGCAGGTGTTCCAATCACAGCCCAGCTTGAAAAATTCGGAGAGACAAAGACGAGAAATGACGAAAGAAAGAGGGCGGTAGCCGTAGAGACTGCTCGCGTGAACCTCTGCATACTTCGAGTCTATTTAAATAAGACGTCTTTTTCAATTCTTTGGCTTTTGCCCGTGCTTCAGCGAGACACAACCACAGGAGGCAAGGCTGACCAAGGGAATTCAATCCATTTATCTGTATGGCGCCATACGTATTCCGGCTTCTCAACGCTATGGGATTTTTCGTAGAGCACGGCGCTACGAACTTCCTGAACATATTCCCCGCAGAATTCGCGAACTAGCTTGAGAGTGGCCCCGGTATCTGCGACATCATCTGCAACAAGTACTTTCAAACCGGTGAGATCCACCTTATTGGGAACGGGAGGCAGAACAACCGGAAGGGCGAGACGTTCATTGATGCCGGTATAAAACTCGACCGACATAGTGAAGGTGTTCTTCACGCCGAGCGCGTATCCGAGCGCCCCGCCAATGAGCAGACCGCCTCGAGCGATGCTGAGAATGATGTCCGGTTCGTAACCTGAATCCTTGATTACTTGAGCTAATTCACGGACGGCGGTTCCGAATTCTTCGTAACTTAATTTCTCTCGCGCTGTGCTCATAATCTGAATCTACAGGAAAGAAAGAACCCCGCCGAATAATCGGCGGGGTTCTTTTGATTACTTCTTAGATGTCGTAGTAAAGCTCGAACTCAGCTGGATGCGGACGAAGGCGAACATAATCAACTTCGTTTGTACGCTTCCAATCAATCCAAGTTGCGATGAGGTCATCGGTGAAGACGCCGCCCTTGGTAAGGAATGCATGATCCTTCTCAAGTGAGTTGAGAACAGCATCAAGTGAACCTGGAACCTGTGGGATTGCTGCAGCTTCTGCACCCTCAAGCTCGTAGAGGTCCTTATCTACTGGAGCAGGTGGTTCGATCTTGTTGATGATTCCATCGATACCCGCCATAAGCATTGCTGCAAATGCGAGGTATGGGTTTGATGATGGATCTGGGCAACGGAACTCAACGCGCTTTGCTTTTGGTGATGATCCTGTAATTGGGATACGGATACATGCAGAACGGTTACGAGCTGAGTAAACAAGGTTTACTGGAGCTTCATATCCTGGAACCAAACGTCGGTATGAGTTAACTGTTGGGTTGGTGAATGCAAGAAGTGATGGTGCATGCTTCAAGAGTCCACCAATGTACCAACGTGCCATATCTGAGAGATCGCCATATGTGCCAGCTTCGAAAAAGAGTGGCTTGCCATCTTTCCAGAGTGATTGGTGAACGTGCATACCGGAACCGTTATCTCCGAAGAGTGGCTTTGGCATAAATGTTGCGGTCTTG
>CANGJV010000075.1 GCA_947454425.1 Candidatus Nanopelagicaceae bacterium
CTCAGAGAGCCAGGCGATTGAGGAAACTATCGTCGCAACCCGCCAGTATGTGCGACGCCAAGAGACTTGGTTTAAGCGGGATGCGCGAATTCAGTGGGTCGGGGAAGGCATCTCACCACTCGCATTTGTTGCCAAAGAGTTAAACTCTTAACCATATGCAAAACTCAACTATCGCCACCTATGGCCACGGAACTCATAATGACTTTCTGATCATCTTCGATGAGGGCGATGAATTATCTGTATCTGCCTCACAAATTGCGGCCATGTGTAACCGTGTCACAGGGGTAGGCGCTAATTCTTCCAGTGCCACAAAAATTGGCGCAGATGGATTGATCCGCATTCTCAAAAGCGATGGTAAGTGGTTCATGGATTACCGAAATTCAGATGGGTCAATCGCCGAAATGTGTGGCAATGGAATCCGCGTGATGGCGCGATATTTAGTTGCGAGGGACCACCAGAACGAAGGAATTTTTGCTATTGATACTCGGGCTGGGATTAAACATCTACGAGTTCCAGCAGAAGATGACATCTCAGTTAACATGGGCAAGATTTATGATGAAAACGAGCAAGTTAGCGCAATTTCAAATGGCGTAACTTACGAAGGTTTTAATATCAATGTTGGAAATCCTCATGCGGTGGTCTTTACCGAAGATCTATCTACGCTTGGCTCACTCGAGCAGCCACCGGTAGTGTCACCAGCGGATTCATACCCAGAGGGTGTCAATGTTGAATTCGTTGAGCTCCTTCCGAATCACGAAGCAAAGATGCGAGTGCACGAACGCGGAAGCGGTGAGACTCAATCATGCGGCACCGGCACTTGCGCGGTAGCACTGGCGGCAACTTTGAAGTCAGGGGAGTCCCTCCCATCTCGCTGGGTGATTTATCCGCCGGGTGGTCGGTTAGTTGTTGATATCGATGGTCACTCAAATGCCACCCTTACAGGTCCGGCAGTCCTGCTCGATGATTACGATGTAAGTTCGTACCTTCTATGACGGTAGAAGATGATGGATACGACAAGCTTTTTGAAGATCTGCTCCGTGAAAGTGCGCGAGCCGCAGCCGATTTTGATGCTGATGAAATTGACGAGGTCGAATCGCAGCAAGATCTCTCCGATCGTCATGCGCTGCGAAGAGTTAAAAGTTTCTCAACTGAACTCCAAGACATTTCCGATGCGGAGTATCGCCAGCTTCAACTAGAGCGGGTAGTTCTGGTGGGAGTTTGGACTGAAGGAACTGCCGAGATGGCCGATAACTCTTTAGCCGAGCTAAAGGCGTTGGCGGAAACTGCCGGGTCAGAGGTACTAGAAGGTTTGATTCAGCGTCGCGATAAACCAGATCCCTCAACCTATATTGGTTCTGGAAAGTTGGAGGATCTCTTAGCGATAGTTCGCTCTACCGGCGCCGATACTGTTATTTGTGATGGCGAACTCTCACCTTCTCAGCTTCGCACTTTAGAAGAGAAGTTGAAAGTCAAAGTCGTAGACCGAACTGCATTAATCCTCGACATCTTTGCTCAACATGCAAAGAGTCGCGAAGGTAAGGCGCAGGTTGAATTAGCTCAGATTGCATATTTATTGCCAAGACTTCGCGGTTGGGGAGATTCACTCTCACGACAAGTGGGTGGACGTGCTGCTGGTGGCGCAGGTATCGGTGGACGTGGTCCAGGTGAGACAAAGATCGAAACTGACCGCCGTCGTATTCGTGACAAGATGGCAAAGCTACGTCGAGAGATCGGCGAAATGAAAGTTGCCCGCGATACGAAGCGACAAGAACGGCGACGTAATAACATTCCATCAGTCGCTATTGCAGGCTACACAAATGCTGGCAAGTCCTCATTACTCAATGCCCTCACCGGCGCCGGTGTACTTGTCGAAAATGCCCTCTTCGCCACTCTTGATCCAACTGTTCGAAAGTCGCAGACAGAAGAAGGGCGCGTCTATACGCTCTCAGATACCGTCGGATTTGTTCGCCACTTACCTCACCAACTTATCGACGCTTTCAAATCAACGTTGGAAGAAGTCTCTGGCGCAGATTTGATTGTCCATGTTGTTGATGGTTCGCACTCAGATCCTTTTGAGCAAATTCGTGCGGTCCGTGAAGTTATCAATGAAATCGGCGGAGGCGATATTCCGGAGATTATTGCAATCAATAAAGTAGATATCGCTGCCCCAGAAGTTGTGATGGAGCTTCTCCGAAAAGAGAAGAACAGTTATGCCTTCTCGGTGAAGAGTGGATTTGGAATTGAAGGTCTGATCCACGCAATCGAAAAATCACTTCCACATCCAAGCGTTGAGATTGATACGGTCATTCCATATAACCGAGGTGACTTGGTTCATGCGATCCATGAATCAGGGGAGATTCTCTTAGAAGAACACCTGGCAGAAGGCACCCATATTCGTGGATATGTAGATGGAGCCTTGGCCCAATCGATTGAGCGTGCAATTAACCCGCTGCCGGTCCTCGGGGAATAAAGGCGACACGCCGGTTGTTATACCCCTCAAATCGAAGTAAGTGCGCGACTATTCGCTCCGTGGTGCCACTAGGGCGCCAGTTTAGATATCGATGAAGGTGAGGTGAGATCAGTGGCAACAGATTACGACACACCCCGTAAGACCGATGAGGAATTACATGAAGAGTCTCTCGAAGAACTCAAGGCTAAGCGAGCTGATGCACAATCAGGCCAAATCGATGTCGACGAAGCAGAGGCTGCAGAGAACCTAGAACTCCCAGGTGCCGATCTCTCTGGTGAGCAGTTAGCAGTTCGAGTAGTCCCTAAGCAGGTAGATGAATTTACTTGTTCACGTTGCTACTTGATTCATCATATGACTCAACTTGCCAAGGGTGAGGGCGCAAAGGCAGTCTGCAAGGATTGCGCTTAACTCTTTAAAGCGCGCAACAACTCTTCGCCCTTTCGAGTAGAAATCAACCAGTAAGGCGTTGGATCTCGCTCATCTCTTACTTCAATCTTAACTCCTTCAGAAATCCAAAAAGTTAAGGCGAGGTAGGCAGCCGGGTCTGCGCCACGTGTGCGTGCGATACCAAAATTTTTCTTACTGACAATTTCGCTATCTCCAAGATATTGCAGCGGTATATGAGCTTTGCCTACTCGCAACTCTTTGCCATCAATAGTGATGCTAGATCTTGCAAGATAGATAATAAGTAATCCAAGAACAGTTGCAATCGCAAAGGCGTTGAGGGCAATCGCATCATCAAATGCGGCCCAGATTGCCAGGACCAGTGAATAGAGCATGAAGTAGAGAAATGCGATCAGCCAGAGTGGGGGATGAATCACTTCGCGAAATATCGGTTTCGGGCTCATGGTTATAGGTTACTCGTTAACTCATCAAGTAGCCTTACCTCATGAGTCGAGTAGCGAGCACAACGCCTCCCGCTGGATCAATAATTCCAGAACGCCACCCGCAATCTCCAAAGACTGGCTCTGAGTTACCTTCTCACTTTAAGCATTGTTTTGGTTGCGGGGATTTACATCCAACGGGTTTACACCTCAAAGCGCGAGTAGGCGAGAACTTAGATATCACAGCGCAATTTACAGTCACTGAGAATCATCAAGGTGCACCAGGGCTCGCGCATGGAGGCCTTCTCTCTTTGGCCTTTGATGAAGCGCTAGGAAAGTTAATGTGGTTACTTCGAGCACCTGCTGTTACTGCGCGACTAGAGACTGATTTTCTTCTTCCCGTTCCAATCGGAAGCACCTTATTTATCACGGCGCGAATCACCGGTCAGCAAGGACGGAAGGTGTATTCAGAGGCGGAAGGTCGCTTAAATTCCGCCGACGGACCACTTGCGCTTAAGGCTTCTTCACTCTTTATCGTCGTTCCCATGAAGCACTTCCTCGAGAATGCGCCAGCAGAATATGTTGCAGCTATTAAAGCCAACCCAGAACTTCTCTCATTCGTCGATCCAGAGTTTAATATCAACCCATGAGCGAGCTTCAGGTGCTGATCACACGTTTAGATCCAGATCTTCCCTTGCCACAGTATGCAAAAGGTGGCGATGCCGGAGCTGATATCTACTCACGGATTGATATCACCCTTGCACCAGGCGAACGCGCCTTGGTTCCCACTGGAATTTCAATCGCACTTCCCGATGGTTATGTGGCGCTAGTTCATCCGCGGTCAGGGCTGGCAATCAAAGATGGCGTAACGATGGTGAACGCTCCCGGAACAGTTGATGCAGCATTTCGTGGCGAACTTCAATGCATCATGATTAATCATGACCCAGAACAATCTGTAACTTTTAAGCGCGGTGATCGAATTGCACAATTGGTCTTTCAGAAGGTAGAGCATGCCAACTTTATCGAGGTTGAATCCCTTCCTGGATCAGGCCGTGGTGGTGGAGGCTTTGGATCGACCGGCCGCTCATGAGTGAAAATAACGATCGAGATAAAGTTCTTGCAGCATTCGGAGGCAAGAAAGGATTAATTGATTCTGGAATTCCTTCCATAATATTTCTTGTCATCTTTAATATTAAGCACGATTTACATCAAGCGTTATATGCATCTGTTGTTGTTTCACTTCTGCTGACAATCATCCGCTTGGCCAAGCGCGATACGGTGCAACATGCATTTAGCGGTCTCATAGGTGCACTGATATGTGCCTGGTTTGCAAATAGAACAGGCAATCCAAGCGATGTTTTTCTTCCAAAACTGCTGACCAATCTCGCCTATGGAACCGTCTATCTCATTGCAAATATCGCAGGTTGGCCAGTCTTAGGTTTGATGTTGGGACCAATTCTCGGTGAGAACCTCTTATGGCGAAATCACTATGCACGGAAGGCTGCTTATATTCGTGCCGGCTGGTTATGGGTTGGACTCTTCTTCATCAGAATTGCGGTGCAGTATCCAATTTATCGAAGTGGAAATGTGAACTTACTAGGAACGGTCAATCTAGCTATGGGTTATCCGTTATTTCTAGCGACCGCCTATGGAAGCTGGCTTATCCTAAAAGATGTTCCAACTACCAAGCCGCATCAGTAAGCGATTTTAGTTCGTTGAAATAAAGCATTCCTTCAATTTACCTTCTGCTACGGCAGAGGCAACGAAGAGAAGTTCATCTCCTGCAACAAAGACATCAGATGGCGTTGGTGTAAGCACTCGACCGTCGCGGACAATCGCAGCAAGGGATGCATCCTCTGGCAGGGTTATCTCTTCTACGGTCTGGCCAATACATGTTGAGGTATCAGGCAAGGTAAGTTCAACCAAGTTTGCTTGACCTTTTCGGAAAGAGAAGAGTCGTACGACATCTCCAACGCTTACTGCCTCTTCCACAAGAGCTGCGATGATGCGAGGAGTTGATACAGCAACATCTACACCCCAAGATTGATCGAAGAGCCATTCATTCTTTGGATGGTTAACACGAGCAACCACACGCGGTACTCCGTATTCAGTCTTGCCAAGCAGTGAAGCAACAAGATTGACTTTGTCATCACCGGTAGCTGCGACCAACACTTGGCAATCATTTAAGCTTGCTTTATCAAGTGAAGCGATTTCACAGGCATCGGCCATTAACCACTCGGCATCGGGGACTGATTCAAGTTTGAGAGCCTTTGGATCACGGTCAATCAAAAGCACGCGATGACCATTATCAAGAAGTTCGCGAGCAATCGCACGACCAACATTTCCAGCACCAGCTATAGCAATACGCATTTCTTACGCCTCCGGTGACTTTCCGAGAATTGCTTCTACCTTTGCAAGGTCTTCATCGCGCACCATGATGTGTATTAAATCGCCATCCTGAAGGACGGTGGTCTCATCTGGAATAAGTCCTTCGCCAAGGC
>CANGJV010000076.1 GCA_947454425.1 Candidatus Nanopelagicaceae bacterium
AATACTGCTCTGAGCAATAAGACCGTCGCGATCTATATGACTAAGCCTTCGACACGTACGCGATTAGCTTCAGAGACCGCTGTCGCGCATTTAGGTGGCACTCCGATATTTATTCGTGGCGATGATCTTCAACTCGGCCGCGGTGAAACTATTGCAGATACCGCCCGAATCATTAGTGGTTTCTGCGATGCAATGCT
The DNA here is from genome assembly GCA_947454425.1 of Candidatus Nanopelagicaceae bacterium. Lineage (GTDB taxonomy): Bacteria > Actinomycetota > Actinomycetes > Nanopelagicales > Nanopelagicaceae > Planktophila. The sequence continues at coordinate 198 of CANGJV010000076.1, forward strand.
TATCCGCACATTTGCCCAAGCTGACGTTGACGAGCTAGGTAAGCAAGCTTCCATTCCAATTATTAACGGCCTCACAGATGATGATCATCCAACACAGTTGCTGGCAGATTGGGTAACAATTCGCGAAAACTTTGGCAGCGATATCAGCGGCCGTAAGTTTGTATATCTTGGTGATGGCAACAATATGACTCATTCTTGGTTGATCATGGGTGCAATCATGGGCGCACACGTGGTTGCTGCAACGCCAAATGGAAAATTTGCCCCTGATGCGGCAGTGGTAGCAAAGGCAGAAGCAATCGCAGCAAAATCTGGTGGCCGAATTGAAATTACAAATGATCCAGAAGCTGCTGCAAAAGATGCGAGCGTTCTGTATACCGATGTTTGGATGTCGATGGGCGATCCAGAATCAGAGCGAGCAGAAAAGTTTGCGGCACTCTCACCATTTGCAATTAATGAGAACTTGATGTCACTAGCTGCAAAAGATTCAATCTTTATGCATTGCCTGCCGGCACATCGCGGTGAAGAAGTTGCCGAATCTGTAATAGATGGTCCACAGTCAGTGATTTGGCGCGAGGCTTATCACCGTCGCACAACAATTCAAGCTTTGTTCTATCACCTGACTCGCGGAGATATTAAAGGTAATTAATCTCTTCAGTGAGGTGAGTGAAAAAGTTAGCCTTCTTGCAACTCTGTCGGTGCTCCATGAACATCAAGTGCTTCTTTGGCAACAACATCGGCAGCTTTCACATCACCGCTGAGCTTGTCAGTGCGATTGATTGCTGATGTACCGCCAGGGCGCTTGGCATCTTCCTTATAAATTGCTGGAATTGATCCCAGTAATCCTTTTTGGAAATCTTCAAATGCCTGAAGTACTTCGCGCTTAGTGTTCATAACAAAAGGACCCATCCATGCAACTGGTTCCTTGATTGGCTGACCGCCAAGAATGAAAAGTTCTAGGTTGGGTGAACGAGATTCTTGCTGCTTTGCAGCGCGAACAACAATTGCATCGCCTTCACCAAAGACAGTTAGCTGTCCCATTGAAACCGGACGCTGTTCGTCTCCAACAAAACCATTGCCAGACATTGTGTAGACAAGTGCGTTGTAATCCTTACGCCATGGAAGGCGGAGTTCAGCACCCGGTGCAATCGTTGCATGTAACAAAGTAATTGGTGTCTGTGTTGATCCTGGACCAAAGTGGCCATCAACTTCACCGGCAATAACACGTAGCAATGCACCACCATCTTGAGTGGTTAAGAGCGAGACATCATTTGCGCGTACATCTTGATATGCAGGTGGTGACCACTTCTTCGCTGCTGGAAGATTTACCCACAACTGGAATCCGTGGAATAAGCCGCCTGACATCACGAGTGACTCGGGTGGAGTTTCAATATGCAGAATTCCTCCGCCTGCTGTCATCCATTGTGTGTCTCCATTTGAGATTGTTCCACCACCACCATTTGAATCTTGATGATCAAAGATTCCATCAATGATGTATGTAACTGTTTCGAATCCGCGGTGTGGGTGCCATGGAGTTCCCTTTGGCTCTCCTGGTGCATATTCAACTTCGCCCATCTGATCGAGGTGAATAAATGGATCAAGCTCTTGCAGATCAACGCCGGCAAATGCACGACGGACTGGGAAGCCTTCACCTTCAAATCCTTGTGGCGCAGTCGTGATGCTTTTAATCTTACGAGCACGCAACTGCGTTCCAGCGCTGATACGTGGAAGTACGGTGATATCACTGACGGTTACAGCAGGCATTGCGGGCTCCTCATCTCACTTCTGGCTAAAGAATAGTTGAACTTTCAACTACATACAACTTGTAAAGTTTCACCAGTATTCCTTCAACACTGAGTAAAAGACGATTGATTGCAGCCAATTTGCAAGATATTTCGTGAAGGAACCGTGAAGTAATTTCCTCTCATTTCGCGCTTTTTTGTCGGTGGTTGACAGCAATATCCCCCGCATGAGCACGGCATTCATCATTCGAGAGGAAGAAGAAACTCTTGTCGAAAAAGTTGCCCAACTTCTTCACGCGCTGCCATCTGCCGCGGTACTTGCTCAACTTGCAGCAATCGATCCGCACTCCCTGCCAATGGCATCCCGGATTGACTACCTGACTGCGATCGAGCGACAAGAATCTTGGATTCAGGCGCTGATGCATAGAGCAATAGTCGCTGTTGCCGGGAGAGAATCTTCACAAGGCGACGACCCTATTTATAGCATCGATGATTCAGAGCGAGAGGATATTTCAACTGCACTTCGCCTCTCTCCAAGCAGCGCTCAGATAAAGATAGATATCGCAAGGGCCCTCACTAATCATCTGCCAAATACTTGCTCTGCATTAGCGGTGGGAGAGATTTCAGCTGCTCATGCAAATGCGATTGCCCGCGAAACCGCCTCAGCGCTTAATAGAGGGCTGCCAGAGTCTGTGATCTTCGAAATCGAAAATCGTGCAATTTCTTATGCAGAATTTCACACTCCTTCTCAGGTCGGAAATTTAGTTCGCAAAGTGATTGCGTCTTCTACTCCTGAAGAATTTGAAGATGTGGCTCAGAGCGCTCGTGAATTGCGCAATGTAAATTGTTTTGATGAGCCAGATGGAATGTCAACAATTATTGCGCTCCTACCTGCACACGAGGCAAAGGTTGTTATGAACGCCATCGAGTCTTTTATCGTAATGAGTGAGAAAAGCGCTGATGGTCTGCACACTGCAAATGACGCCCGATCAAAGGATTTGAAGCGCGCAGATGCGCTTGCAGGAATTGCTTCACAATACTTAGCTTCAACTCTGGACGAAGTCAAAGCACATCGTCGTCCACTTACTGTAAATGTGACTATAGATTTGCCGACTTTGATGGGGCTCGCAGAAAATCCCGGTGAACTTGCAGGATATGGACCCATCCCTGCAGCTGTTGCGCGCGAAATTGCGGCAGATGCGCGATGGAAACGTTTTATTACCGAACCAATCACTGGCAATCTCTTAGATTTTGGTCGAGAACATTACGAACCACCACAAGCGCTAAAAGATTTTCTTATTGCACGAGATCGAACATGTAGGTTTCCTGGGTGTCGGCGATCCGCGATTCTCTCTGACTTAGATCATGCAAAGAGTTGGGAGACAGGTGGCTCAACTTCGCTCGAGAATCTAGGAGCCCTTTGCAGGCGTCACCATAAACTTAAAACACACCACGGTTGGACGTTAGAGAGCTTTGCTGATGGTTCATGCCTATGGCGCTCACCTGCAGGGAAGGAATATTTAACGCCGGCCCGTCCGGTAAATGAGCCGGTATAGAATGCTCTCGTGAACAAGCATGCGCCTTCCATCCCAAAGGTAATCCTCTATTACGGATTCACGCCTTTGGAAGATCCTGAGGCGGTAAAACTTTGGCAGAAGCAACTCTGTGAAAGCCTCGGGCTGACTGGAAGAATCATTATTTCAAAGCACGGCATCAATGGAACCGTTGGTGGCGACATGGCTGCAGTCAAAAAATATGTGAAGATGACTCGTCAATATCCTGGATTTAAGAAGATTGTTTTTAAGTGGTCTGACGGAACAGGTTCTGACTTCCCTCGATTGCAAGTCCGAGTTCGCAAAGAGCTGGTTGGATTCGGAAATCCCGATGTAATCAAGGTCGATGAATCCGGAGTCGTAAATGGCGGCGTTCATCTCAGACCAGCACAGGTCGATGCACTTGTGAAAGAACGTGGCGACGATGTGATCTTCTTCGATGGTCGTAATGCATACGAAGCCAAGATAGGTAAATTTAAGAATGCGATAGTTCCAGATGTTCAGACTTCGCACGACTTTATTGCTGAAATCCAAAGCGGCAAGTACGACGATATTAAAGATAAGCCGATTGTTACCTACTGCACAGGTGGAATCCGATGCGAAATCCTCTCTGCAATTATGGTCGACAACGGCTTTAAAGAGGTTTATCAAATCGATGGTGGCATCGTGAAGTACGGTGAAAAATTTGGTGACGATTCTCTCTGGGAAGGTTCACTACATATTTTTGATGATCGTATGGTTCACGACTTCTCGGATAAGACAAAGGTCATCGGTGAGTGTGTGAAGTGCAGTGCGCCAACAAAACACTTCCGTAATTGCAACTCAGAGAGCTGCCACCAACTAATCCTCCTCTGCGATACCTGCGCCGCGCTGCCAAGCAACTCAACTTGTAATCACACGGTTAATCGCAAACGTCGTGACCGGGAATTCGTTGGCTAAGCGGTAGTTAAATGATTAATTGGCCGATAGATTTTCCAACAATTACACCAGCACCAGATGCTGCAATTCCAATAACCCTGCGCCCACTTCGCGAAAGTGACATCGATCCGATTTTCAATGCATGTCAGGATCCAACAATCTCTGCCTTTACCCGAGTTCCTAGCCCGTATGAGCGTTCGATGGCAGAGGATTTCGTGCGTGAGTCTGATGTCGCTTACCGAAACCACCTCTCAATTTCATTTGCCATCGAGTTACAGGGTAATTTCGTCGGAACAATTGGGCTTCATTCAATTCAATTAGGCGATCACATGGCCGAAATTGGCTATTGGATTGATTCGACCTATCGTGGTCAAGGAATATGCACTGAAGCGTTGAAAATTATTTCAAAGTTTTCGATTGAAGTAATGGGCTTTCGTCGGTTAGAAGCCCTAGCGGATTCCGTCAATATTGCATCGCAGAAGGTGATGGAAGGTGCTGGCTATCATCGAGATGCACTCTTAAAGAATCGTGCAACTCGTCCTGGTGGGCGACAGATTGATATGGAACTTTATTCATTGGTTCAGCGTTAACCGTGGAGTCCTTAGCAATATTTGTGTCAATTCTACTTTTGATTGTGGCGCTCTCGGCACCGATTAACTTGGCGCTAACAACAGTTCGCGTTCAGAATTTTGCAGCACTGCATCGTGGGCTAACAACATCACGTCGAATATTCTTGATGATTCTTGCAGTAATTGGAATATTACTAGCAACAATCTTTCTCTTTGAAGTCCCTACAACTGGCTTGAAACTATTTTCACTACTTTCAATTATTGGGAATATCTACTCGCTCATTCGAGAGTTTAGGTTCTCGAAAAAGAAATAGACATCGTGGAGGTTTTTCGCAATCGTAGATTGCGTCAACCTCACTTGTTCCTCAGACATATTTCGCACAAGCGCAATATGTCATTCGGAACTGCGTGGAGGTGCCGGGAATCGAACCCGGGTCCTTCAGAGCTCAAACAGGGCTTCTACGTGTGTAGTGTTATTTGCGTTTTCTCAGTCCTGAATCTCTCAAACACAAGTATTCAACGAACTCATTTACGAAACTGTTCTCTCCTCACGTTC
>CANGJV010000077.1 GCA_947454425.1 Candidatus Nanopelagicaceae bacterium
CTATACCGCCGAAAGTTTGCTCAATAAAGCCGAGCGTAAGAGCCCATACGATTTGATCGGTTTAGACCATGTCTTCTCAATGTATTTATTTGGTTCTGGCCAATCATATGGACTTGCACTAAAGAATTTAATTGCAGGTAAACCTTTCTTCAGTTGCTACTTTAACGACTACCGAATGGCGAAAATCGTAAGTCAAAATTCAATTCGCACACTATCTGGCTCACCTATGCAGGTATCCTCATTCTTGGATGTGCAGACACAGACTGGAACTCAGTTCCCGCTCTTAAAGACGATTATTTTGGGTGGCAGTGCGCCGACCCAGCAGTTAATTGACCGAATCAATAGCCAGCTTGATTGCCAGATTTTTAATACCTATGGTTCAACTGAAGCCGGCGGAATCACTTATGAAGACATCTCCAAGCACATTGCTGGGGCTAAATTTGCTGGAACTCTCATGCATTCAGATGTCACATTACAAATCGTCGACGACGAGGATAATGAAGTCCCACAGGGAGAAGTCGGCATCGTCCGTTATAAGCGCCCTGGTATGACAACTTCGTATTACAAAAATCCTGCGGCATCGGCCGAATTTTTCAAAGATGGCTTCTTCTATCCCGGAGATATAGGCCTGCTCGATGTTCAGGGCAGACTTGTTCTCGAAGGTCGCACAAATGAAGTGATTAATATCGGGGGAGTAAAGCTCAACCCTGAAGTAATCGACAAGATTGCACTGGCTCAACTTGGGGTCGTCGATTGCGCCACCTTCTCTATTCCGGGCGAGGCAGGGGTCGAGAGGTTGGCGATCGCTCTAGTCATTGATGCAGATTTCAACCCGCAACTCTTTGAAAAGGCTATGGAGAAGAAGTCGCCCCACCGTCTGGCGATGGTGGTCCAGATGGAGAAGATTGAGCGCAATGAAAATGGAAAAATCATGCGATCTACCTTGAGCAAGCAGTTTTTAGAGCGCAATCCTCAATAATGTGAGCCTGAGGTCGCCCCGTACTTGCCCAAGAAAGGGCTAGGGGGAGTTCCTGATTTCGTGAGGAAACCGATAGGATTCCCCGCATGACTTCCGAAATCACCCCCGAAGCCACCCCCGTTGATCCAAGCGCAGTGGTGGCCCCTGCAAAGAAGTCAAAGGTTCGCCGCAACGTACTTCTTGCCAGTGGCGCTGTTGGACTTGTTGGAATCGGCTCAACCCTTGCCGCAAACATTTCTCTTAATGGCGGCAACAATGTTGAATTCGGACAAGGCGTTGCTAAGACAACAGCGTGCGATGCAGATGGTTTCACCATCAATCCAGTCACAAGCTATGACAATCAACAATCTATCTGGCGCCTTGATCGCGTAGAAGTTACAGGATTGAACCTGACTCCAGTTGGAACTGGTTATAGCTCAGCAGGATATTCGACTCAAGATGAAGCCAAGACTGCTCACCCTGGTGAGTACTACGACAATGGATGGAAGCGCACCTGTGATGGTGTCGTCCTCGACTTCAAGGCTTATACCGATGACATTAATTACTGGTCTTACACTCGTGATGGTTATTACAATGGCACTAACGGTAATGCAACTCCTGTTGGCTGGGCACAGCTAGATGGTCAAGATAACAATGTTGGAAACTTTGGCTTCTCGGTAATTTTCGATACCTCAGATGACAATACCGGCGAACTAACAAACTGGGCTGTTGGCGATAGCGATACATATGGATACGCAAATATGACCTATCCGCAAAACTTGAATCATGGAGATCCCACCAACTCATCGTTTTCATTCAGGTCATACAATGATCGCAAGCCGGATTCTGCTTCAATCTCAAAGATTGCCGTCTCATCTATGGCTACCTTCCCAGCGAACTATTATGTTTATGACTCCGGAGGAATTGGTCGCGGTTAATTCTGCGCAGCCACAACAATTATGACAATTAACCAAAACCCAGATCAATCTCCTGAGGTAACTTCGGCTCCTTCGGTGGATTCCGGTGCGGTTCCTGCAACTGCGAAGAAATCAAAAGCGCGCCGCAATGCACTCCTTGCGACTGGCGCCGTAGGACTAGTCGGAATCGGTTCAACTCTTGCGGCGAATATTTCGCTTAACGGCGGCAACAATGTTGAATTCGGACAAGGTGTAGCTAAGACAACCGCTTGCGATGAAGATGGATTTATTATCAATCCAGTCACAAGCTACGACAATCGACTCTCAATTTGGCGCCTTGATCGCGTAGAAATTTCTGGCTTAAACCTGACTCCTGTTGGATCCGGATTTAGCTCGGGTGGATATTCGACTCAAGATGAAGCCAAGACCGCCCACCCTGGCGAGTACTACGACAATGGATGGAAGCGCACCTGTGATGGCGTAGTGCTAGATTTCAAAGCGTATACCGATGACATTAATTATTGGAAAACTACCCGAGATGCCTACGTCAACAGTCAAGGATATCCAAATACATCAACGCCAGTTGGTTGGGCCCAATACGATGGCAATGTTTACTCGGGCAATAACAGCGCCAATTATGGATATGCAGTTGTCATTGATACCGCTGACGATAATTCCTCTGAAGTCACTAATTTCGGATTAGGTGATAGCGATACTTATGGTTCTACAGATATGGCCAACTGGGGATCTCTAGATCATTCACAAGCGGCAAATTCTTCATTTTCCTTTAACGCCACTCTAAGGTGGCGCCCGGACGCAGCATCAATTTCTAAGATTGCGGTGGCTTCAATGGCCATATTCCCTGCTAATTACAATCTAAATGATGATCAAGGAATTGGTCGCGGTTAATTCCGAATTCCGACATCACATATGACCATAAATCAAAACCCTGAAGGCACACCAGTAGATGCAAACGCTGTTGTGGTCCCTGCCAAGAAGTCAAAGCTTCGTCGCAATTTACTGATTGCCGGAAGCGTGATCAGCATTGCAGCTTTAGGTTCAACTTTCGCCGCAAACATTTCCCTCAACGGTGGAAATAATGTCGAGTTCGGCCAAGGAGTAACTGCTACTACTGCATGCGATAGCCAAATAACAATTACTCCGTACTCAACATTTACCAACTCAGTTGGTGCCGGAAGTTCAAAATTAACCTCAATTAAACTCAGTGGAATTGACAGTTCACCTGGTCACTGTGCTGGAAAGGTCTTTGAGATTAAGGTTTACGGCGACAATGGCATCCTGAATATTCTTAATTTCAATGAAAGCGATTTCTACACCGACCCTCCAACGGTATTCCAAGATACAAATTATGATTTTGTTGAGATCACGAACACCGCGGGACTATTCAGCTGGACAAGTGGCGGCACAGATGGCGACGATATAACAAACGATGATAACGCCTATGACCCTGGCCGCGATTTAACGAATACTTCATTTACGTTGAGCCTGACTAGCCGAAATTCAACAATTACTCGTACGCCTCTTGCATCAACAGAAGACGTAAAGGCAATTACCGTTCAGACTCGGGATCCAAATTAAGTTATTCGAAGGCTTATTTGCGAATAAGCGAAAAAATCTGCTCTTGGCTTTTGGCGCTGCCACATGTCTTGCCGTAGGTGCCCTCGGAACAACGCTCGCTGCAAATATCAATCTTAACGGCGGAGATAACGTCGAATTCGGCCAAGGTGTTGCTCAGACGACTGCTTGCTCTGGTGGAGATTCGATCAGTGTCACACCATTTTCTACCTTCATTAATGAAGTTGGAGCAGGAGCCTCATATTTTACCTCTGTAAAACTCTCCAATATTCCAAGCAACTGCGAGGGAAAAGTCTTCACAATCGCAGCGTATGGAGATTCAGGTAGCTCCCTCACATTAACCAATTGCAGCTATCCAGAAGCAAAACTCTCAGTTCTGTTTAATGGTGCGAGCACCGCACAAACGACTCAGTCGTATACCCAAATGTATGCGGATGTTTCGCAATCTGATGCAACTTCATTTACCTTGACTTGGCACAATCCCGATCCTCAGGCTATGTGTCATGCTGAGGCACTTTCAGCTGACGTAACAAGAATTACAGTCCAAAGTTCAGGTGAATATCCTACCGATGGCGATTATGTAGCAGATTTCACGAGCGGTTCAACGAACTTTGATTCGAATCCTCTAGTTGCATTTGATGCTAATGATTCTCAACCTGCAGATACATCGTGGTCAAACACTGGCTCCATTCTAGGAACCGGTGACTTAACATTTAATACAACTCCTGATGTGAGTCTCAGTTCAAATTCTTACGTTCAATTTATACCTGGCAGATACGCATCAGGAAGTGTCGGATCCATTGCAACTACCGCAGATCGAATGACAGTTGAGTTATGGGTTAATTTTGACGATGCTGGGGATATGTTCGATGGCGGGCTTTTCTCATTTGATACAGGCGACGATCGTGGTCAGATAAATGGCTGCGGTTATAACCTGGCCTTCTCAGATGGGTATTTGGGAGTTAATACCTGTAACGGCGACTTGCTCGGATATAACGTTTCGAGCCTCAATAATGGTTGGCACCATATCGTTTGGATCGCGAGTACCGGCGCAAGATACACACAAAAGATTTACCTAGATGGGGCACTCCTTCAGCATTTAGTGCGTCATGACAGTGGTGAAAATCCTGACTTATCCGAAAACCCTCGCCCAAATATCGGAAATGGAACTTTCGGCTTAAATTCTTGGATTGATTCGCAGCAGACTCTCAGTTACAAACTTGGCGCCTTGAGAATATATGCAGGTGAAATGGGAAGCTCGACTGTTTCATCTCATTCCGCAACATATCAAGCAAGTTTGCCGTAACCCAAATAGGGCAATCTTTAGGTTCTAGGCTAAAAAGAGTAGTATTCCCCCATGTCCGATCTGCAGTTTGAGCCTAAGATGACTCAAAAGCGACCTGCTCGGAAGAAGCTGTGGATTGCCCTCAGTGTCGCAGGCTGTCTTGGATTAGGCGCACTCGGAACAACGCTTTCTGCAAATATCAGCCTTAATGGCGGTGGCGTAGTTGAGTTTGGTCAAGGAATGACCCAGACGTCAGCTTGTGACTCCGCGATAACAATTACGCCTATATCAACTTTTATCAACGACAATCCAGGAGCTTTCAAGTTCACCGGACTACAAATTTCAAATTTAGATACAACCGATCAAATTGGGAACACGCAAGGCTGCGCGGGTAAGTATTTTGAAATTAAAACTTATCAAGAAAATGGCGATGTAAACACTCCTACCTTGAGTTTTGTGGTCAGAAATGATGGAACTTTTGTAAGTGAAGATGGCGAAATGTCTACCCAAAATGCATCCACAGAGGCGTCCTCCGGTCTGCTCACATTTGATACACCAACAGTGCTTGCCACCAACGTTTATCGAATGACGTTCCAGAGCAAGTTGCTAACGGGCTGCTATGGCCATGGCGTCATTACTGATGGCTCTACAGAACAAAATGCAGCGCCATCTGGATATTACCTCGCACAAAACTGCCCAGGGTTGTCGAGTGGAACGTACTGGATTAAGTCTGAGTCGATGCCAA
>CANGJV010000078.1 GCA_947454425.1 Candidatus Nanopelagicaceae bacterium
AACCCTGTTACGAGTTATGACAATGAGCGTTCAATTTGGCGTCTTGATCGCGTTGATGTTTCGGGTCTCAATCTGACACCCGAAGGTGGGAACTGGAATAACGCAGCACTGAACGGAGCTTACGCTGATCAAGATGCGGCAAAGATAGCTCACCCAGGTGAGTATTTCGATCCCACTGCAAATGGCGGTGCCGGTGACTGGATGCGCACATGCGATGGCGTTGTTCTCGACTTTAAGGCATTCACGGATGACATTGACTACTGGTCATCTACTCGCGATGGAGTGTACGACAACAATCACACCATCACATCGCCTGTTGGTTGGGCGCAGTGGAACGGTAATCCAAACCTTGAAGACGATAACGCCGGAAATTTTGGATTTGCGGCAGTTATCGATACTGCTGACAGTGGCATTGATTTTAATTCAAATTATGCCGTGGGTGATACGGACACCTGGGGTAACGCTTATTACTCATGGTTGATAAACGTCAATACCTCGGATCTTGCAAATTCATCGTTTAGTTTTGGATCAACTCATGACCTTCAATATCGTCCAAATGCAGCATCAATTTCCAAAATCGCAGTCTCTTCGATGGCGACCTTCCCGCAAAATTATTACGTATCTGACGGCAGCGGAATCGGTCGCGGTTAATTCCGCGAACTGAGAATTACTATGACAACAAACGCTACCCCTGAGGGCACACCGGCAGACGCAAGCGCAGTTGCAGCACCTGCAAAGAAGTCAAAGGTCCGCCGTAATGTTCTGCTTGCGGGAAGTGCAGTAGGACTTGTTGGTATTGGGTCAACACTCGCGGCAAACATTTCGCTTAACGGCGGCAACAATGTTGAATTCGGACAGGGTGTGGCCAAAACAACGGCCTGCGATGAAGATGGATTTACAATCAATCCGGTAGCAAGCTACGACACTAAACAATCAATTTGGCGACTAGATCGTGTGGATGTGACAGGTCTAAACCTCACTCCGGCGGGAACAGGTTTTCTCGATGCAGGTTATACATATCAATCTGATGCCAAAGCAGATCATCCAGGTGAGTACTACGAAAATGGAACCTGGAAGCGAACCTGCGATGGAGTAGTTCTTGATTTTAAGGCTTATACAGATAACACGAATTACTGGTCATTGACTCGTGATGGGTATTCCAATGGATTGACGAATGACATCGCATCTCCAGTTGGCTGGGCTCAGTTTCATGGTTACGAGGGGGACACAGGCGAGGCAAGCAATAACTTCGGCTTCTCTGTAGTTTTCGATACGTTCGACGATGGAACAGATTATGACTCAAATTATGGCGAGGGAAGAGACGTAACATCTCAAAATTACGCAAATGCGGCTAAGACAAATTGGAACAATCTAAATTACTCAACCCCAGCAAACTCTTCTTTCTCGTTTGGCGTACTGAGCACTTATTGGAATGGGCAAAGAAATACTGCTTATCATCCAGATTGGCGACCAGACGCCGGATCAATCTCTAAAATCGCTGTTTCTTCAATGGCAACTTTTCCAACCAATTATTATCTCGCCAACGACAGTGGCATCGGCCAGGGTTAATAAAACGATTTCTTTTTCACTTTTAATTTCAAATTAAGTTCAATTAATAAAATAGGAGCACCAACCATGTCAATCGTCAAGAAGATTTCTATAGCGGTCAGTGCTGTAATTTTGATTTCAAGTACATCAGCCGTTACATCAAATGCGGCAGAGCTAGCTTGCCCAGCGCCAACACCTGCGGTCAAGAATCTCAAGACTCTAAAAGTTGCTGGTCAGGCTGCTCAGTTACCTGGCGTTAAGTGGGGTATAGATCAGGGCTGCTTCAAGAAATATGGACTTGATGTTCAAATCAGCACAGTCGCAACTTCTCAGATTGCACTTGCTGGAGTTGTTGGCGGTTCTTACGATGTCGTAACAACGACCCCTATCAACCTATTTTTGGCTAATGCAAATGACAACTTCCAAGGCGTAATCGTCGCTCCTCGTCATGGCTACATCCCCGAGGAACTTAGTCGCGCAAAGGCTCAGCCATTCTTTCCAAACGCGCTTTTGCTTCAGACTGCGCTAATTGTTGGAAAGAACTCAACAATCCCAGCAGATGGATGGAAGCAGCTCGAAGGCAAGAAGGTTGCAATTCAATCTTTCCTAAGCTCAGATCACGCTGGAATTTCTGTGGCAATGGCGAAATTCGGCGGCGACTATAAGAAGACCGAATTTCTTACAATGACTAGTCAGCAGATGGGTGATGCGCTTGCTAAGGGCGATATCGATGCTGCTGTAATCAACGATCCATATGCAACGCAAGCAGTTCTTGCAGGTGGAAAAGTAATTGGTTATCCAAATGCTTACTTCGCCGAACCTGGCCTCAACAATGATGCAAGCGTTGCAGTCGTCTATGCATCAATCAAATCAGTTACCTCAAAGAAGCGCCAGGCAATCAAAGCATTCCAGCGTGCAACACTTGAGATTAATGCATTGCTCAACAAATCCTCTAATGATGCCTCATACCGCTTAGCTATCCAGAGCGTGACCGGCGCAACTGCAGCAGCCGTGGCTAAGCAGAAGTTGCCGTATTTAATTGAGCGCAATTTGGTGCCGGCAGACCTTTCATATATCCCTGCCAAGCTATTCCAAATTGGATTTATCAGAGAAAAGATTAGAACCTACCCATCTTTGTTCCACTAAATTAAACTAAGGCTCTCCATGAATCTGGTCTCGAAACTTAGTAAGTATCTAGCAATAGGTCTTCTATCTTTCTTGATTTGGGAAGCCGCAGCCTTAGTTGTTAGAGGTGCTGGATTCCCGCATTCGTGGAACGTTGCAGAAGAAATAACTTCCTTGGTAAAAACTTCCTCATTTTGGGCGGATTTTGCGGCAACTATCTGGATTTCAACTTCTGGCTTTCTCCTTGGAATTTTAGTCGCGCTTCTCTTAGGACTTTTGATAGGTCTTAATAAAAATATTGAAATCTCAGCTCGAGGCACGCTCAACTTTATTAGGGTCATTCCTTCGGTTGTGTTACTTCCCTTACTGATTGCCTCAATTGGTTCTTCGGCTAGAACTGCAGTAATCCTGTCAGCATTTGTTGTCGCATCAACCTTTATCACCTATGTGATTCGAGGAATTGCAGATACCGAAAAGCAGTTGATTGACACTTCGAGATTGATCCGACTCCCGCAATATGCTCAAATTTTCTTCTTGTATCTGCCATCAACGATTTCGCTGCTCGGCACTGGAATGCGCCTCAGTGCTAGCCGTGCCTTTGGAACCGCGGTCACTGCTGGAATTGTGGCTGGGACGCCAGGTTTAGGTGCTCGTCTTTACATGGCGCAGGCAAACTCTGATGTGAACCGTGTCTTTGCATATGTATTCGCGATGGGATTCACTGGAGTCGTTATTTATTCTTTATTTACTCGTCTTGAGAATCGACTCTTTAAATGGAAGATCTCGGTATGAAGAATCGCCTGATTTCATTTCTTAAATTCACATGGTTCCCTGTTCTGGTAGTCACGGCGTGGCAATTTGTTTCAAGTAATGCGGCAAACCCATTCTTCCCGGCACCAACGAAGATTTATGCGGCCACCAAGTATGTATTCACAGCGCAATGGGTTACTCAATCTCTAGCAACCAGTCTCTACACAATATTTGCGGGCTACCTAATTGGTTCTTTACTAGGACTAGTATTTGGTTCAATATTTGGTTCCAATAATCTCTTACGCGAGATATTTACGCCGATTACAAATTTCATGCGAAGCATTCCAAGCCCAGCAAAAATTCCAGTCATTATTGCCCTCTTCGGCATCGGACTTAGCTCCAGAATTACCACCGTGGCAATTGCTGTCTTATTCCCGGTGCTCCTCACCACAATGCGTGCCATAGCGACAACCGATAGCCACTTACTGGATTATTCTAAAATACTTAAGTTTGGATATTTTAGGTCTCTCATACAAGTTCGAATTCCGGCGGCTACCGGTGAAATATTGGCAGGACTCCAGGTGGCTCTGCAGATTGCGGTCCTTGTAATGGTGGTCAGCGAAATGCTTGGTTCAGGCAAGGGGCTCGGTGCCTTTGTAATCCGCGCGCAAGCAACCTATATGATTACAGATATGTGGGTTGGAATCTTGACTATCGGAGTCGTTGGTTTGATTCTGACAGAAGGATTTGGATTCTTAGAACGCAAGTTAGCCCCGTGGTATTTTTCATCGAAAGGCATAAAGTGAGCCAGGATATTGATTCAGGAGTAACCCTTCAGGTCAACGATCTTGCAATCTCCTTCTCTCGCAACGGCCAAGATGTACCTGTCATTGACGGACTTTCCTTCGACGTAAGTGCGGGGGAGATCCTCGCTGTTTGCGGTCAATCTGGGATTGGCAAATCAACACTGGTAAGAAGTATTGCCGGTTTAATCTCTCCACATCGCGGAGAAATTTCAATCGACTCTAACGTCGTGAGAGAGCCAATTGAAAATTTAGGATTTGTTACACAGGATTATTCACGTTCTTTATTTCCTTGGTTATCGGTTGAGAAGAATGTGGCGCTTCCATTTAAGGGAAGGGAAATATCAAAAGCTGAGCGAAAAGTTCGAGTTTCTCAAGCGCTAGCAGAGGTTGGACTCGAAGATTCTGCACGTCTATACCCGTGGCAGCTTTCAGGTGGTATGCAGCAACGAGTAGCTATTGCACGGGCTCTTGTAGTTAAGCCAAAGTTACTCATCCTCGATGAGCCATTTGCTTCACTTGATGTTTATGTTCGCCTTGAGCTGGAAGATTTAGTCTTAAATTTGGTTCAGACTCATGGCACAACCACATTGCTGGTGACTCACGATATTGATGAGGCAATTTATATGGCAGATCGAGTAATTGTTCTCTCTGGAACTCCGGCAGATTCGACCTCCGATATCTCAGTAAATTTGCCTCGCCCTCGAGTTCAAATGGAAACTCGTTCAAACCCAGCGTTTCTGCAGTTAAGAAATCAACTTCATGCGAGTATTCGCGCATGAGTTTGTACGACTTCGATTTCATCCGCGAAAGAGCCCAAACGCATGGTCGAGATATCGCTTTTGTCGATGAGAGCCACGTGGTTACCTTTCAAGAATTTGATTTCTACACTCGAAAGATTGCTTTCTATCTGCGCGAGCACGGGATCAAGCCAGGTGATTTGGTCGCAACTTTATTGCCTACCTATCTTGATTGGCACTTTACATTTGCCCTTCACAGGCTTGGCGTTGCAACGATGCCTAAAAACAACTTCGGCCCATTTAGTTCAGAGGTAATGCCCAATTGGTTGATCACCATTAAGGCGCATCCTGGCATTCCGCCTGAAAAGACACTTTTGCTCGATGAGACAATCCTTGAGGCAATTAATGCCGGTTCTGATGAAATTGAATTAACTGGATATAAAGAGGGGAGCGAT
>CANGJV010000079.1 GCA_947454425.1 Candidatus Nanopelagicaceae bacterium
GACATTGGCGCCCTCCTCTTGTGCAATCTTTGCCACATGGAATGCGATGGATCCATCGGTGAGTACGCCGGTTACGAGGATGTTCTTACCTTGAAGGATTCCCATTTAATGTCCCATTCCTAATCCGCCATCGACTGGGATGATTGCCCCGGTGATGTAACTTGCCTTTGGTGAGGCGATAAATTCTACGACCTGTGCGATTTCTTCTGCGGTACAGAAACGACCTAGCGGCACTTGTGCCGAAATTTCTGAGCGGCGCTTTTCATCTAACTCTGCCGTCATATCCGTTTCGACAAATCCTGGCGCGATTACATTGGCGGTGATGCCTCGGCTGCCAAGCTCACGTGCAAACGAGCGAGCCATTCCGACCATTCCCGCCTTCGAAGCTGAGTAGTTGACCTGTCCAGCTGCTCCGACTCCCCCAACCACTGAACCAATAAAGATTAATCGACCACGTTTTAACTTGAGCAATCCCTTTGTAGCTCGCTTCGATACTCGGAATGCACCGGTCAAATTTGCATTAATCACTGATTCAAATTCTTCATCGCTCATACGCAGTACGAGCCCATCTTTGGTAATGCCGGCATTGAGAACAATTACTTCTGGGATTCCGATTTCGGATTCAATTGTGGCAAAGCCAGAATCGACAGAATCGGTAGAAGTCACATCCATTTCAACCGCATCGAATCCCTCGGGCGGAGTTCCACTGCGATAAGTGATGACAACGCGATGACCGGCTGCCTTGAGACTCTTGGCAATTGCCAGCCCAATTCCGCGATTTCCACCTGTGACGAGTGCAATAGACCCTAATTCGCTCATGAGGAAAACTTACTCGTTACCCCCGCGTAAGTACGATTTTGAGTGCGCTTATCTCGCTCCAGCCTCCTACTCTTAACCCATGAAGCAATCACGCAAGTCAGCAGCCGCCTCGGGCGAGAGCTTCGATATCACCTCTGCCCCGAAAGGGCTGACCTCTGATCTAGCAGGACGTCAACGGCGATATCTCATATCAATGATTATCCGAACAATCTGCTTTCTGCTCACTGTCGTATTGCCCAGCCCATATCGATGGGTCGCCTTAGCTGGGGCGATGTTCTTGCCATATGTGGCAGTGGTCATCGCAAATGCGGGCCGCGAGACAGTGCTGCCTGGAATTAACATCTTAAGCAAGAGGCCTCGAGGAATTGAATAAGCGCGAAGAATGTTCAATTCTCAAAAGTGTCATAGCGCTTGCGTTGATTGCCGGATGTATTTGGGCGGCGCAGTGGCAGTTTCATCGCGGAGTGGCAAGACATGATCGCAATTCTCAAATAAATTCTCATATTGGACTTCCCATCGTTGACCTCAATACAGTTAAAAGCGATTCGATTTCACATGAGTGGCAACGAGTTCGGGTACGTGGAACATTTGATTCAGAGCGTCAGATTCTACTTCGCAACCATTACAACGAAGGCAAATATGGCTTCGAAGTATTAACTGCATTTACTGCAATTGGTGGTGAGAAGTTTTGGGTAGATAAAGGTTGGGTTCAAGCGGGAGCAACTGCAACCGAACAACCCAAACTCCCGGCAACTCCTACAGGCGTCGTTGAAATCATCGGGCGTTTGAGACTTGATACATCACTGCCACAAGGTAATTTCTTTGCCATTCCAACTGGCAAGAGTGGCGGACTCATCTCGGAGGCGAATGCGCAATCGAGCAATAGTGCGGTTGGTCTAGATTCGCACTTCTATTTGGATTTGCTGGAAGGCAATCTCCCAGAACTTACACCAAACGTCATTGCTGAAGTTCCTGAACTTACCGATGGGCCGCACTTTGCCTATGCGCTGCAATGGATTATTTTCGCAGGGCTAGTTCTTTATGGCAGATTTTTAATTCGTCGTGAGGTCTTGACGCGAGAAGAGATCTGAGTACAGACCAGATTTTTTCATCAATTCAGAGTGCGTTCCACTTTCAATAAGTTGACCGTTGTTCATCACCAGAATTTGGTCTGCATCAATTACCGTGCTGAGACGGTGGGCAATCACGATTGATGTTCTTCCTACGAGCGCTTGCTTCAACGCCTCTTGCACAAGATCTTCATTCTCTGAATCTAGGTGCGCAGTCGCCTCATCTAAGATAACAATTGATGGCGCTTTCAAAAGCATGCGAGCTATAGCAAGTCTCTGCTTCTCACCGCCTGAAAGTCGGTGTCCGCGCTCCCCCACCATCGTATCTAAACCGTTAGGAAGAGATTCAATAAGAGACCAAATTTGCGCTGCTTTACAGGCCACTTGTAGTTCGCCATCAGTTGCATCGCTCTTTGCATAGCGAAGATTTTCTCCGATGCTTTCGTGAAATAAATGTGGATCTTGCGCTACAACACCAATCGAATCACGTAGTGACTGAAGCGTGAAGTCGCGGATATCTACACCGTTGATACTGATCGCGCCACCAGTGACGTCGTAGAGACGCGGCAGGAGTGCGCTCATCGTTGTCTTACCGGCACCGGATGGACCAACAATCGCAGTCAGAGTGCCCGGCTTTGCGGTAAAGGTAATGCCTTTAAGAATCTCTCCACTTTGAATGATCTCGGCCTTGGCAACTGATTCAAGAGAAGCTAACGAAATCTCGGTCGCCTTTGGATAAGAAAATCTCACATCGCTAAATGTGATTTCACTTGATGAAGCGGAATTAATAACTGCGTTCTGCTTTTCCTGCACCATTGGTTGCAGGTCTAAAACTTCAAAAATTCTCTCGAAAGATACGAGCGAGGACATCACATCAACACGTACATTAGAGAGTGCGGTGAGTGGCCCATAGAGACGTGCAAGGAGTGCAGTAATAGCCAGCAAGGTACCGACCGAAATGGATCCACTTACCGCAAGATGTCCACCAAAACCGTAGGCAAAGGCGGTAGCAACTGCTGCAACGCTCGTTAAAGAGATAAAGAAGAGTCGATTGAGCATTGCGACCTCAATACCCATATCTGCAACTTTTCTTGCACGAGCTCGAAATAACTTAGATTCAGTCTCTGGCTTGCCGTAGAGAGATACCAACATTGCGCCAGAAACATTAAATCGCTCAGTCATCGTGCTCGACATTTTTGCGTTGAGATCGAAAGATTCACGAGTTAAAGATTGGATTCGTTTTCCGACCCATTTTGTTGGATATACGAAAAGCGGCAGCAAAATGAGTGAGATTGCCGTGATCTGCCAAGAAAGAAACATCATTGTGCCCGCCACAAGAACCAGGCTGATGACATTGCTGACGACGCCAGAGAGGGTGGCAGTAAATGCTTGTTGCGCTCCCACTACATCCGAGTTAAGTCTGGAGATAAGAGCACCGGTCTGAGCTCGCGTAAAGAAGGCAATCGATTGTCGCTGTACGTGGGTGAATAACTCACTTCGCAAATCGTAGATAAGACCCTCACCAATACGTGCTGAGAACCAACGCCCGATTATGTTTGAAATTGCATCAAGAACTGCCAGTCCCCCGACGATGAGAGCTAACTCTGTGATGAGCGCGCCATTTTTCGGGATCACTCCTTGATCGATAAGTCGGCGTAGTAAAAGCGGGGTTGAGACAATCAGAATCGCATCAAGAACGACAGTAAGAAGAAAGAACGAGATATATTTTTTATATGGTTTTGCATATGTGAATATCCGCGAAAGCGTTCCGCTCTTGAGCTTCTGTGTCTTGAGTGAAGGGTCTGCCGTCATAGACCGCATCGTCATCCAGATTTGATGCTGGCTCATTAAGACTTACCTCGAAAATTCAACTTGGGAATATCAGACTGTAAAGCCGAGAGCGCGAAGCTGATCGCGACCATCATCAGAGATCTTGTCCGGCCCCCATGGCGGCATCCAGACCCAATTGATACGGACATCATCAACCAATGGCGCAAGCGCCTGGCGAGTCTGATCTTCAATTACATCCTGCAATGGGCATGCCGCAGATGTAAGCGTCATATTGAGCACTGCAATATTGCTCTCGTCCACCATGACGTCGTAAATGAGACCTAGGTCAACTACGTTGATTCCAAGTTCTGGATCGACGACATCTTTCATCGCCTCAGTTACATCATCTACCTGTGCTGTCATATCCGTATCCTACTTCTCTTCCTTGCTGTGCGCCTGCACAGAAGCATCCTTGAAGGCCATCCAACCCAAGAGAGCACATTTGATGCGTGCTGGATATTTGGAGACTCCAGCGAGAGCAACTGCATCTTCCAGCACCAGCGGGTCACCCTCTTCGGCACCTTTACTCTGCATGAGGTGAAGGAAATTCTCAGAGATTTGCTGGGCTTCTTCCAACGTTTTACCCAAGAGAAGATCGCTCATGATGGATGTGCTCGCCTGTGAAATTGAACAACCCACGCCTTCCCAATTAACTGAGATAACGCGATTGCCCTCTAACTTAACGCCCAATGTGACCTCGTCACCACAACTTGGATTGACGTGGTGGACCTGCGCATCGTTATCGCCAGCGAGAGATTTGTTCTGAGGGTTCTTATAGTGATCCAGAATTACTTCTTGATAGAGATTATCTAGTTGCATTAGCGGCCAAAATATTTCTGTGCATCGTGAATACCAGCAACTAGCGCATCGCAATCTTCTAAAGTGTTATAGAGATAGAACGAAGCGCGAGTTGTTGCTGGAACCCCCATCTTTCGATTAAGTGGCCAGGCGCAGTGATGTCCGGTTCGCACTGCGATTCCTTGACTGTCCAAGAACTGACCCAAGTCGTGCGGATGAATTTCACCAAAGGTAAATGAGACTGAGCCACCGCGTAAGTTCATATCGGTGGGGCCGACAATGCGAAGATCGCCAATCTCTGAGAACATCTCGAGCAGATAAGCGGTGAGTTGTGATTCGTGGGCATGAATCTGATCCATGCCAACGTTAGAAAGATAATTAAGACCGGCGGCAAGACCACCAGCTTGCGCCATATTTGGCACTCCTGCCTCAAACTTGCGTGGAGCTGGAGCCCATGTAGCCGAAGTCATTGTTACCGTTTCAATCATTGAACCACCAGTGAGAAATGGTGGGAGCTCTGCCAAAAGTTCGGCCTTACCCCATAAGACTCCAACTCCAGTTGGGCCAAGAGTTTTATGGCCGGAGAAGGCCAAGAAGTCCACATCTAGTGACTTCACATTAACTGCCATATGCGGAACAGACTGGCAGGCATCAAGGACAACGACCGCACCTACTTCGTGCGCGCGTTTTACAATCGCATCGAGTGGATTGATAGTTCCTAAGACATTGGATTGATGTGTAAGTGCAACAACTTTAGTCTTAGCAGTAATTACCTGATCAATATTTGAAAGGTCTAACCGACCCTCTGGAGTAACCTC
>CANGJV010000080.1 GCA_947454425.1 Candidatus Nanopelagicaceae bacterium
CGCTGCTCCAGATACTGCAGATTCCCGCCACAGAAAGTAGCTCGCCGCTTTGACTCGTAATGTAGAAAGGTTGTTTAGGTGGATATTTTCCAAGTGCAGTTGCCCATTCGTAGTAACCAGTTACAGGTATGAGACAACGTGAAGTTCTAAATGCATCACGAAAGGTTGGCTTCTCATGAATAGTTTCGCTGCGAGCGTTGATTGCGTGTGATTGTCCGGCACGAGCATCTGCCAGGTTTTTCTGCCATGGCGCAATCAAGCCCCACGATGCAGAATCTAAAACTCGCTCGTCTTCGCTCTGAGATCGATCCTTGACGATATAAATCTCATTGGTAGGAGCGATATTCCAATTAAGTGGCAGAGTTGGATTTGAGTCATCTTCAACGAGATTAAAGAAGGCGACAATCTCTTCTGGGCTCTGAGCCATCGCATATCTGCCGCACATAGCGAGAATCGTATCTGGGTAGACTTCTCTCATGACTTCATCACATCCCCTCTGGACTGCGCCTTTTCGTGGCCGCAAGCCGGTAGATGTCACTGTCACTATTCCAGGATCGAAGTCCGTAACAAATCGCGCATTAATTCTTGCAGCGCAAGCAAGCTCTCCCTCCATCATTCGCAGGCCACTCGTTTCGCGAGATTCAGAGCTCATGTCAGCCGGGCTTGTGGCGATGGGAATCGATATTGAAAATGACAGCGACGCTGCTGGAGACTTTTGGAAAGTCACACCTGCGCAATTAATTGGCCCAGCCAAAGTAGATGTTGGAAATGCTGGCACAGTTATGCGCTTCTTACCTCCACTTGCAGCCCTTGCACATGGCGATATTTCATTTGATGGCGATCCGCGGAGTTACGAGCGCCCACTTGGCCCTGTAATTAAAGCGCTGGAAGATCTTGGAATCGAAATTGAGCATGATGGACGTTATTCATTACCGATGGTGTTGAAGTCCCGTGGTGCTATTCCTGGCGGTGAATTAACAATCGATGCAAGTGCATCGAGCCAATTCTTATCTGCCCTCTTACTTGTCGGTCCAAGTATGAGCAATGGAATTACCGTAAAGCATTCAGGTGGATCGCTTCCATCAATGCCTCACATTGAGATGACTGTGCAAATGCTTCGTGACTTTGGTGCCACAGTTACCGTAGATAGCGCCGCCAATACTTGGCGAGTAGAGCCAGGAAAACTCAATGGAATTGATTTGGTAATCGAGCCAGATCTCTCCAATGCAGCGCCTTTTATCTCACTTGCTTTGGTCTGTGGCGGTTCCGTCACAATCGCTGATTGGCCTAAGAAAACTACCCAACCTGGTGATCAATTGCGTCAAATTTTTACCGCGATGGGATCTACCGTTGAATTTGTGGAAAAAGGTTTAAGGGTAACCGGTGGACCTTCAATTCACGGAATTGATATCGATCTCCATGATGTTGGTGAGCTCACTCCATCTATCGCGGCGCTTGCTGCCTTAGCTGATTCGCCGTCTCATCTTCGCGGAATCGGTCACTTACGACTCCATGAAACAGATCGTCTTGCTGCGCTGCGAAGTGAAATTAATGGTCTCGGTGGAGATGTGGTTGAAGAAGAGAGTGCCCTTCACATCACTCCAAAGCCATTACACGCCGGCGTTTTTCACACATATGAAGATCATCGCCTTGCAACTGCAGGCGCAGTGATTGGTCTTGTTGTTGATGGCGTTGAAGTAGAGAACATTGCAACTACCCGAAAGACCCTCACAGATTTTCCGGGGCTATGGAACGGTTTACTCGTCTAGATGGCACGTGAATATGACGAATCTGATGTTCGCATCAGGCCGACGCGCACAACCCGCCGCCGAAGTAAAGATCGCCCT
The DNA here is from genome assembly GCA_947454425.1 of Candidatus Nanopelagicaceae bacterium. Lineage (GTDB taxonomy): Bacteria > Actinomycetota > Actinomycetes > Nanopelagicales > Nanopelagicaceae > Planktophila. The sequence goes on from CANGJV010000080.1 coordinate 1,848, forward strand.
TCTCATAGTGACTCTCACACCGCCCTGGTAATTTCAGTTGACCGCGGTCGTAGTGGATGTGTGCTTCAGGATGGTCCGCAAAAGGGTCAGCTTGTTGTTGCGATGAAGGCGCGCGAACTTGGACCAAAATCTGTTGTAGTTGGGGACTCTGTTGAAATAGTTGGCGATACAACCGGTGATGAAGGAACGCTGGCACGTATCGTAAAGGTGAATGAACGAACTAACTCATTGAGTCGTACTGTCGATGATGCCGCCAAACTCGAGCGCACTATCGTTGCCAATATTGATCAACTCTTGATTGTTGTCGCATCTGCCAACCCCGAGCCACGTCGTGGATTAATCGATCGTTTCTTAGTCAGTGCGTTTATTGAAAAGATTCATCCGATAATAGTTGTAACCAAAATTGATGTGGCTCCTATTCCAGAGTTTATGGAGAAGTACGCCGCCCTTGGGGTTGAGATCATGACGACTTCGTCAAAGGTTTCTGACCGACCCGCTCAAGTAGCCGAGATTGCGGCGCTGCTCAATAACAAAATCTCTGTTCTTGTGGGTCACTCTGGTGTTGGTAAATCAACGTTAATCAACGAATTGGTTCCAGATGCAGGGCGACTTACAGGCGATGTCAATGATGTCACCGGCCGTGGGCGTCACACTTCATCGAGCGCCGTCGCGTTAGAGCTTCCTGGCGGCGGATGGATTATTGATACCCCCGGAATTCGCGCATTTGGGTTGGCCCACCGCGATCCGCGAGAAGTTGTTGAGGCATTTCCAGATCTCGCGGAAGTAGCTGCTACTTGTATGTCTCATTGCTCACATGCCGAAGAATCTTGTGCCTTAAATCAATGGATTACCGCAGATCCGCAGCAGCAGGAAGAGCGCCAATTACGCGTTGAAAGTTTACGTTCACTCCTAGATGTGAAGAGTTACGTAGACTTAGAACATGAGCAGTAACTCGACAGATTTCAGCCACGGCGAAGATCTCACGCTGGCCCATCGTTTAGCCGATGCTGCCGATGCGATTACTTTAAAGCGGTATCAAGCTCTGGATCTCACTGTTACTACAAAGCCAGATAACACCCCTGTTACCGATGCTGACAAATCTTCCGAAGAAGCAATTCGAGCCTTGCTCCATGCTCATCGTCCCAACGACGGAATTGTCGGAGAAGAATTTGGTAGTCAAGGCCTCGAGCAGAATCGATACTGGGTCATCGATCCAATTGATGGCACAAAGAATTTTGTACGAGGAGTTCCCACTTGGGCAACGCTGATTGCGCTCATTGAGAGATATTCAGATGGGACACAGAAGACAATTGTCAGCGTTGTAAGTGCGCCCGCGCTATTTCGTCGCTGGTCTGCGCATCTTGGCGGTGGTGCATTTGTCACTATCAACCATGAAACGACGAAGCGCATTCATGTATCTGGAGTTTCAAAGATTGAGGATGCATCTATTTCGTATTCAGATTTCACCGGATGGGGATCGATGCTCGAACCATTTAAATCACTTCTATCCGCTGCCTGGCGCACTCGTGCATATGGAGACTTCTGGTCACATATGTTGGTTGCAGAAGGTGCGCTTGAAGTTGCAGCAGAGCCGACTTTGGCACTTTGGGATATGGCTGCGCTTGACTTGATTGTGACTGAAGCCGGCGGAGTTTTCTCCAATACTTCCGGAATCCCCGGCCCGCATGGCGGAAACGGACTGTCAACAAATGCTGCGCTCCATTCTTATGTTGTTGAACAATTAAGGAAGTAAGACGATGGCCGATTTATCGAAATCATCGCTAGTCGCGCAAACCTTTGCAGTATCAGGGATGACATGCAGCTCTTGTGTTAATTCAATCGAACGTAGCCTTCATGAAATTTCTGGAGTTAAAGCATCCGTAAATTTCGCCTCTGAAACTGTACACATCCTTGCTCCTGCTGAAGTAAAAGCAGAGGTGATTATCAAGGCAATTAAGGCCGCTGGATATAGCGCATCTCTGCTCAGTGATCAGCGCGATCCTGCGCTTCATCGAAAAGGTGCAGCAAGGGCTTTGTTCTTCGCCATAATCTTGGCGGCACCGACAATCGCTATCTCAATGGTGATGTCATGGAATATGAAAGTTACCGATTGGCTATTTAACGAATTCCTTACCCGTGGTTGGAATATGCCACCACATGCCGATCACCACTTTGCATCATGGCTTGCATTAGCCCTAACAACTCCACTTATTCTCATTGTTGCATTTCCAATTCATCGAGCTGCAATCCGAAATTTCTTCCATCCAACGATGGATTCGCTGATCTCTCTTGGTTCCATAAGTGCATATAGCTGGTCGATTTATGCAACATATACCGGCAATGGGGATCTCTACACCGAGGTCGCTGCAGGAGTTTTGCTCTTTGTCATCCTAGGGCGATACCTCGAAGCTCGGGCAAAGCGAAGTGCTAGCAGCGCACTTTCTACCCTCCTTGCCCTCGGTGAGAAAGAGGTAACTGTTCTTCGTGGAGGCAGCGAAGTTCTTATTCCAATTTCACATCTCAACGTTGGAGATGAATTTGTCGTAAAGCCAGGGGCGCGAATTGCCACCGATGGAGTTGTGATTTCAGGAAGTACAACTGTTGATAATTCACTCATTACCGGGGAATCACTTCCGATTGAGATTTCAATTGGTTCTCGCGTGATTGGATCTGCGCTCAACAACAATGGACGCATCATTGTGCGAGCAACTCGTATCGGCAGTGATACTGAGATGGCTCGAATTACTTCAATGGTCGTTACTGCGCAAGCAGGCAAATCTCCGATTCAAGAACGTGCCGATAAAATTGCCTCAATCTTTGTTCCAGTTGTGACAACTCTTGCAATTTCAACTTTCCTGCTCTGGTATTACGTTGCTGGCAAGACCCTTACCTATTCAATTTCCACCGCAATCACGGTGTTGGTTATCGCCTGCCCTTGCGCCCTAGGTCTTGCAACGCCGGTTGCACTTCTTGTGGCCTCTGGCCGCGGAGCATTGCGTGGCATTGTTATTCGCCAGCCTCGCGTCTTATCTGCGGCACGAACAATCGATACCGCAATCTTTGATAAGACTGGGACGCTGACCGATGGATCGATGAGGGTCACTCAGGTTCTTATTCCAGTTTCTGCGCAGAAGGTACTTGGTAATTCATTTGCCTCTGTACTTAATGAGAAGAACGTTCTCTCACTGGCGCTTGCACTGGAAAGTCAGAACGACCATCCAGTTGCGCGCGCTATCGCCGATTACTGCGTTGCTCGAGGAGCAGAGAATTTTGCAGTAACTGAGTTCTCACAAACACCCGGTGCCGGAGTTGCTGGACGCGTGAGTGCATTCGGTAAGAACGTGGTGATCATTATTGGATCTCCAGAATCAGTCGGTCATAGTGCAG
>CANGJV010000081.1 GCA_947454425.1 Candidatus Nanopelagicaceae bacterium
CTTCTCGCCATGACAACCGCGGGAAGAACACAGAGAGGGTTCATCGATTATTCACTTGATAAACGAGCGACTCTGCTCGCACTCTTTCGCGGTGTAGTCGATGCTTGTGACGCAGACCCTTATTTAATGCGAGCTGCAAAATTTCACGGTGAGAAAGCTGGGAGAAATTGTCCAGTCTGCAAGAAGGATTCACTGGTCGAGCTACGTTATACATTCGGTGATCAACTAGGTCAGTACTCGGGGCGCATTAAGAGCCCGACAGAGTTAATCGAGATGGAGCAGCAGTTTGGTGAGTTTGCTGTCTACATCGTTGAAGTTTGCCGTGATTGTTCATGGAACCACCTCTGCGCTACCTATTTATTAGGTGATGGTTTAGAACGACGCCCACCACGACGTCAGCGAACCCTTGAGGATGAAGACTTCAGCGGTAGCCTTGGCAAGTGATTAAAACCAAGCTCATTCGTGTCGGAATCTTTCTCGCCGGCTTTGGCTTTATTGCAGGAGCAACTCTCTTTGCTTTGGCTTGGTTCACCGTCGACATCCCTGACCCAAATGCTTATGTAAATAGTCAGGCAACAGTTATTCAATATTCCAATGGCCAAGAGATTGGCCGAATTGGCGCACAGAATCGTCAAATCCTGCCACTGGCAAAGATTCCACTCCGCCTTCGCTATGCAGTTATGGCTGCCGAAGATCGAAATTTTTATTCCAATCGAGCATTTAGCGTCACCGGTTTAGGTCATGCGCTACTTTCCAATGTTCTTACCCTTGGACAGGGACGCGGTGGCTCTACGATTACACAGCAATATGCCAAGACTGCATTTCTGACTCCCGAACGAAGTGTTCAGCGAAAGATTAAAGAGTTAGTCATTTCGCTTAAGCTGGAGAATGCGCTGACGAAAGATCAGATTTTAGAAAACTACCTCAACACCATTTACTTTGGCCGAGGTTCATATGGAGTACAGACTGCAGCTCAGCAATACTTCAACCGAAATGCTAATCAACTTTCAATCTCGCAATCGGCAGTGATTGCCAGTATTTTGCGATCCCCCGGCTTATATGACCCAGATTTTGGTGATGCTGCGCAGAAGAAGCGGAATGCAACTCGACTTGAAGCGCGTTTTCACTATGTTATTCAAGGAATGCTGGCCGAGAAGTGGATTACTCCCGCAGAGGCGAAAGCGGCGAAGATGCCACCCGTCTCACCTCGCACGACCGGTGGTTCACTCAGTGGCCCTAAGGGATACATCATCGATGCGGCACAGAAAGAGTTAGCAAAGCTTGGTTTTACGCAAGAGCAATTGATGGTTGGCGGTTATGTCATCAAGACCACGCTCGAGCAGCGCGCACAACAATCTGCTGTTGATGCAGTAAATAAGTTGTATCCAGCAAAAGCACCAGCAAACCTTCATATAGGCCTGGTTGCAATTCGTCCGGGTACAGGTGAAGTCGTAGCCATGTATGGTGGAAAAGATTATGTAGTGCGCCAACTCAATGATGCGACCCAATCTATTGCGCTCGCTGGTTCTACCTTTAAACCATTTGCACTTGTCGCAGCTCTCGAACAAGGAATCCCACTGACATCAATGTGGAACGGCGATACCCCACAAACTTTTGATGATCTAGGCAAGCCTTACATTGTTGATAATTACGGTGGAGAAGGCTGGGGCCAAATTAATTTATTAACAGCAACCCAGCATTCAGTAAACACCGTCTATGTGCCGCTAGGTATTAAGGCCGGCATGGATAAAGTTGTTGATGTCGCCCGCCGCGCTGGAATTCCAGAGAATGTGGCAATGATGCCAACACCATCTGTTGTACTTGGCGTTGCAAGTCCGCATGTCATCGATGTTGCAAACTCATATGCAACTTTTGCTGCTAACGGAATTTACTCAAAGCCATACATGATTTCTCAAGTCATTGGTCCCAATAAAGGCGTGCTCTATGAAGGCAAACCACAGAACCAACAAGTCTTCAACGCTGATGTGATGGCAGACCTCACCTATGCGCTCAAGAGCGTTGTTAATGGCGGAACTGGATCTGCAGCGTTAGCACTTGGGCGACCAGCTGCTGGTAAAACTGGAACATCGCAATCAAATGCATCGGCATGGTTTAGCGCCTATACGCCAAATCTTGCGGCATCAGTTGCGCTCTTTAGAGATAGCGCATCCGAATCACTTAACGGCATTGGTGGCTTGACCTCTGTTACCGGTGGAACATTCCCAGCAAAGATTTGGACCGCCTTTATGAAAGGCGCGCTAAAAGACGAGCCGGTAATGGATTTTCCTGCGCCATCAAATATCGGTGGACTTGATCCGATTGTTATGACAAGTGGTGGCAAACAATCAATGAAGAGTAAGTAATAGGTATCAATCTATGCGCGTAAATACTCGCGTCATTGTTCTATTAGCAATACTTGCCTCGCTATTTTCCTTTGCAAAATTTAGCCACTGCGAAAAATCAACTTGGGCTGGTCCTGATCAATATATTCATGCTTGTTATAGCGATCTACCTGCGCTCTTTAGCGAACGTGCATTCGGTAAAGGGCAGTGGCCATACAGCGGTGGAGAAGAAGCTGTTGAATATCCTGCCTTGCAGGGCTTTGTCATGTGGGCAACTGCGAAAGTGTCTCCGGACGGACCGGTGAGCTACTTTAATTTCAGTGCAATATTGCTCGCCTTACTCTTTATAGCATCGGCACTGATTCTCTATCGAATACGTCCCGAGAGCACTTTAATTTACATCCTTACCCCAACTGGAATCGCTGCGATGTTTATCAATTGGGATCTCTGGGCGATTGTCACGATGTTATTAGCCATCTATTGGTTCGATCAAAATAAAGAGTATGCGAGCGCTGCAATACTGGGTATCTCAACTGCAACTAAATTCTTTCCAATAGTTTTATTAGTACCAATCGCAATTATTTATCTACGTCGTCACGAAGTTGTGAAGATGCTCAAATATTGCGCAACCACATTAGGGATATTTTTCTTAATCAATCTACCTTTTGCATTAACGACGCCAGCTGGCTGGTGGCGTTTCTATGATCTCAATCTTCACCGTGAGGCTGATTGGGGCTCAATCTGGTATGTCCTCAGTGTCTTTGGAATTAATCTGACACATATCAATTACCTTTCAATTCTGACTCTGCTTATTGGTATTTTGATAGTTGCAATCTTTTTATTGCAGAGCAAAGAGAGCCTCACTCTTGCCCAGAGCGCAATCTTTATCTTTATCGTTCTTATGACAGTGAGCAAGGTTTATTCACCTCAGTATGTTCTTTGGTTAACACCATTGGCGCTAATTGCACTTAAAGATAAACGTGATCTCTCATGGTTTTGGGGCTGGCAGATTGCAGAGTTGATTTACCACCTCGCTATCTGGCAACACTTGGCACTTTTAACTGGCGCACACTTTGGATTACCTGTTAAGGCTTACGCACTCATTGCCTTAATCCGAATTGCCGCAGCAATTGCTTTGGCGGTAGCGCTGGCCAGGAGATACCGCTCTGGCGGCCTGCTCAGCTTCGAGCGCTGGCCTGAATTACCGGTATAACGAGCGTAAATTTCTCCTTTCACGCGGCGCGAGTTACCCTTAACCTCCTGCTTTGAAAGGCAACCTGCCTAACAAATCAGGTTTTTAACCCTCCTGTCACGGAAATACCGTGGCCGTCTTAGTCCAGAGGAGGTCGGGTTAACACATGCGTCACTATGAACTCATGATCATTCTTGATCCAGATCTAGAAGAACGTACAGTCACACCATCACTTGAGACTTATCTCAAGATCATCAAAGATTCCGGTGGAGTCGTCAACAAGCTCGATGTTTGGGGCAAGCGTCGTCTCTCATTCGAAATCAACAAGAAGCCAGAAGGCATCTACGCAGTTGCAGATATGAACTGTGAGCCAGCGGCAATCAAGGAGCTCGATCGTCAGCTCAACTTGAACGAATCAATCCTTCGCACAAAGGTGATGCGCCCCGAGTAATTTCGGAAAATCCTTCCACAACAGCGGAATTGCTTCCAAAGTTTGTGGGCGGTGGCGAGTAACTTATAAGCACGGACTCAACCAGTAGAAAACCCCAGAGAAGAATAGAAGGTATAAAAATGGCAGCAGGAGATACAACAATCACATTGGTCGGCAACCTCGTTGACGATCCAGAGCTTCGCTTTACCCCATCGGGTGCAGCGGTAGCTAAATTCCGCGTTGCTTCAACCCCTCGTTACTTAGATAAAACTACAAACGAGTGGAAAGATGGCGAGAGCCTCTTCCTTCAATGCAATATCTGGCGTCAAGCTGCTGAGAATGTTGCTGAGTCATTGACCAAGGGAATGCGCGTCATTCTTACAGGTCGTCTCAAGCAACGTTCATATGAGACAAAAGAAGGCGAGAAGCGCACAGTCTTTGAGGTAGAAGTTGATGAAGTAGGTCCATCACTTCGCAATGCAACAGCTAAGGTCACTCGTACCCAGCGTGCTGCAGGCGGAAACGCTGGAGGGGGCTTCTCAGCTCCTGCTGCTGAATTCAATGAAGATCCATGGGCTGCAGCATCAACGTCACCAGCCGGTGGTGGATGGGGATCTCCATCTACAACCGACGAACCACCTTTCTAACAAATCCGTAACCAATCCATTCCTAACCGTAAGAAGTTAGGGCCCGAAAAGGAGCACCACAATGGGAGCAAGAAATAACCGTAACCTCAAAGAGGTTAAGAACAAGGGCGCGAAAGCTGCTGCTCTTAATAAGAAGTTCAAGAAGAAGCCTTGCAGCTTCTGTCGCGACAAGGTCACATATATCGATTACAAAGATATTGCGACACTTCGCAAGTACATCTCAGATCGCGGAAAGATCCGCGCTCGCCGCGTCACAGGCGCATGCACACAAC
>CANGJV010000082.1 GCA_947454425.1 Candidatus Nanopelagicaceae bacterium
GCGAAGAAGCTTGGTATTCCAGTTATCGCAATCCTCGATACAAACTGCGATCCAGATGAAGTTGATTACAAGATTCCTGGTAATGACGATGCGATTCGTTCAATCGAACTTCTCACACGCGTTATCACAGATGCAATTGCAGATGGCATGAAGTCACGCTCTGCAAATGCAGCGCCAGCTACTCCTGCAGCAGAACCACTTGCTGATTGGGAGAAGGAGATTCTCGACAACGCAGCACCTGCAGCTCCTGCGGTTGAGGCACCTGCAACAACACCGGAGGCATAATTCAAATGGCTAACTACACAGCAGATGATGTAAAGCGTCTTCGCGAAGCAACTGCAGCAGGAATGCTCGATTGCAAGAAGGCACTTGATGAGGCAGATGGTGATTACGACAAGGCTGTTGAAATCATTCGCGTTAAAGGTCAAAAGGGCGTCACAAAGCGCGAAGGTCGTTTAACTTCAAACGGTCTCGTTGTTGCAAAGGTTTCAGGAGAGACTGGCGTAATGCTCGAGCTCAACTGTGAGACCGACTTCGTTGCAAAGGGCGAGCGTTTTATCGCACTTGGCGATGAGCTTGTTGCGACACTTCTTGAGGTTAAGACTCCAGATGTTGCTTCGTTCCTTGCAGCTAAGACATCAGCAGGCAAGACTGTTCAGGAAGTTATCGATGAAGGTAATGCAATGCTCGGTGAGAAGATTGAGATCCGCAACGTTGCAGTAATCAACGGTCCAGTTGGTCTCTACCTTCACAAGACTTCACCAGATCTTCCACCACAGGTAGGCGTTCTCGTCTCACTTGCAAAGGAAGCTACTGAAATCGGTCGCGATGTTGCACAGCACATTGCAGCCTTTGCACCTAAGTTCGTAAATCGCGATGAGGTCCCAGCTGACCTAATCGAGAACGAGCGTCGCGTTGCAGAAGAGACAGCAAAGGCAGAAGGCAAGCCTGAAGCAGCTCTCTCCAAGATCGTTGAAGGTCGCATCACTGGCTTTGTAAAGGAAGTTTCACTTCTCGAGCAAGCTTTCGCAAAGGATGCAAAGAAGACTGTTCAGCAGATTCTTGACGAAGCAGGAACCGCCGTTAAGGCATTCCACCGCTTCCGCGTTGGCCAGTAATACAATTCCTAATAGGAATTAACTCGAATTAAAGCGAAGAGGAGCATTCTCATGACAGCGAACCGTGGTTCATATCAGAGGGTGCTCCTTAAGCTTTCGGGAGAAGTTTTTGGAGGAGGCAAGGGCGTCGGTCTCGATCCCGATGTACTTGTTGATGTTGCAAAGCAGATCGCAGATGTAGTGCGCGGGGGAGTACAGGTCGCCATTGTTGTTGGCGGCGGAAACTTCTTCCGTGGCGCCGAACTCTCAGAGCGCGGTATGGAACGTACTCGCGCCGACTATATGGGAATGCTTGGAACAGTCATGAACTGTTTAGCGTTACAAGATTTCCTCGAACGTGAAGGTGTTGATACCCGCGTTCAGACCGCAATCACCATGGGACAGGTTGCAGAGCCATATGTTCCACGTCGAGCAATTCGCCACCTTGAAAAAGGTCGTGTCGTAATTTTTGGTGCCGGCGCCGGAATGCCATTCTTTACAACGGATACAGTCGCAGCTCAGCGGGCACTTGAGATTGGTGCCAACGCACTCTTGCTCGCAAAGTCTGGCGTTGACGGCGTCTATAACGCAGATCCACGTAAAGATTCGAGTGCTGTTAAATTTGATGAAATTTCATATGATGAAGTTCTTCAGAAGTCACTTGCAGTTGCTGATGCAGCAGCATTTAGCCTCTGTCGCGAAAATAAGTTGCCTATCGTTGTCTTTGACTTGATGTCGCATGGCAATATCGGTCGCGCTGTTCGCGGCGAAAAGATTGGAACCCTCGTTTCCTAACGAGGCTATTAGGCAAGAAGAGAGAAGACCATGGCAGATGTAGCAACCTCACTCAAAGAGGCAACAGAGAAGATGAACAAAGCTGTTGAAGTTGCAAAGGATGACTTCGGAGCAATCCGTACAGGTCGCGCGCATCCAGGTATGTTTAACAAAATTATGGTCGATTACTACGGCACATATACCGCGCTCTCACAGTTGGCATCTATCCAGATTCCCGAGAACCGTCTCGCTCTTGTTTCACCCTTCGATAAAGGCGCAATGGCTTCAATTGAGAAGGCAATTCGTGATTCAGATCTTGGCGTAAATCCTGCCTCGGATGGAGTCGTTATCCGAGTAGCACTTCCTCAATTAACAGAAGAACGTCGCAAGGATTACATCAAGGTTGCGAAGACAAAGGCTGAAGATTCAAAGATTTCTATGCGCAACATCCGCCGTGCTGCAAAAGAGGCGATGGAGAAGGCTGAGAAAGACGGTGACATCTCCAAAGATGATCTCAGCCGTGGCGAGAAAGAACTTGAGAAGATTACATCTGATCATGTTGCAAAGATTGATGAGCTACTTAAGCATAAGGAAGCTGAGCTCCTCGAGGTTTAATCCTCGCAACTAATCATGTCTGACTTACATGCAATCAATGATGCGATAAATAAGCGCGCTGGCAGAAAACTGCTTCCTTCGATTGGCGTATCGGTTCTTCTCTTTGCAATAGTCTGGTTCTCATTAAATTATTACCGCGCAATTTTCGCCGGCATTGTTGGTCTCGCAATGGTCCTTGGCGTTCGAGAGATGGTCGGCGCACTTAAAAAAGTTAATATCGAGCTCTCATTTCTACCGCTCGCACTTGCTTCTATCGGAATGGCAGCCGCCGCCTGGTTTGGCGGAGTAAATGGCCTAGCCGTTGCAACTGCGGTTGCACTTCCGTGTTTACTTGCACTCTTGCTTCCAAAAGGCCCAGAGCACTTTATTCAAAGCGCGTCGGCTTATGCGCTTACCCTTATCTATATTCCATTTCTCGCTGGATTCTTGATTCTCCTTGCTCGTCCACATAATGGTTTTGAGCGCATGATGACTTTTGTCATTCTTATTGCGTGCAATGACACATTTGCCTACTTAATAGGTATGGCTATTGGAAAGCATGCAATGGCACCGAAGGTAAGCCCCAAGAAGACTTGGGAAGGATTTGCCGGCTCGCTCTTTTTCACAACGATTGCCGGCGCCGCAGCATTTCATTTCATTCTAAATGCGCACATGTGGCTGGGAGCTCTGGCTGGTCTTGCAGTTGTTATCTCTGGCACGGTCGGCGACTTGATAGAATCTGCGATTAAACGCGACCTTGCTATTAAAGATATGGGCGCACTCTTGCCTGGTCACGGGGGAGTCCTCGACCGAATAGATTCAATTCTCTTTGCAGCTCCAACCCTGTGGCTCGCACTCGAAATCGTGCGACGTGCACAGGATTCAGGACTGCTATGAGCCGCACCAATGAAGAACTTAACTTAATCTTTGACGAGCCAGTCCAAAAGAAGAAGGCACCAAAGCACATTGCAGACTTTTCACCGGAAGAACGTAAGAACTTTGCGAAAGAGCTTGGCTTTCAGCCATATCGCGCAGCACAAGTAGCAACTCACTATTTCTCACATCTCAATAACGATCCATCTACCTGGTCGGATATTCCGGCAGATCAACGACAAGCGATTGCCGATGCATTGACCCCGCAATTGATGGAGTTAGTGACCACGCGTACAACCGATGGTGGAATGACTCGTAAAGATCTCTGGAAATTACATGATGGAACTCTCGTTGAATCAGTTTTAATGCGTTATACCGATCGCGTCACGGTCTGTATCTCATCGCAGGCAGGTTGCGGCATGAACTGTCCATTCTGTGCCACGGGTCAAGGTGGTCTCAAGCGAAATCTGACAGCAGCTGAAATCACTGATCAAATTGTTGCTGCAGCTCGTGCTTGCGCAAATGGCGAACTTCCTGGTGGTCCAACTCGACTTTCCAACATTGTCTTTATGGGTATGGGCGAGCCACTTGCCAATTACAACGCAGTTGTTCGCACTCTTCACAATATTGTCGATGCTAATCCCGATGGGCTTGGAATCTCTGCTCGTTCTGTCACAGTTTCAACAGTTGGTTTAGTCAACGGCGTTGAGAAGTTGATGGAAGAAGGAATTAACTGCACTTTAGCAATTTCACTTCACACCCCAGATGATGAACTTCGTGATTCACTCGTTCCAATTAACAATCGTTTCCCTGTTCGCGAAATTCTTGCTGCAGCAGATGCCTACGAGAAGAAGACAGGTCGTCGCTACTCAATCGAGTACGCGCTGATCCGCGATATTAATGATCAGGCTTGGCGCGCAGATCTATTGGGTCGCATGCTCAAGAACCGGGCTGCGCACGTGAATTTGATTCCCCTCAACCCAACCCCTGGTTCGAAGTGGACCGCCTCACGCCGGGAAGATGAAGCTGAATTTGTCCGCGTGCTTGAGTCCTATGGGGTCCCAGTCACTGTCCGAGATACGCGTGGGCGTGAAATCGATGGTGCCTGTGGTCAACTTGCAGCATCTGAGTCGACTAAATAAGAAAACTTTGCCCCACTAATCACACGGGATAAAATCGAAACATGGTTGGCACACTGAAACGGCGTATTGCCCGATCGACTGCCGTTGTCATATTCCTATCCCTGCTCAATGTGGTTGTTGGCCCCGTCTTTTATCCAAATGTCAGCTCTAGCAATGCAAGCGCGGCAAATTCAAATTTAATTCAGACCGGGCTGACCCTTGATGCAAATGCGACCGCCGGTGCTAATGATGTGGCATCGTCAATGACCTTTGGTTCAGTTGCTCCGGTGCACACAAATTCGGGTGTCGGATATTACACCTTTGACGGAACCACC
>CANGJV010000083.1 GCA_947454425.1 Candidatus Nanopelagicaceae bacterium
AACGAAAATAGCAATAATGAGTGTGAGGTCAAATAAGTTATTGCCCACAGTCGCACTTCGCTGGCCGATGAGATTTATGCCTGCTACTACCGTACGTGGTGAGCCTTTTCCAATTGTGACAATTGAATATGCTCCAAGTGGATAGGTACTAGGAACCAATACCGAATAAACAACATATCCAGCAGCATTTCTTTGGCTGGCAGTGAAGGTAAGAGGCTTTGCGCCATTGCCTTCCAACGTCAACGTCCAACTCTGTGTATACGCTCCCCCGCCGAGAACAACTTGTTGCTCGCGTCCGCGCTCCCAGGTGAGTAGTGGAATATCGAATGCCTGCGCTGCAGTTGGGGCAAACAAAAGTGCAATCAGTGAAAGTGCAACAATTTTTAGGCGACGCATCACGAATCACCCTTCAATGTATCGATGATCAACCAGATTCCAAGACCCACCGGAATCAAGATCATCAACATCTTCGGAGCCATTAACTTACCAATCCAAGGAATCACAAAGAATACGACGCCGCTGATGTCATCATTCTTTGGTCGCTGAATATCTGGCGATGGATTGGAATCACCTTTCATAATCCAGCCATTTACTGGATCTCCACCAATGACTCGGTGGGTAAAGATTCCCACTGGCTCGCCGCTAAATCGGCGAGCAGTGTAGGCGGCAACATCACCAAGTTTTGGAAGTGTTCTTGGAGTCGGTGCAAGAAGTACAACGTCGCCAGGTTTAATGTACGGCTCCATTGATCCGGTGAGAACCACACGTGCCTTCACAAAACCAGATGCAGATAACACTGAGAACGAGATCAAGATTGCACTAAGCGCGTATCCAAGAAACTTTACCGCTGTGCCAATTCTATTTTTTCGAGCTTGCTCTGCCGTTGAAATTCGCTCTGGCGGAGCCTGAACAAACATCTTTGATTTCGTCTTAACGATGTCGGTGGGAGTGATCAAATATGTTCGCTCGCCGCGGGAGTTGGAGATAGTTACTAAAACCTTTGAATCCGGAAAATCTGAGTTTCCCTCAACCCACATCTCTTCAGTTGATGTTGCCTCGAAGAGAGGGCGGCGGATTACCTCTGAACTCATGATTAATGCTTGACGGTTTGAATGGTAATTCTGCGGACCAAAGTCGCATCGGCGAAAGTAAGAGTGCGATCAGGGTCGAAAGTTATCTGAATTGAACCCAAGTCACTAGTGAACTCGGATGAACCTGCTGAGGTGTCAGTCAAAATATCAAAATCTGTATATGAGGTGTCATAAGCTAAAACTGTTGAGGAATCTTTGTACCAGAATCTCGCTAAGTCGTAGGTCTGATATGAACCACCGCCTGCTGATGTTGCAGATTCAGAAACAGTAAGCGCATTTCCGGTCTCACCATAAACCTGAATGACAAAATCATTTCCGACGCATGTATCATCGAGATTTTCTAAGATGATCGAGTCGAGGCTGAACTTACCGGTACCAGTGTCGTTGATAAATCCTGCATAAGGAATAACCGTGACGCCGCCAACTGTGTCGCAAGCGGTGGTTGTGATGTAACCCTGACCAAACTCTGCCTTACCGCCAGCTGGAGTAAGGGCGATATTTGCGCCGTATGCAATTCCTGTCACTGCCACAATCATGGCAATCGCCTTCACTAAGAAGGGCTTGGAAGTTCTTGTTTCTTCGAACTCACCGTATTCAGCGTCGTCAAAAGCAGATGACTCGTCAAAGTCATCACTTTCATACCGCTTAAGTAGGTTCATTCTCTTCTTTCAAAAAACTTTTATCTAACTACTCCCCTTATACGTCGATAGAAGCGCACATATCTGTGGCCTCTATCGACGTATTAGAGAATCGTTAAATGGGTTGGATATATTCCTTAGTTGCTCTGGAGCGTGAGCTTGTAGATTGCGCCAGATGTTGCTGCAGGCATATTGATTCCGAGATCAAATGATGATGTCGCAGAAGCAAGGTTTGCAGTGTTAGCAATAGTGAAGCCGGCTGAAGTAACAGGTGTTGAACCGTTAATTCCGACTGTCGCTACTGAAACTAGCGCGCTAGAGACTGTTGCGAATGAGATTGGTGTTGCTGATGAATCTCCATAAGCATTGAGCTGCAATGTACGAGTCGCACAGCCGGTTCCGCCACCTGAAGTTGCGCTGTTAAGTGCGCGACCATCGACATCTGAGAATGAGACGGTCGAGAAGTAGAACTGTGGTGTTGTAGCGCTGTTTACGAAGGTCACCTTTGGTGCCAATGTGATTGCGCTGTCGCATGCTGCAGTTACCTGAACACCCTGACCGAATTCAAGCGCTGCGCCTGAACCAAGTGAGATGTTAGCTGCGAGTGTCGAGCCAAGTACTGCGACCGCTGCAACTGTTGCAAGGCCAGCAAGTGACTTGAGATTGCTCTTCTTTGGAGCTCTCTTACGAGGCGTTGATGCGCCTTCTTCAAACTTTAAGATTTCCATTCCTATATTCCCCATTCATATTAACGATTCCACCTTGTTTACTACACCTTCGCATCGCTGTGGAACGATGCTTGGGTATGCTCACTAATTTCTTAGCGAGAATTCTTGAGTTATGGCGTAGGCGAGCTACTTGGCGTTGGTGTCCCACTTGGTGCAGGCGCAGGAGCGCTTGCTGCTGGGTTGTCGATAGTTTCGACTGTGGTGCGGCGGACAAGCTGGCCATCAATGTTGACGACCGAAGCGCTTGGATCGATGAAGAAGGTGACATCTGCATTATTGGCAGAGAGAACGCTTCCATCGTAGATAGATGTGCCGCTGACTGAAACTGCTGCACTTGCAAGCAGCGTCCCGGTAATTGGATTGCCAGTTCCGGTGAGATAAGAAAGTAAGAGCGCAGTTGGGTCGCTGATATTTGCCGTAGGCAATGCGGCAGGAAGCGAGACTTGAAGAACCTTTGCATCTGGAATTGCACCGATACTGATTTCTTGTGAGGTTCCGTCAATCAAACGGATGCGCAACTTCTTACCGGCGCAGGCTTGTAGATCAAGATTTGAAACAGTAACTGCGCGAACGCGGAAGAATCCTGCTGATGCATCGAGATCGGTTGGTTGAGCGTGCCATTCTTCGCCCATTGCAATGTAAATCTTGCTATCGCATGCAATTGCTTGCTGTGATCCTTGGCCGAATTCAAGCGCGCCATTTCCGACAGTTACGCTCGCTGCAAAGGTGGACATCACAAATGGAATCAATCCCATGATGGCAACGCCGAGAACAAACTTTGATTTATGTTTCTTGCCTCCGCCAAAACCGGAGTTAACAGGACCGCTCAAGGGTGAATGCAAAGTCACGCGAGCGCTCCTTTCTTCTCGGTATAGCGCGGCTAACCCCCCAAAACTATCGCTTCAGGGAGAGATTGCTGCCAATCCTAGACCGCGAGTTCAGGCTAGTAAAGTCGCCAAGAGGCCCCCGACTGCACTATTAAACGGGTGAATGGCGAGCTATTTGAGAGATCCGCCACCTTTAACGGTGGAGAGATCGAGCGCCAGGGGCCGAAGCGTCATGACGGCGCCAGATTTTGCTGCACTGCACAACGCTGGGTCGGCAACTGGATTTGTGACCGCTACAAAGCGAAGTGTCAGGGAACGTCCCGAGAGTCCGCCGGCCCAAGTACTAATGAAGAGACCGTTAAAAGAGTTGATGAGATTAATCAGTCGGTTGGTCTCGGCTGAGATTACGAGAAGTCCGGTCTGGTCACCATAGATAAGTTCATTGCCTTCATCTGCATTGTTCGGCACACCCTTCTTGAGTGCATCAAATTTCATTCCAGAAGTTCCATTAATGCAGACCATGGTGAAGTCAACCTTAGGGTCGCTGACCGATGCATAAATGTGTGGCAAGAAATAAGTCGCAGCCCGCGGATCGATTGCTCCAGTTGGTGGAACTTTGACGATGTAGCGCGGTTGAATCTCAAATGGATAACCCACACCAGTAGATGTTGCGCTATCTGAACTTTCGGGCAATGGAGTCTGCGTTGATTGTGCTACTGGCGCTGGTGAGAAAACCGGATCGGATGAGAAAGTGGCCGATGGGGTTGGCGAGGCAGTAGCCGTCTCTTCGATAGCGATGGTGGTTGTGCTGCTCTCACTTACTTGAGCTACTGGTTCGAGCATTTGCGGATTTGTTGAAAGTTCATCGGCCAATGTAGGAGCGATGGTGGTGACTACCGCTGCAAAGAGAGTAAATGCCAAAAGACGTGAAATTGCCTTTACCGAACGTTTTTCGGAATGCCAGAATTCATTGAAACGGTCTTGCAACCGGTAACGAAACTCCGCAAAGGACATAATCGAAATATACCGGTTCAAGTTCTCTCTGGTCTAACCCTCGTAAGAGCTAGCCGAGTTTGCCTGGAACGTAAACTAATCCGAGTTGGTTTAAGCGTGCCTGCAAACTCTTTGTAAGCGCTTCGTTGCCAGTTCTGTTGGCGTAATACATTCCGAATGAGAGGCTCTCTGAGCGTGCTGGAGCATGCTCCAATAGTTGGGAGATCAACGGTCCTAAGTTGGTGGTGTCGCCAGAATTTACGACTGCCCGGGTGATGGCAATCTCGGCCGAGACGCAACGTGGATTGAGGGCTAGTTGATCAAAGGCAAGCTGGAGGGCGGCTTGATTTGATTGCTGACCGGCAATAAGGAACTCTGCATCAAAATACATAAAACATGGA
>CANGJV010000084.1 GCA_947454425.1 Candidatus Nanopelagicaceae bacterium
CTTCGGTTTATTGCATTTATTCCCGCCATGCTGGCATCAGTTGGATTTATCCAAGCTCGCCGTAAATTCTGTTTTGCATACGGTCTCTCTGGCGTACTTAATTTCGGCAAAGCTGGAAATGTCACCAAGGTTATCGACCCAGTTGCTCTTGCTGCCGATCGTGCTTATGCATTTAAGATTATTGGGCAGAGCGCACTCTTGGCTTTGATTTTAACTGCAGTTCTCTTCGCCCTTTAATAATCGAGCAGGCTACTGATGGCGAAACAATCTCCAGCAAAGTTAAAGATGTTGCAAGCAGAGGCGAAGCGCGCAGCTGCAGCACGTCGTGCAGAGAAGGCAGCCGCGCTTCTACCCGATGCTCGCGGAGAAGTATTAATTGATCCATACGAAGGCGTTGATGAAGCATGGCGGGAAATTGGCTTACCTACACCTGTTCGTCACGCTCTTATCGACGATGGGCTTTATGCGATTGCCGATCTTCGTAAAGTTTCACTTGCAGCTTTGAAAGAACTAAAAGGCATGACTCCCAATGCAATCCGCATTCTTGTTGCGGAAATGAAGAAGCAAGATATTCAATTTAGGAATTAAAAAGTGTCGGAATTGAAAATAAATTTAACTACACAATAAAACTATAAGCGAGCAATACCAGGCCGAGCGTGGTGATAACGGCTAGCGCTGCTTTGCTCTCTAACCACTTCTTGCCTGCCGGAAGAAATGAAATTCCTAGTAGTAGCGCTCCTGGCACAAATAGAGCAGCGCTCTTGCTGAGGTTGCCATCAGATCCAGTCTGATAGCGAAGGTTAATCAGGCCGACTGCTAACGCGGCATAAGCTGCCATTCGATAATTATTTAAGCGTACGCTTTTCATATATCTAAGAGTAATGGCGAAGGGCGCCGATTGCTCGACGCCCTTGCCTAATAAGTTAAATATTTAACTTATTGATGATACTTAGTGGTCAGCAGCCATTCCTTCAGCATGTGACTTCATACGTGCGATCTTGAGAATTGTTAGACCGAATACACACTTCGCAAGGATATCTGCAATTGTGTAACCAACCTGAACGCCCACGAATGAGCTAGCTGTTGGATCACCCTGCATTCCAAGGATGTATGAGATTGGGTACACGCCCCATGTAGCGATGAGGAGAAGGCGAAGACGCTTTACAGTGTCTGCAACTCCAGCAGGCTGACGCTCTAGTGACTTTGTAAGTTCTACGAAGAGAACATAAAGGATGTAGAGGAATGGAAGTGTTGAAAGAACACCGAAGAGGATCTGTGTTCCACGAACATCTGAAATCTCACCTGGGTATCCGAGTGCGATCATTGCAGCTGATGCTGGAACTAGACGCATGATAAGTGACTTTGAAAGTTCCTTAGCAAGTGCCAATACAGCAATTACCTCTACGAGAAGTAGTGGAACAGTAAGTAGCCAGTCAACGTAGCGGTATGCCTCGTTGAATGCGCCGTTCGCACCTGAAACGTTTACTTCGAATGAACCTGCAGTTGTAGCCTCATTGAATGAGTTGAAGATTCTCCAGTAGTGGTAGCCAGCGATGAATGTAACCATTGATGACATTACGAGAGCATTACGGTACTTAGGCAGAACGCGTGACTGTGAAACTAATGTGTACACGGTGCATGCGAGCATAGAAATCAAACCAAATGAGAAAATGTTATAAACAAGATTCCACTGGTTGCTGTCGAGTGTTACTGACATAACGAATGTGCCTTTCGTGATTCTTCATCATTGCGGACCAGGTAGTCCGTACGACCTTAGGACAATGGGTTGCCCTAAGGACAACCCTGACCTTCGATGACCAAATTGTGACCTTAATGCGACTCGATTGCACCTATAAACGGCAGATTTCTTAGAAGAATTTCTCGCTTATTACCAGCGAGTTACGCGTGATTTAGGGGTGAAATTTAAAAAATTTCAGAGAGGAGGGCCTCGACTCGGCCCTTAATCTCATCTCGGATGACCCGTACTGAATCGATCCCCTGACCAGCTGGATCATCGAGTACCCAATCCTCGTATCGCTTGCCTGGGTAGAAGGGGCAGGCATCTCCACATCCCATGGTGATGACTACATCGGATTGCTGGACCGCCTCGGGAGTCAGGACCTTCGGCTTCTGATTGGCAATATCGATGCCGAGCTCGGCCATCGCTTCAACAGCAACTGGATTGATTGAATCCTTTGGAGCAGAGCCGGCGGAGAGTACTTCAACGCGCTCTCCCCCAAGTTCGCGCATAAAACCAGCAGCCATCTGAGAACGACCTGCATTGTGTACGCAGACAAACATAATGGTTTTCTTAGCGGTCATTTTTTTGATTCCTTCTGGTTGAGGGTTTTGAAGAGTAAGTAACCAAGCGCGCCGCCGATTATCTGAAATGGAATAAAGGCATATGCCGAATGTGGTGCTATTCCTGCAAAACTATTTGAAAAGATTCTCCCAATGGCGATTGCTGGATTTGCAAATGATGTTGAGGAAGTAAAAAAGCACGCGCTAAAGATCCAAAGGGCCACACCTGCTGGAACATAACGACCCTTTTTGATTGTCGAGAGTTGAAAAATCACAAATATCAAACCGGCCGTTGCAAGTACTTCGCTGACCAATATATTTGCACCGTCACGGTTCTTGCTCGAGATATCAATTGCAGCGTGGCTAAAGAGGATATTTGCAAGGATTGTTCCTGAGATAGCGCCCACAGTTTGCAAAATTAAAAAGAAAAAAGTTTCACTCAATTTTAACTCTTTGCGGAAGAGGGCTATCGAACTTACAACTGGATTGAAATGCGCTCCACTAATTGGACCGAAGAGGGTTATCAGTAACCAGAGAATTGCAGCGATTGCCGATGCATTAATCAGTAACTGAAGGCCAATATCGGATGTGAGTGTTTCGGCCATAATTCCGGATCCGACCACGACCCATGCGAGAGTGGCTGTACCAATGAACTCAGAGATGTACATCTTCATCACTAGATAATACTGGCCAAATGTTGCGCGAAAGTGAATATAGAAGAAATTCTTAAGTACCCTTATTCAATGCGCGCACAACTCAGAGAGCTTCATTCTTATAAAGGCTTCTCAATGCTCGCCGCCTCTCGTTTCGTCTCCAATGTTGGCAATGGAATGTCTCCGATTGCCCTTGCATACGGAGTCTTAAGCATCGAAGGTTCTACCGGACGCGATCTGAGTTTGGTGATGTCCGCCAGATTCTTCCCGATGGTTGCTTTTATGTTATTTGGCGGTGTCTTTGCAGATCGCTTCAAGCGCAACCGCATTGTCGGTGGCAGCGATGTTATTGGCAGTTTCTTGGCCGGTACAAGTGCGCTCTCGCTCATTCTTGGATTCCCAAGTATCTGGCTACTGGTGATTATGGGTGGGCTCTTTGGAGTTCTTAACGCATTGTGGTGGCCCGCAATGTCCGGTGTCATGCCAGAAATTCTTCCAAAGGAGAAGTTGCAAGAAGGTAATGCAGTCGTTGGATTGCTCACCAATATTGGTTACATCTCTGGCACATTGCTTGGTGGAGTAATTGTTGCAACATTCAATGCTGGCTGGGGATTACTAGTTGATGCCATCTCTTTCTTCATTGCTGGTGTGATTGTTTGGAATCTTGATCTGCCAAGCAAGTCCAAAATTGAGAGTCCGGGAATTCTTCATGATCTCAAAGTTGGTTGGCGCGAATTTATCTCGCGTTCGTGGGTTGTCACGATGGTGCTCACATTTGCAATCATCAATATGGCATTTGAATCTATGTTGCAGGTTCTGGGGCCGCTAAACTTTAAGGACCCTGAGACCGGCCCACGATATTGGTCGCTCAATCTTGCTGGCATGACAGCTGGAATGATGATTGGCGGATTCATTGTTCTAAAGAAGAAATTTAAGCGGCCGCTATTTATGACAATGATCTTGATAGCGATTTCTGCAGTGTGGGACTTTTCGCTTGCATTCCACTTACCGCTCTTTCTCTGCATAGCATCAGCTGTATTTTCCGGATTAACCGTCGAGTTTTTCATGGTGACCTGGAATACCGCTATGCAAACTCATATTCCAGAGAAATCTTTCTCGCGTGTAAATGCTTATGATGCCTTGGGCTCGTATGGAATTGCTCCCCTAGGCATCGTCATTGCCGGTCCACTTGCCACTCATTTTGGTGTCAGCACCATTTTGATTGCAACCGGCACGCTTACATTTATCGCAGCTTGCGCCTCGCTGACTGTGAAGTCGGTTCGAGAGCTCACAAACGAATAGGCTTCCAGCATGACTCAGACCCCTGCTCCTATAACTCCGCCGAAGCTTCGGGGCTGGTTCCATCTTGGCGCAACGCCAGCTGTAATAATCGCTTCGCTGGTGCTCTTTATTCTTAGTAAAGAATCACTCAAGTTTGCAGTTGCCCTCTACTCCATTACCGCAATCATGCTCTTTAGCGTCTCTGCTATTTATCATCGCGTTCCTTGGGTGCCAGAGAAGAAGAAGATTTGGCGTCGCTGGGATCACGCAAATATTAATCTGCTGATTGCTGGCTCTTACACTCCCTTTGCAGTTGCACTGCTAGAAC
>CANGJV010000085.1 GCA_947454425.1 Candidatus Nanopelagicaceae bacterium
AGAGCTTCAATCTTTGGAAGGAGCTCTTCGCGCTTAATCAGATTTGCTGCCATGCTGACTTCGCGCCTTTCGAGATCAGAATTCTTAGCCGCAAAGAATTGATCCTGCGCCGTCTTGAAGCGATTCCATAACTTTGTATCATCGCTCTTCTTACCGTGGCCAGCGGCCTTCCATTGATCCATGAGCGCTTTAAAGCGTCGCGCTGTGGCAACCCAGTCCGTACTCGTAGCAAGCTTCTCTGCTTCAGTCACAATAATCTCTTTAGCCGAAGTTACAACCGATGAAGCCGCTTCAAGCTGGGCAAAGTGAGCGCGACGGCGCTTATCAAATTTATTACGTGATGCGGAGAAGCGCTTCCAGAAATCTCCATCGCTCTTCTTATCAAGACGTGGTGCCGCTTTCCACTCATCAAGCAGAACCTTCAAGCGATCACCGGTTGACTTCCATGATTCTGAGAGTGCCAAGGATTCCGCCTCTGCCACAATCTTCTCTTTCTCAATCAAAATCTGTTCGCGACGAGCGGCCTTATTTGCCGCTTCTTCTGCCTTCTTAGCTTCAAAAGCTTCTCGATGACCTTCAATTAGTGGCTCTATCTGCTCGACAGAGGCAGCAAGTGCTGCAAGATCGCCAACGCCATTGAGTTCTGCAACTTGTGCGCGAAGTTTCTTAACGGCTTCATATGCATCCTGCGGAACCATTGCACCGCTGGTAATTCGTGCAGCAGTGAGGGCAACCTCAGATGCGAGCGCTTCAAACTTACGTACGAAATAAGCGAGCGCTTCTTCTGCACTTTTGCCTGGATATGAACCGACTGGCTTCTCACCGGAAGAGGTGCGGACAAAAACTGTGCCATCTTCTGCGACACGGCCGAATTGAGCAGGATCCCCGATTAATGCAGAAGCTGCGCTGATGTGCGACTTGGCTACCTGTGCGATTTCGGATGGGTTATGTGACTCTGTCATGGTGGATCCCTTTCAGCGCGTTGGCCTTGTGGCCTTCGTTAAGAGCGGTTGTAATGAGTAAAAGGTACCCTGTCCTTCGTGTCGTCGTAAATCGAGGGCTGGCTTTAGCTCATGACTGAGGGAGAAGAATGCTCGTACGCTCGTTTATCGCCCCAATGTTTGCTACGAATTGCTGGATTATCGCCGCTGAAAAGGGGTCGGAGTGCATCATCGTCGACCCTGGCATGACGGACATCAGCGCAGAGATCGAGATGATTGTCGCGGAAGAAGGATTTAAGCCGGTTGCAGCTCTCCTAACCCATGGCCACCTTGACCATACTTTTTCGGTAAAACCATTGGCAGATGGATATGGGATTCCGGCATACATTCATCCAGAAGACCGTCGCTTTATTGCAGAACCACTTGGAATTCATGGCGCTCAGTTCGCAGAGCAACTCCGTGGACTTCACTTCGAAGAGCCTGAGAAAGTTGAACTTCTCAAGGATGAATCTGAATTGAATTTACTTGGCCTTTCGATTCGTGCAATTCACGCACCTGGTCATACCCGTGGTTCATTGATGTTTCTCGTTAACGGTAACACTCTGCTCTCGGGCGATGTCCTCTTTGCCGGCTCGATCGGCAGAACTGATCTGCCAACTGGCAGCGCGAGTGATATGCAGAAGACGCTCCGGAAGAAGGTTCTGACTCTCGATGATGAAGTTCGAGTGCTTCCAGGGCATGGGGCAGAGACCACAATCAAATATGAACGCAAAACCAACCCTTATCTGAAAGAATTAGCTCGATGAAGGGTAATCAATGAAATTTGAAAAGCTCGCAGCACCGAAAGGTGTGCGTGAATATCTGCCACCTGAGTCCCAAGCTTTTGAATGGGTTCGTGAGCAGTTGATTTACCCTGCCAAACTCGCTGGATATCAGTTGATGGAATTACCAGTCTTTGAAGATACAGCGTTATTTAATCGTGGCGTTGGAGAGTCAACGGATGTAGTTTCAAAAGAGATGTACACCTTTGAAGATCGCGGTGGACGATCAATCACATTGCGTCCAGAAGGTACCGCCGGCGTGATGCGCGCAGTAATTGAATCCAATCTTGACCGTGGTCAACTACCGGTAAAAGTTTGGTACTCAGGACAATTCTTTAGAGCAGAACGTCCACAGGCCGGACGCTATCGCCAGTTCTATCAGGTTGGCATTGAGGCGATTGGTATCGATGACCCAGCGTTAGATGCAGAAGTTATAGCAATTGCAGATCAGGGTTTTAAGAATCTGAGTCTTAAGAATTATCGTCTTGAGATCACTTCTCTTGGAGATGCGCCATCTCGAGCTGCTCATCGCGTTGATCTTATGAAATTTATTGAGAAATTAGATTTAGATGAAGCCACCAGAGCCAGGGCTGAACTTAATCCGCTTAGAATTTTCGATGATAAGCGCCCTGAGATTAAGAACGCAATGCAGGATGCTCCGATTTTGATGGACTATCTCTCTGAATACTCACGCGCTCATTTCGAGAAGGTGAAGAGCTATCTCGATCAACTCAATATTGCATACACGGTAAATAAAAGAATGGTTCGTGGCCTCGATTACTACACAGGTACCACCTTCGAATTTGTACATGACGACCTTGGCGCTCAGAGCGGTATTGGCGGCGGCGGACGTTATGACGGATTGATGGAAGTTCTTGGGGGACAGGCGCTGTCGGGAATTGGCTTCGGTCTAGGTGTAGATCGAGCGCTCTTGGCATCAATTGCAGAGAACACATTACCTACCGAGAACTTCACCTCCGATCTCTACATCATTCCGCTGGGCGAGGAGATGAAAGCATTTGCACTGACCGTTGCCGCAAAGGTTCGTATCCAAGGGTTTACAGCAGAAGTTGCTTTTGGAGACCGTTCGCTCAAGGGTTCAATGAAAGGCGCCGATAAGAGCGGTGCTCGATTTGTCGCTGTAATTGGCGAGACCGAGAAGGAGTCAGGTTCAGTAGAGCTCAAACGTATGAGCGATGGAACTCTAATCTCCGTTAAGATTGAGGAATTGCAGAAAGTGCTGAGCGCTTAATACCGCCGGCATAGACCCACTACTAAAGGCGAATCACAATGTTACGTACACACGATGCTGGCTCATTACGCGCAAGCGATGCAGGAGCGACCGTCTCCCTTGCTGGCTGGGTCTCACGTCGCCGAGATCATGGTGGTGTGGCATTTATCGATCTTCGTGATGGAACTGGTTCAGTCCAAGTTGTTATCTCGGATGAGGCAGTAGCTGGCGCACTTCGTGCCGAGTGGTGTCTGCAGATCAAAGGAACGGTTCGTTTACGTCCGGCTGGAAATGAAAATGCAAATATCCCTACTGGTGAAATCGAAATTCTGGCAGCAGATGTAATCGTCTTAAGCGAGTCTGCTCCTCTTCCATTCCCGATTGATACCGGGTCAGATGCAGAGATCAGCGAAGAAGTTCGCCTGCGCTATCGCTACCTAGACCTTCGCCGCGAGCGTCCGGCTGCAAATTTGCGACTGCGTTCAAGAGTGACATCTGCAATTCGTCGCGTAATGGAAGAACTCGACTTTCACGAGATTGAAACGCCTTACCTCACTCGTTCAACTCCAGAGGGAGCGCGTGACTTTCTTGTTCCAGTCCGCCTACAGCCAGGTAGCTGGTATGCCCTTCCACAGTCACCGCAACTCTTTAAACAATTGTTGATGGTTGCAGGTATGGAGCGTTACTACCAGATTGCTCGCTGCTTCCGCGATGAAGATTTCCGCGCTGATCGCCAACCAGAGTTCACCCAACTCGATATCGAAATGTCTTTTATCGATCAAGCCGATATCTTGGCTGTGGCAGAACAAATTTTGGTAAAGATTTGGAAAGAATCTGTTGGTTACGACATTCCTACTCCTATTCGCCATATGACTTATGCAGATGCAATGGATCGATTTGGTTCAGATAAGCCAGATCTTCGTTTTGGCTACGAGCTGGTTGAGGTAACTGATTACTTTAAAGAGACACCATTTCGTGTATTCCAGGCACCTTATGTTGGAGCCGTTGTAATGCCTGGTGGCGCTGCTACGCCTCGCCGTGAACTCGATGCGTGGCAAGATTGGGCGAAAGCTCGCGGTGCAAAGGGAATTGCTTACATTCTCGTCAATGAAGATGGATCCTTGGGTGGTCCAGTTTCAAAGAATATTTCTGAGGATGAAGCTGCGGGAATCGCTGAACTTGTCGGAGCAAAGAAAGGTGATGCAATATTCTTTGCCGCCGGTGAACGTTCTGCATCGCAACAATTACTAGGCGCCGCTCGATTGGAAATTGGTAAGCGCGGGGGATTGATCACCGTTGGTCAGTGGGAGTTCCTCTGGGTTGTCGATGCTCCAATGTTCGAGCCGACCGACAATGGCGGTTGGACTGCGGTTCACCATCCATTCACTGGTCCAAAGCCTGAATTCGCAGCTACCTTTAAGAGCGAGCCAGCGACCGCACTCGCATATGCCTATGACATTGTTCTTAACGGAACCGAACTTGGTGGCGGATCTATTCGTATCCACGATCGCAATATTC
>CANGJV010000086.1 GCA_947454425.1 Candidatus Nanopelagicaceae bacterium
CATGAGTTTCGCGGTCATTACATGGGTGACATTGATGTTGACGAAGGGCGCGACGCAAACGATCTAGCTCGTTCTCCATATGTTGGCGCTGACGATTGTCGAAGGTACGTCGGTTATCTCTTCTACTTAAGAGTCGCTCGGTCTCCTTAATCTCTGAGCGAATTGCGGCATATTCAGAGAAATCACCGAGATGGCAGATTGCAGATTCGAGTTGTTCACTTGCCGCCAAATCATTCTTACGAATCTGTTTTACTAGACCGACAACAGCGCGATCTGCCTGAAACTGGGCAAAGGAAGATTCAAGGCTGGTGCGGGCACGTTCTTTTCCGAATCGCGCAATCAAGTTAATCGACATGTTGTAAGACGGCGTAAAGGAAGAACGCAATGGATAAGTACGGGTTGATGCAAGACCAGCAGCAGTTGCGGAATCAACGGTCGGTGACCATAAGACAACTGCATTGCCCTCGATATCAATACCTCGTCGCCCGGCACGACCAGTAAGTTGTGTGTACTCCCCCGGAGTAATCGATACATGGCCTTCGCCATTCCATTTGGTTAATTTCTCCAAGACAACAGTTCTAGCTGGCATGTTGATACCTAAAGCGAGAGTCTCAGTTGCAAATACTGCTTTCACTAACCCGCGCTTAAAGAGATCCTCTACCGCCGCCTTAAAACTTGGTAACAAACCGGCATGGTGTGCCGCAATCCCGCGTTCGAGCGCGAGTAACCATTCGCGATAACCAAGAACATCCAAATCTTCTTCGGCAATATTCTGGGTATAAAGAGTTGCGGTTCGCATAATCTCTAACCGCTCTTCGGCATTGGTCAGTTTGATGCCGGCATTGAGACATTGCTTAACGGCAGCGTCACAACCTGCGCGCGAGAAGATAAAGGTAATTGCAGGAAGTAGGTTTTCTCGATGAAGCTTTTCAATGACTTCATCACGAGAAAGTCGATCTTCGTTATTGCCAAATCTATCTCCACGATGGCGAGGAGCCCTTACTCTCTTCAGCGCCTGACGTTCGAGGCTGAGAATTTCGGGATTAACTCGACCGGGTTCACTAAACAAGTCAATCAATCGATTGCCAATCAGAACATGCTGATAGAGCGGAATTGGTCGAACTTCACTGACAATGACATCAGTTTCTCCTCGCACCTCACCGAGCCATTCGCCGAACTCTTCGGCATTACTAACGGTGGCAGAAAGAGAGATGACTTGCACACTCTCCATGAGGTGAATCAGTACCTCTTCCCAAACTGCTCCGCGAAATTTATCTGCGAGATAGTGGACCTCATCCATCACGACTGCGCCTAAGTTAAGCAAGGTCGATGAATTTGCGTAGAGCATATTTCGTAGAACTTCGGTCGTCATCACCATGATCTCGGCATCAGAGTTGATATTTGTATCGCCGGTAAGGAGGCCTACTCGCTCCTCTCCGAAACGTTCAACAAATTCATGGAACTTCTGATTTGAGAGCGCCTTTATTGGTGTGGTGTAGAAGCATTTCTTCCCTTTTGCCAATGAACTAAAGGCTGCGAATTCGCCAACTACTGTCTTGCCGGCACCAGTTGGTGCTGCAACAAGGACACTTCGTCCCTCTTCAACGACGTGACAGGCAGTGATTTGAAATTCATCGAAGCCAAAATCAAATTGAGCCAGAAAATCATTGGTCAGCGGGTGTGATGAACGTTTCTTGGCAGCCGCGTACTTCTCGGCCGGGGACTCTACAACATCCATGTCAGGCCAGCATCCTTGATGCACTCTGCAGATATGGGTGCTGATCCAACTCGTTCGCCATCTGCATAGGCAACAGCGGCTGCATTAATGCTCACCTTTGCCGCTCGCATTGTTCTAATTCTTGGATGAGTTATATGAGAACCGGAATAAACCTTTGGGAAAACTCTTAAGAATTCAATTTTAGAAACTGGCTCTAAGATCACAACGTCGAAGAGTCCATCGTGCATCTGCGCTTGCGGACAGATGTTCATGCCCCCACCATAAGACTTGCCATTACCCACAGCAACTAACATCGCCTCGGTCAGAAGTCGTTTTCCGTCACAGATGATCTCGTATTCGATTGCTTTAAATTTTGGCAACTCAAGAGCTATAGCTAGATTGTATCGCTGCGGTCCCTTTGGCCAAGATAATGAATTTGCACGCTCATTGACGACAGAATCAAATCCAGTGGAAAGAATCGCTCCAAACCATTCAGAATCTACATTTCCAAGATCAATTGGCGTTGGTTCAGTTGAGATTACCTGAGAAAGGAAATCCTCAATCTTCTCGAGATTCCAACCCAGAGATCGAACAAAATCATTACCGGTTCCTGCTGGGACTACGGCTAATGGAAGTCGATGTGGCACGCAGACCTGCATCACAAGGTGTGCCAATCCATCTCCCCCAACAGCAATAACGCCAGCAAATTCACTGTTAGTGACCTCATGGCGTAGCTGATGCGCAAGCTCTACCGCGGAACTTGCGGCGAGCATTTTAAAGCGAATACCTTTTAGGGAGAGAAAATTAGTGACTCGTGTGCCAACAACTGCACCTCTGCCATTTCCAGAATGAGGGTTAATAACAACAAGCCAGTAGCTGTCGGACTTCATGTGAGGAAAGTTTCCTTCTTAGCCCGTCGACGATCATTTAAAAGAGCTATTCCGCCAGCGGCAAAATAGAGCGAGACGAGCGGAATGGCCAGCATAATCATTGACAGTGGATCAGCACTTGGGGTGAACCCCGCGATAAACAAAGTTATTCCGAAGATCCAGATTC
This sequence comes from Candidatus Nanopelagicaceae bacterium, assembly GCA_947454425.1. Taxonomy (GTDB): domain Bacteria; phylum Actinomycetota; class Actinomycetes; order Nanopelagicales; family Nanopelagicaceae; genus Planktophila. Next base: position 2,774 of record CANGJV010000086.1, read on the forward strand.
GCCAAGGACGGAGTATGGCTCTGCCGCTCAGGAACCCAATAGCGTTGAATGTAACAAGAAATACAGGTAACTCAAATGCTATTCCAAATAAAAGAATTACCCGAAGGACAAAGTCAAGGTAGTCATCGAAACGTACCAAATTTGATAACGCCGATGGTGTAAAGCCGAAGAGAACTCGGATTGCGACCGGAAGAATCAAATACCCTAATGTTGCGCCTGCGGCAAAAAACGGTGTGGCCGCAATTATGAAAAAGATTGAATTCCTTCTCTCTTTTCGATGTAATGCCGGCGCAATGAATGCCCACAGTTGGTAGAGCCATACAGGGGCCGTCAAAATAACACCTGTTAAAAGAGCAACTTTGATCTGCAAGTTAAGTGGGCCGAGTACCCCATTGATATAGAGCGAGCCACAATGGTTAGCGCCACTTTCTTGAGCTTTCTTAAGATCGCAGACAGGTTTTGCCAAAGTAGTGATGATTGGATTGTATAAAATCCACCCAATAATCAAGCCAACGGAAATTGCCAAAGCTGATTTGACGATGCGTTTTCTAAGTTCGCGCAAATGCTCGATGAGCGGCATGCGACCGCCATCTGGTACCGCCATTTCGTGCTACTTCTCGGAAGAGTCTTCGTTCTTGCCAACTGTGCCAGGCTCGTCGCTCTTCATCTCTCTCATCTCGGACTTAAAGATACGCATTGAACGACCAAGTGAGCGAGCAGAATCAGGAAGACGCTTTGCTCCGAAGAGGATTGTGATGACAATCAGAAGCAGGATGATGTGGGTAGGCTCCTTCAGGAATGGCATTTCTCTCTCCTTATTTGCTGTGAGGTACGGGTCAACGCTATCGCATCAACCGGAACTAGATGGAATAGAGGTCGAGAATGGCGCTGAGGCGACGATGAATTTCCTCACGTGAGCCTTCAGGGGCGTGCAATGTCATATCCGGAGCAAAGGCAATCACGGCACGTTCGGCCCACTCGTGAGAGAAGGTTTTATATGAAATCAGGCCATCTCCCGGTATCGAATCGATAGCGAGAAATTCAGCGATTGCGCGACGCGATCCATTCACACGTAAAGAAATTTCTGAACGAGCGACCTGCTGTTCACTTGGTATCAGCAGCTCTTTCGTGGCACTTTGGCCAAGCACTGCCTCGGTGATTCGATCTAATCGGAAATTTCGATATCCAGATGCTCGGTGACAGTAAGCGGTCAGGTAGGTATGTGAATTTTCGGAGAAGAGCGAGAGCGGGTCAACGGAGCGAAGTTCTTCCTCATCCCGGGTAGATGAGACGTATTTAATATAAAGAGATTTACGAGTTGCAATCGCGCTCTCAATGATTGATATGTGAGGAGTACGAAAGCGTCCTTCAACTTCTACCGTATCGCCCAATATCGATTTAAATTGGCTGGTCAGGAAATCAATTCGTTCCAAGAGTTCCGGATGATCAGAGGCATCCTCTCTCATCAGGGCCAGACCAAGCAGGAGTGTCGTCATCTCTAAATTTGTGAGAGCGCGTGCAATATCGAGTGATTCATGATTATTGATTGTCACAAACCCTGAGTCAAAGAAGACTTCAATTAATTCGTAGGGTGTGTATCCAGGTAATCCACACATAGACAATGCAGTGAGCTCGTTAACCATCTCTTTTTCGGTCACGTTGAATTCG
>CANGJV010000087.1 GCA_947454425.1 Candidatus Nanopelagicaceae bacterium
AACATCTGCCAAAACTTTAGGATCTTCAAAGAATGTTGTTGCCTTGACGCAAGCTGCGGCGCGATCGGCAGGATTGCCAGATTTGAAAATACCGGAGCCGATAAAGACGCCATCTGCACCCATCTGCATCATCAAAGCCGCATCTGCTGGAGTTGCAATTCCACCAGCGGTAAAGAGCACCACTGGAAGTTTGCCGGTTGCTGCCACTTCTTGCACAAGCGCGAATGGTGCTTGCATCTCTTTTGCCGCCACATAGAGCTCATCTTCACGCATTGAAGTGAGGCGACGAATCTCGCCACCTATCTTGCGCATATGTGTCATTGCATTAGAAACGTCTCCGGTTCCTGCCTCGCCTTTCGAGCGAATCATTGCGGCACCTTCATTAATTCGACGAAGTGCCTCACCTAAGTTTGTGGCCCCGCAAACAAATGGAACTTTGAACTTCCACTTATCTACATGGTTTTCAAAGTCTGCCGGAGTAAGAACCTCAGACTCATCAATGTAATCGACTCCCAAACTTTCTAGAATTTGCGCCTCGACGAAGTGGCCGATTCGAACCTTTGCCATAACAGGAATAGAGACAGCGGCTTGAATTTTTTGAATCATGTCGGGATCGGACATGCGAGCTACGCCACCTTGCGCGCGAATGTCAGCCGGCACTCGCTCGAGTGCCATGACAGCGCAAGCGCCGGCATCTTCTGCAATCTTTGCTTGTTCAACATTGACGACATCCATGATGACGCCGCCCTTGAGCATCTCAGCCATGCCGCGCTTAACGCGAGCTGTTCCAGTTGCCTCAGACATTGTTGCTCCCTTAGGTATTTCAACGCTTTACGTTGTTACAGGCTTAAAAGTCTACTTGTTCGTTGATTTTGTTGCATCTTGTGAAGAATTAGGAGTGAAAATAGGCTCTTTTGAAGTGAGCGCAAACCAAATTTGCCCACGCTCGAAGTAAATTGGCTGCCCAGTAAGGTCGGTAAATTCGGTACCTGATTCAGGGTTGCTTCGATTCCACAGACAAGGTGCATAACCGCCATTGCGAAGTAAATAGCACTTTCCATTTCCAACGGTTGCAGAAAATGGAGTAATTCCACCAACCTTGTCATGGTAAATCGAATCTGTAATCGAAACGATTTGGATCACCAGAGTTTTAGGTCCAAGTTGGAATCCGGTCTCATCGGTGTCAATCTTTCCATTATGTGTCAGCAGCCAGCGATTTTCATTATTTGACCATTGAGCATCGTAACTACTTGCCGGCCAAGGGATATGCACTGTCTTAATCATTTCAAGAGTCGCCGGTTGATTCCCAAACTTCCAGCCCATCGACTTTGACTGAGCGAGAACTAGTCCCTGACTCTTTGCTTTTGAGAGAAGATCTGGAAGTTTCACCATCATTGCATAAGGCGCAATTCGGGCAGGATCATTTGCATAATAATTTGGGCCGTAGGAATTCGCCCCAAGATCACTTAAGTTCGCTGCCGCAATCACAGGACGCATCAATTTCTGAACTCCGCTATAGGCAAAACCAACACGACCGTACTGTGCGAGAAGTTCCACATCAGAAATTCTTGCCGAACGGACCGGACCCACTATTGAAGGAATTTTTGAGGCGAAGACAGCTGCCAATCGAGTGAGTCCGCCTTCTACCTGTTCGATATAGACAACATCGGCGCTACTGAGACCAACTTGAGGATGGGCATAGGTAGTGTCATCGAGCTTCACGACTATCGTCGGACCGTCGACTCCATCCGCTCCGGTCAGTGAGTTAGTGGTTGAAGGCGCCAGGAATGGCAACTGGATTGCCTTATGTGCGCCAGTGCCAATTACCGCAACAACCAATATTGAAATTGAACTAAACGCAAAAAAGACTTTGAATAACTTACTAGAGAACATCGGACTCAAACTCATAGGTCACTGGCAGAGGAGCGCTTCCGGCGAGACGGAAGGTTCTAATAATCCATTTCGAGCGAATCAGTTGTGTGCGATTAACTGATTCAACATGGAGCGCAACTGCAACTTCTATCTTTGCATTTAATTCACCTAATTCACGAAAGAGATCTTGCACGGCTAAATCAGAATGAGCACCAGATGTTTCACGCAATATTGCTAGCGCACCAGATAAACCACTTTCGGCTTGCGATCTATCTTTGACGCTCGCTTCTCGCGCTTGATGTGATGCAAATGTGAGTAGAAGTGATGAAGCGGGGTCGGCAAAATCTGATCTAGCAATCTCTAGCGCAATCGCCGCGCGCCGTTGGAGAAGGCCATCCAAATTAGCCCAACTGGTTTCAACTCGATGGTGTAATCGATCTAGCCGACCGGCCAAGAGAGATAGATACCAAGCAAAGAGCGCGAGGGTCAGGAGCAAAAGTAATGGAGTGAAATTCATTATTGCCTTCCTAAAAACTTATTGAATCCGCGATTATCAGAAGAGAGTGTGACTTTTCCTAGTCCAACCATCGCCATCTCGTAGACCTCATAGATTCGTTGAGCAACCACATCCCAATCAAAGCTCTGCGCATATTCTTTTCCGGCTGCCCGCAGCGCATCTCTTTCATTCTCATTTTCAAGAACATGATTGATTTTCAAGGCAAGCGAATGCGCATTCTCTGACTGGAATAAAGTTCCATAAGAACCATCGCCCAAAAGAGTTTGAAATGCAGGAATATCACTCGCTACCACTGCAGCCCCCGCCGCCAGCGCTTCCGCCAAAATTATCCCGAACGACTCTCCCCCAGTGTTTGGTGCCACATAAACGCCGATAGAACGTAGAAAATCTGCCTTTTCACTCTCGGTGATTCGACCTAAAAATGTAAATCTATGTCGAAGATCAGCTGGTACATCTTTGAGATATTCAAGTGAGTCGCCAGGGCCGGCAACCAAAATTTTAATATCCGGATGCTTACGAACTACTTCCGGCAGCGCCTCAATCAGAACCGATAGACCTTTCCGAGGTTCTTCAAATCGTCCGATAAACCCAATGGTGTTGCCACTCCATCTCGGATCAATCTTTCCTTGTGATAGTGGCTTGGCATAGATTCCATTCGGTACAACTACCGCATCTGTCTCAAGATGTTCTCGCAAAGTTGTGCGAGCAGCCTCGCTGACAGCAATGCGAGCAGTTAACTTCTCAATCACTGGTTCTAATATCGGCCCGATTGCGAAGATTGCTCGTTGTCTCTTCGATGATGCATGGAAAGTTCCAACCATTGGTCCTTCCGCGGCGAAACATGCCAAGAGTGAAATTGAAGGGATGGCAGGTTCATGCAGGTGAATCAGATCGAAATCTCCATTTGAAATCCAATTTCGTACCCGCGAGAAGGCAACGGGACCAAAGAGGATTCGAGCAACTGCGCCGTTGTAGGGAATAGCAATCGGTTTGCCGGCGCTTACTAAATAATCTGGAAGGTTTTCCTCGGAACTTGTTGGCGCTAAGACAGAAACGGTATGTCCTTGCGAAATAAGGTAGGTAGCAAGGTCAGCAACATGCGCTTGCACACCACCTGGCGTATCCCAGCCGTATGGGCAGACGATTCCAATCTTCTTTCGCTCAAATGTCATGAGTAGCTTCCCTCATCAATCCAAATTCGCTGCAACATATGCCAATCCTCAGGATGTTCACTAATTCCAATTGCAAATGAATCGGCCATCTTCTGGACAGTCTCCTGGATGCGAGTATCGGCATCAGCAGATTGTGAAATTTCGATATCACGAAAGTCGATGTGAATTCCCTTCTTCGTATAACTCACATGAGCAACCGCCAACGGAACTCCTTCTTTGATGGCGAGCAACGCTGGCCCAGCCGGCATTTTCGCAATCTTGCCAAAGAATGTGACGGCAATCCCAGAGGCAGAGAGATCTCTATCTGCGACCAGGGCTATGAGTCGCTTCTCCCTTGCTCTACGCATCAAGGTAGCAAACGCTCGAGAATCGAGGCCAAGGACTTCGAATCCCATCGCTTCGCGGTATTGCAGAAATTTTCTAAATAGCTTTTCGGGTTTTAGCACTTCGGCAACAGTAACAAGTCGAATTCCTGCCTGACAAAAGTATGCACCTGCGTGATCCCAATTACCAGAATGAGGAAGAGCAATAACGACTCCCCGGCCATCTGCAATGGGTTGACGAAGCAAGTGATCATTGCTGAACGTGACCGTTGAATCAATTCTCTCTCGACTCCATTTATGGATTCGGAATGTGTCACACCAATATCTCATGTAAGAGCGATAACCCTCTTTCACTAAATCTTCTAGTTCGTTTGATCTGAGTTCCGGCTTAACTATCGCGAGGTTGCTGCGAAGGCGACGAACGGTCTTCCCATTCTTTTTATAGATGTAATCGCCTATCTTCACAAAGAGGGCATAGGCGGTTTTTTCAGGAAGCAAACCGACAATCTTCCACCCTAATAAATA
>CANGJV010000088.1 GCA_947454425.1 Candidatus Nanopelagicaceae bacterium
CCGTGGCCAAGAAGTCCGTGGCCAAGAAGTCCGTGGCCAAGAAGTCCGTGGCCAAGAAGTCCGTGGCCAAGAAGTCCGTGGCCAAGAAGTCCGTGGCTAAGAAATAATAACCGACTAGTCATCCCCCTCATTAGACGCAGGGTTTACCCTAGAATTACTACTCAGCAGTAAATCATTCGGATTTTACGCAGAGGGATAACGTGGCTATCACCTTTAATGCACGAGTTCTCATCGCAGAGGATGAGGAATTCACCCTGCACTTACTTCGTGATCTCTTAGCTGGTGCGGGTTTTGAAGTTGAAGCAGTAAAGAGCGTATCGGAAGCAATTCTACTTATTCCCACCTTTGATCCACACGTAATCATCACCGATTTAAATTTCGGCACCAAGGGACCTACCGGCGCAGATCTTCTGAAGTTCGTTGAAGAAAATCACCCTTGGGTTGGAAAGATTGTTCTCACCTCACATTCCTCACCCGCTCTTGCATTGGTAGCGGGTATGGAGATTCCTCACGATGTGACATACCTCGTTAAATCTGAGCTCGGCTCAATCTCTGAATTAATCGAAGCAGTAGAGAGATCGATTTCTCACTCATCGGCGCCTGCTGTGCAGCCAATTGTTGAACACGACAAAATTGTGATTAGTAAAACTCAAGGTGAGATCCTCTTGCTCCTTGCAGAAGGATATACAAACGCAGCTATTGCACGTCAACGTGGAACATCGCTGCGCGCTGCCGAAACTATTGTCCAACGAACATTCGCCAGCCTTGGAATCAAATCTGACGAGGACTTTAACCCTCGTATATTGGCAGGTCGTATGTGGCAACAAGGCAAAGTTGTCATTAAGTGAATCGACCTTTGTGAATTCAAAAATGTTCGACCGTATTACCAGCGAAATTAAGCTGATCTGGAATGCGATTCCAGATCTTCATCTCTCATGGAGAATTTATTTTTTCACCATGCCGGTCTCTATTTTCTCAATCACCTTCAACTCCCCGGTAGTTATTGAGGGCGCGAAAGAATTTCTCACCTTATGTTTAGTCGCAATAGCGGGCCATCTGGCGATGCTCCCCTTCCTTATTTACGGCAGATACAACGGCAACATTCGTCAGAATTACTATCTCCTTGCCCTGATGGGCCTAGCTCGAGGAGTTGCAATCACTTGGGGCGAAGCAGTTCTTGGCGTTGAAGATAACTCCACAATTCTGATTCGAGCAATCAGTTCAGCGATTTTAATTGTCTACTGGTTCCAAATCGGATCAATCTTTATCGAGTTCTTCCTTATATTCCGTCAAGATATTAGGCGTTTGATTGAAGAAAGTATCCTCAAAAATTCGGTTATCGAACTACCTAAACGTGACCTCAATAGCAAGATTCTCCTTGCGCGAATTAGCGAGCTGCAAAGTAGGGTCACAGAGACTCTTCACGGCCAACCCACTCGTGAAATGCTCAATCGACGAGCAGTCGAAATTGATGAGCTCGTCAAAGAGCAGATTCGCCCCTTTAGTTTTTCGGAGTGGCGTGAAGGTGAGCTCGTTTGGGTTCGCGCTGGCCTAGGCAAAGTTGCGATTACGACGCTCAAACGTCAGGCGCTTCCTCTATGGGGAATCGTCTCTTTGATTCTTCCGGGCCTGCTTATGGTTCAAATTCCAAAGTATGGGTTCCTCATCGCTATTGGTATTCATGCAGTTTGGATAATTCTGCTCGGCATTGCACGCATAATTGCGATCCGGGTTATGCCTGAAAGAGGCGGCAGCTTCTTGGCTCAGAATTTATTCTTCTTCGGAGAGTTACTTCTCCTGATAGGACCGGCAAAGATTTATCTCACAGTGCTGCTGACCAGCGACACTTTCCCTCTGAAAGATGTATTCCAGACCCAACTCTTAAGCATGTTGCACCTGGTCATTTTCTGTGTCGTTGCAGCTCTCTGTCTCTCTCTGAGAGATGATGAAACTTCTGTCTTCCGTGAGATCAGCGAACAGCTCAAAGATAAAGATTTGGCAGGTTTTATCGAGCGTGGGATTCAATCAAATGCTGATGCCGAGTATGCGCAGTACCTTCACGCTGAAGTGCAATCTCAACTACTCGCCTGCAAACTCTTGCTTCTAAGATCTGCTGAAAGTGATGAACCAATCTTTTCTCCGGAAGTTCGTGCGGAAATTAGTCGTCGCCTTGGGAACATTAGTCAGCCTTATGTGCGCCCTAGCGCTGTCATTACACGAGTGCGTGTTGAGGCGCTCTCTCAATCTTGGCGAGGTCTGGCCGAGATCACTGCCGACCTTGACTCAGATTTAGATGGAGACCATGTCCCCCACGAAGTTGTCTCACAACTTATTGAAGAAGCAGTAGTCAACGCCATCAAGCACGGAAAAGCAAAGAACATTTACATTAAGGCGACACCGGCATCGAGTGCAATCACAGTTGAGATTTATGACGATGGGTCATTAAATGAAGTATCAAAGGGAAGCGGCCTTGGCTCAATCCTCTTTGACACTTTTGCGCACAACTGGTCATTAGGTCGAGCAGAGGATAAAACTTTGCTCACATTCTCTGTGCGAAACCTGACCTCTGCCGAGTAATGCAAAGACGGGCTCCCTAAGGGTGATCCGAGCTCCATTGAGGTGCGCTAGTCACATCTGTAGGTGTCCAGTTGTAAGAACTGAAATCTCTAAAAAGTGCGCCTTCGCTCTCAGAATTGAGCACCAAGAGAGCGCCTGGAACATTTACAAGCCTTGATGGTGGAGTGAAGTCTCCGGTATAGAGGGCAGTTCCCTTGACAACTCTCAGGCTTGAAATATTTCCGTCGAATGCGTATCCCGTACCGAACCCAATCAAGCCACCAATAGCCGGATCATTTCTTGTGAGATCAATTGTATTAACTGAAGTTGGAATACCTGGATCTACGGAGCTGTCATAACTTGAGGCGACTAGGTGGCCATCTACAAACATTCGCAGAATTCCTGCAGTTCTTGAAACGGCATAGTGGTGCCATTCATTCCACAGGTCAGTCATCGGATAGGAGATGTCGTATCCACTTCCGCCGTATCCATTGATTCTGTACTTAACAGAGCTAGCTTCAATCCAAAAGGCGAATCCACCTATATCGTTAACTGATTCACCACTGTCATAGATGCCTGCGTTTTGATCTGAAGTTTTCAGCCACGTTTCTATTGTGAAGTCGTTGAGGCCAAGGGCAAAATCGGAATTTGGGCCATACCATATTAAGTTATTTGAGAAGCTCATGCTTCCGACAGGTACGCTGTCAGTGCTTTGGACTGTAATTCGGTCGACATTCTTTGCCAGAGCAACTGCAACGCTTGGTGGCGGGCCAAGGGTGGTGAAAGTGATTGAAAAACCATTTGTAATATCTACGATGTCATCCTCAAGAAGACCTGCATCAACTAAAGAAAAGGTGCCGGAATTGTCATAAACCTTGATTTCGGAATAGTCATCACTTCCGTTGGTTTGATAAATATTGAGTGGCGAACTCTGGCCATCTTTGTATGCCTTGATTGAAAACATTTTTCCAAAGCATGCTGAAGAAATGTCAGATACAGCGAGCGAGGTAAAGTAAAAATCGCCAGCTTCATTGGAATTAATAAATGTAGAACTTGGAGTGATAATGATTGAGTTGTCACATGCTGTGGTCTGCGCGACTCCCTGACCAAACTCAACATTATCTCCGCCATTGAGGTTGATGTTGGCAGCCAATGTGGTGCCGAGGGCACCAATACCTAAGAGACCCGCAATGGCCAGTGCTTTGGCCAGATAATTTTTTGCGCCTGATTTCCAAAGCCCGTTAAGGACAAACTTTGGAAGTGTCATGTCGCAAATTTACTCTCGTTAAGGCTTAGCGTTGGTGGAGACTAAGTAATAGACGCCGGTTGACTCTGAGCCACCATCGTTGAAACCAAAATCTCCAAGATCCCAGGATTCATTCATTCCAAAGCTTAAGAGCCCGTATAACGTGTAATCTCCATTTGGCTCACCATAAGTGGTATCACGAAGCCACCAACGCCCACCATCTTTGACTCGCCAATCAGAAGAACCGTCCTGGCTATTCATAATCGTAGAGGTGTAATCGCCATTGAGAGAACCATTGACGTTTCTGTAAATTCCATATGCGGTACGGAAATATTGATAGAAATCGCCAGATGGTCGATGGTCGAGTACGGCATTTTTCATCGCGCGCCAGTGATACTTACTTCGTGGCATTACAAGATCAAGGCCTAGAGGTGTTCCGGCATTAGTGTCAGTTACAAAATTTACGCTCGGTCCAGCAGTGATGAAGTAGAAGTCATAACCTCCACCCTCTTCGGTCATATCTACATACATCTGTAGCGCGTTTGGCATCGACTCAGAC
>CANGJV010000089.1 GCA_947454425.1 Candidatus Nanopelagicaceae bacterium
ACGCATTAAAGCGATTCCAGACTTCTGCCCCCTGAATACTCAAGTCAGTCACGATTGCTCGACCGTTGTGGAGCTTGTCGGCTGCCACAACAAGAAGTGTCGCTGGATCTGCATGAGCAATATGGTCGATATGAGCCTGCTTGCGCTCACGCCACGGGGCTTTATTTTCAATCTCGGCAACGAGTGAATCACTACATTCGCGAACAATCTTCTCTACCCGTGGCCCGAACTTGGCGAGAATTTCTACCAAACGTGGTTCGCCGCCGCAATCTTCGGGGACATCATGGAGAAGCGCGGCAATTGCCTGATCTTCATCCCCACCGGCTTCGAGAACGAGCGAAGATACGCCCATCGGGTGGCAGATGTAAGTGATCTCCGTCGACTTTCGAACCTGATTGGCATGATGTGCTGTCGCATACTTGAGCGCCTCATGGAATCTATCGCTAAGTCTTACTGAAGGTGCTTTATCCATTGTTCCTCTTTCTATACATATGAAGAGTACTTCTCACCTCTGACAAAAAATCCCGCAGATTGCTCTGCGGGATTTTTTCTTATCTTGTCCTTTGACGAAAGGTGGTTGAAGATTACCAACAACTTTTGCAAATGACACTTAATACCTATCCACAACTTCTCATTGGAGTTCGTTTTGCATGAGTGCTTCCATCTATTTTCTGCCACTCATGCGGGTATAGCTCAGCGGATAGAGCGTTCTTTTGACGAAGGGATAGGTCGTGGGTTCAAATCCCACTGCTCGCGTGAAAGCGTTGTGGCCTCGAGATTTGATCACTCGGGGCCACTTTGCTTTATCTTGGCGTCACATTCGCGGTAACGAAGAAGTAACACCGCACAATCTGCCACCAAATCCATTTGTCAGACCCCCTTGGTAAAATACCTACATTCAGTCACCACAGTTCGCAAAGGAGGAAAACATGTTAACTAAACGTCTATTAACTACACCTCCTTCTGTCACACCCTTGATAGCCGGCTAGCCCGCTACTCGCAGGGCCGCCAATCCAGGCCCTACCCCTTCATTTCTTCACTCATCGCATCCTTAAATCCGAGCACCTTGCTCCCTCTTTAGACCCCCAATTTTCACAATATCAATCTCTCAAAGGAGAAAACCATGAACGTAAAAGCACTGCTAGATATCGACCTCGTCGCTCTCGAATCAACCGAGAAGGTCACCATGATGCTTGAAATGACTGCGCCGATTACTGATGCAGCAAAGTCACGCCCCGGCCAAGCTGTTGAGGTTGTCCTTGATCGCAGCGGCTCTATGAACGGCCCCGCCTTTGATTCAGCGAAAGAATCAATCCTTAAATTAATCGACCGCCTAGCACCGCAAGATTCTTTTGGTCTGATTGCCTTTGATGACCAAGCACTTGTCATCGCACCCATTCGCACAATGGCAGATCACGACATGGTTGCTCTCCGCCGAGCAGTGCGCGAGATGCAGACCGGTGGCAGTACCGATATCTCAGGTGGTTACACCATGGGACTGCGCGAGTTAACTCGTGTTGCAACCGATGCCGGAGCAACTCTGCTCTTGATCTCAGATGGCCACGCCAATGCCGGCGAGCAAGATCCAAAGGTCCTCGCCCAGATCGCAACGACACATGCAACCAACAAGGTCACAACCTCAACCATCGGTCTTGGCACAGGTTATGACGAGAAGATTCTCGAGGCCTTGGCACAAGGTGGCAATGGCGCACATCGCTTTGCCTACACAATCGATGAGGCAATCGGTGCCATCGCTGCAGAAGTTGATGACCTGCTCGAGAAGTCAGTTGTTAATGCAGTGATGCGCTTTACGCCATCTCCCGAGCTGACCACCAATCCGCGAATCGAGATCCTGCAGCGCCTGCCGCACTTTAAAGATGGCGACACATATGTCGTGCAGCTCGGAGATCTCTATGCGGGGGAGAACCGCCGCTTTGTGATCGATATCGAAGTTCCGGGAATGCCAGCACTTGGCCTTATGACAATTGCCGACATCACCTTGGAATACCTCGATGTGGCAAAGATGGAAGAGATCTCGGTATCTATGCCGGTGCAGGTCAATGTTGTTCCAGATGATGTCGCAAAGGGGCGCCTGGCAGATCCAGTTGTCCGTGCAGAGCGATTGATACTGACTGCACAGAGTGAGAAGGCAACTGCAATCGATGAACTACGCAGTGGCAATAACCGCGATGCGGCATCACGTCTTAAGAAGACTGCCGAAAACCTTCGTCGCCAGGCATCTTCCATCGAAGTCACAGACGATCGCACTGCAGAGTCGCTACAGATCATCACATCAGAGGCAGATGAGATGGATGTCTTGGCAAAATCCGCTGAGTACGACGAGGTTGCATTCTCATCAAAGCTGCTCAACGAGAACTTCTCGGCCAAATCCCGCGCTCGCATGCAGCGCAATTTCAAAGAAAACCCAAAGACTCAGGATGAGTACAACAACTAAGGAGGCCCACATGAGTAAGAGAGTCACAATTGTTCACTCACCGGATTACGCCAATTGGTTCTTCTCCAGTGATCATCCAACGCAAGGTCGTCGCTTCATCAACGGCTTCAACTTGATCAAGGGCAATCAGCGCATCATCGAACCACGCCTTGCAACTACTGCAGAGCTGGCACGAGTACATAGCGCCGGTTATATCCATGAAGTCACCAAGAACCACAGCAGCTTCGAGTGGAGCGGAGCGCGCGAAGACCTCGCGCGCTTTGCAACCCTCTTTGCCGGTGGCACGCTGGTAGCACTTGAGGATTTGCTCAACGATGAAGCAGATCTTGCAATTCATCTACCGGGAGCAAAGCATCATGCGCAGCACGACCACTCATCTGGCTTCTGCGTATTCAATGACTTTGCTATCGCTGCAGATATTGCAACGAAAGATTACGGTCTCAAAGTTGCGATCATTGATTTCGATGCCCATCACGGAGATGGAGTTGAGAACCTGACACGAGATAACCCAGATGTCCTCACATTCTCTATCCACGAAAGTGGAATCTTTCCTGGCACGGGAAATTCAGATGAGCTCGAGAAGAACGTCTTTAACTTCCCACTGAGTGCAACTTCAACTGGCTTGGGGGATAGGGCGCTGCTTGCCGGGATCAATAAGTTCATTCCCATAGCCCGTGCATTTCAACCAGATCTTCTCTTCATCACATCCGGCGCCGATGGCCTTGCAGATGATCCGTTAACTCACCTGCAATACACCGTCGAGGGATATGCCGAAGCTGCGCGAACACTGGCAAAAGCCTTCCCCAATACAAAGAAGTTGATGGGTGGAGCCGGGGGATATTTGCCTGATTCAGGGACTCCAGAGGTGTGGGCTGCTGTTGCAGAGCAGTTGGCTGCGTAATCGCCTTGGCAGGGCCACTGTGGATAACTTTATGAATTCAAAGAAAAATTCTTAAAAGGAAAGTTAATACTAGGTTAGTGATATTGAAGCAAAGGGTTGTTATCAAAGAAGTTTGCTATATATCCATCCATAATCAAGAATTGTGTATTGCGAGAAGAATTAATTGACGAAAGGGATTGCTATGAAAGAGATTACTTGCCCAAGTTGCGGAAAAGATTTCAATATCGAAGACTCAGGCTACTCTGATATTGTCTCCCAGATTCGTAATGAGGAATTCACTCGCGATCTTGACGAGCGGCTAAAGCTAGCCCAGAGCGAGAAGAAGACTGCCGTAGAACTTGCAGAAGCGAAGAAAAACGCTGAATTATTGGGCTTACAGGCAGAACTTGATCGTTTGAAGAGCCTAGAAGAAATGAATATCACCCTGGCAGTGTCGAAAGTTAAAGAAGAACTCGCTAGCCAACTCACAAAGAAAGATGAAGAGATTGCCTACTACAAAGATTACAAGGCAAAGCTCTCGACCAAGATGGTCGGCGAGACGCTCGAACAACACTGTGAGATTGAATTCGAAAAAGTTCGGGCAATGGCTTTTCCTCGCGCTTACTTTGCAAAAGATAACGATGCAAAATCAGGCAGTAAGGGCGATTACATCTTTAAAGATTTCAGTGAAGAAGGTATCGAATTCCTTTCAATTATGTTTGAAATGAAGAACGAAGCAGATGAAACTGCGACTAAGAAGAAGAATGAAGACTTCTTCAAAGAGTTAGATAAGGACCGCACCGAAAAAGGTTGCGAGTACGCAGTGTTGGTCTCGCTCCTAGAGCTCGATAATGACCTTTACAACACCGGCATCGTGGATGTTTCACACAAGTACCCAAAGATGTATGTGGTTCGTCCGCAATTCTTCTTGCCCCTGATCTCGCTTCTTCGCAATGCATCCCAGAATGCGCTTGAGTACAAAACTGAACTTGAGATCGTAAAAGAGCAGAACC
>CANGJV010000090.1 GCA_947454425.1 Candidatus Nanopelagicaceae bacterium
GAGGAAATCTGGCTAGAGAGATTCACGAAAAACTCATAACTCACTTTGAAAAACTAGGCAATCCAAGTGCAGCTATTAGCCACGCATTTCAATCAGGCAACCAGGAGAAAATTACGGAATTATTTCCGAAGGCCGCAAGAATCAAGCAAGCGCAGGGTAAAGGCGGCGAGCTATTACGTTGGTCAATATTTGCTTCCAACTCACCAACTGATGGGGAATTGAAGCGTTCGACCGTAGCCATAACCGGCCACTTGGCAGACCTTGATTTTCAATCTGCCGAAAGCGAGATTTCGAAATTAAAGTTATTAGCAGACGGTTCGCAAGCATCTGAGTTCTTTCATCAATTTGCGGCGGGTGCTTCAGCTTACGCTGCCTTATCGTTGGGTAATTTTGATGAAGTTGAAGGTTTATTCATTCGCTCCAGAGCAGGAAAACTCGATTGCCAACTTGGAGTTGATGATCAGATAAATTTGATAAGAATCTTGGCAACCAAGAGATATATCTGGAATGACGCAGATGGAGTTGAAGAGGCATTTTTGCTCTCGCAGGAACTTGGAAAGAATACGTCGCTTTCAACGTCCCATACATTCTTAATCGCAATCCATGCCATGCATTTACATCAGCGAGGCGAGTATCGACGCGCCTTCGAAATGGCACAAATTGCATTTGAGCAATTAGAGCGCAATGGATTTGTTGGAAACCATGGTCCACTAGACGTTAAGTTTGTGATGAGTCGTTGTTTGCTCGAATTTTCACGCCCGCAAGAAGCGATGTTGCTGATGGAAAAAGTTCGAGAGAAGGCCTATCACTGGAAGCAGTGGCATTGGTACTTTACGATTGAGAAACATGTCGTAGAGCAGTTTGCTCATACCGCGAGACTTCAAGATGGACTTGAGAGGGTTCAACAATTACGTGAATTCCTTCAATCATTTACATCTGTAAACCATCTCGAATCCTTTATAGACATTAGTGAGTTAGCGGTACGTCGAAAGATGGGGGATTTTGATCGACTTGAGATTTTGGTCGACAGAGCGCCTAAGATTAGAGATACCCACCAATACAAGATGGCGGTGGACGAATTTCGGGGCCGGAAGACTGTGCACGAGGATGCGAAGCAGCTACCGGTCAAAACGCCACGAGATTTAATTTGGAAGCACTTGGTGGATGTTTCCCTCAATATTGGCTCCAATTCAATTGCTCTGGAATCCATGCATGCTGCCTTAAAAATTGGGGCAGAAGTTGGGGCGAAGGAGACCTTTCTCCGTCAGCGAAATGAAATGGGCAATTACATAATTCGAATTGCCAATGATTTTCCAACTGTTTACAACGAAGAATTGGCTTCCGCTATGGCGGAACGGATGAAGGAGAGAGAGTCGCATATGGCAACAGAGCAGGTATCTTTAACGAAGAGAGAACTTGAAATTCTAAGACAACTCTCGACCGGACGAACTTTGACCGTGATTGCAGGCGAGCTTCATATTTCTCAGAATACGATGAAAACGCATCTGAAGAATCTTTATCGAAAGATTGGCGCCGAAGACCGCCACGATGCAATCGAGAAAGCAAAGGCATCCTTTCTAATCTAAGTCGCCTTGCTCATGTAATTCATAGGGAATACTTAGGGCATGTATCAGCCTCTGATTGAGACTTCTCGCCTTGAACTGCACCATATTCCGGCCGAAGGTCTGATCTCGCTCTTTGAAGAGAAAAATGATTCGCTTGCAATCGCAGGACGAGCCTTCACCAACCCGTATCAAAATTTGATTCTTGAATCAGGGCCACTCGCGTGGCGTGTCCCACAAGTAAAGGCAGATCCAACTACAAATAAGTGGTTTGTGCGATTTATTGTTCTACGTGAATCGGCAGAAGTTATCGGAAGTACAAGTTTTCATGGTGTCCCTGATGAAGTTGGCATGATGGAAATTGGTATCGGCATCAATGAAAATTTCTGGAGCCAAGGTTTTGCAAAAGAGGCTCTACGTGGAATGTGGATCTGGGTCTGCCAAGAACCTGGCGTACGGACTCTTCGTTACACAGTAAGTCCCACAAATACACCATCAGTTAGAATCATCCAAGGTTTCGGGTTTACTTATATGGGCCAGCAGATAGATGAAATTGATGGGCCAGAAGATATCTACGAGATGCCAGTTGCAGAATTTATGGAAAAGTGGGGCAGAGTAAATGAGCGATGACTTTGATGAGATTATCGGCGAAATCGAGAATGACCTCGACCTGACTTTATATTCCGATACCAATGAACTAGCTGAAGAAGTTACAGCTCAAATTCTCATGGCAATCGAAAGCGGATTACTCGCTCGCGGCGAATTTCATCTTGTTCTTACCGGCGGAACACTCGGAGTTCAAATCTCGGAAAATTTAGTCGGCGCATTTAACTCTGCGCCCGAGCTCTACCAAGGTTTACATATCTGGTTTAGTGACGAAAGATTTGTTGACCTAGATAGTTCTGAGCGCAATTCAGCGCCACTTCATGGCACCCTTACGAATACTCACGTTGTTGTACATGAGTCACTTGCCCCTAACTCTCCGGCATCGGTTGATGAAGCTGTACAGCATTATCAAGCGGCGCTAGATAACGTAACAATTGACCTCAATATCCTTGGTGTTGGCCCCGATGGACATGTTGCATCCCTCTTTCCGGGAGTAGCAGATCTCGATGATGTGCGTACCATCTTTGCAATCACGGATTCACCTAAGCCACCTGCAGTTCGCATTTCGTTCACCATGAATTTCATAAATCAGGCTCGTGAAATTTGGATTGTTGCAGCTGGTGAAAGCAAAGCTGACGCTGTTGCGAAAATCATAGAAGGTGATTTATCCATACCAGCTAGTTATGTCAGCGCTAAGGAGAAAACTCGCCTGATAGTTGATCAGGCCGCATTTTTTACTGAATGAAATCATCCACTAGACTGGCCCTATGAGCACAACAACATTCGGCATGATCGGTCTCGGACGTATGGGCGCAAATATTGTTCGCCGCCTGCACCGCAACGAAATTACTTCAGTGGTCTACGACGTCTCACCTGATTCAGTCAAAGCACTTGCTGCCGAAGGCTCAATCGGCGCCAGCGATCTCGCTGATTTCGCATCAAAATTAACCGCTCCTCGTACGGTCTGGGTCATGGTGCCAGCTGGCGTCACCGATTCGACAATTGCAGCAGTTGCAGAAGTTTTATCTCCCGGCGACACCATCATCGACGGCGGAAATAGCTATTACAAGAATGATCTAAAGAACGCTGAATTCCTCAAGACCAAGGGAATCAACTTTGTTGATGTCGGAACCTCTGGCGGTGTCTACGGTCTCGAGCGCGGATACTCATTGATGATTGGTGGCGACGATGCCGTTGTTAAATCTCTAGACCCAATCTTTAAGGCGCTCTGTCCAGGAGTTGAATCAGCCGAGCGCACACCAGGTCGTACCGGCGAGCCAGCCCAAGCTGAGTACGGATACCTTCATTGTGGTCCAACCGGCTCTGGTCACTTTGTAAAGATGATTCACAACGGAATCGAATACGGAATGATGGCCGCCTTTGCTGAAGGTCTTGCAATCTTTGAAGCAGCAGATGAGATGACACCTGCCTACAATCTTGATATCCCCGAGATTACAGAAGTTTGGCGTCGTGGCTCAGTCGTAGCTTCTTGGTTACTTGATCTCACCGCGCAGGCGCTCAACGAATCAAATGAACTTACCGAATATTCGACTCAAGTCAGCGATAGCGGTGAAGGTCGATGGACTGTGCAAGCAGCTATTGAGGCTGGAATTCCAGCACATGTTCTTTCAGCGTCGCTCTACTCTCGTTTTGCATCACGTAACAATGATGAATTCGGAAATCGCGTTCTTAGCGCAATGCGTTATAAGTTCGGTGGCCATAATGAGAAGCCACAGTCGACCACCGATAAGGCTAAGTAATGAAGGCAGATGTACTTGTTCTCTTCGGTGCAACCGGAGATTTAGCTAAGAAAAAGCTATTCCCTGCTTTATATGACATGGAAGATCTCGGCCAGCTCGATATTCCAGTTGTTGGTGTGGCATCTTCAAAGTGGACACAAGAAGTCTTCCGCGACAATGTAGAAGCGGCAGTTCGTGCTCGAAAGAGCAATGCGGATGAGCGAATCATCACCAAATTGCGCGATGAAGTGCAGCTAATTGTCGGCGATTACAACGATCCGCAGACTTTTGTAAATCTTGCTGATGCAATTAAGGATTACAAACTCCCAGTTATTTATCTAGCAATCGCGCCAGAATTCTTCGCAACAATCACTGAATCTCTA
>CANGJV010000091.1 GCA_947454425.1 Candidatus Nanopelagicaceae bacterium
CGATCGCGATGTTGTTCTCATCGCTCAAGTAACTGTTGAAACAACTGGAACCATGTTGCTCGGTTCCGAGATTGGCGCGGCGCTGAATGCACTGGAGCCGCTAGATATAGATCTGATTGGCCTTAACTGCGCTACTGGGCCGACCGAGATGTCAGAACATCTTCGTTATCTATCTAAGAACGCCAAAGTTCAAATATCAGTAATGCCCAATGCAGGTCTACCAATTCTTACTCCTGAAGGTGCGAGTTATCCACTCTCACCTGATGAGCTGGCACTTGCACTCAGCACATTCGTCGATGATTATGGACTTTCACTGATTGGTGGTTGTTGCGGAACTACGCCAGCGCACCTCAAGGCAGTTGTTGAGAAAATCGCTGGACGACCAAGTAATTCTAGAAGCGTTTCGCCCGATACCGGTGTCTCATCTATTTATCAATTTGTCCCATTTAATCAAGATTCAACCTACCTCGCCATCGGTGAACGAACCAATGCCAATGGCTCAAAAGCATTTCGTGAGGCGCTCGTTGAAGAAGATTGGCAGAGTTGTGTTGAGATCGCACGCGACCAGATTCGAGATGGCGCACATATTCTCGATCTGAGTGTTGACTATGTTGGTCGCAACGGCGCTGCCGATATGTTCGAGATTGCATCTAGATTTGCAACGTCATCAACTTTGCCAATTATGCTCGACTCAACCGAGCCAAATGTGCTGCAAGCAGGACTTGAAGCACTGGGTGGTCGTTGCGTCATCAACTCTGTGAATTACGAAGATGGCGATGGTCCAACTTCCCGTTTTGCGCGCATTATGCCGCTGGTGAAAGAACATGGATCGGCAGTTGTTGCGCTCACGATTGATGAAGAAGGACAAGCACGCACATCCGAATGGAAGTTGCGCGTCTCTCGTCGATTGATCAAAGATCTCACTGAAAATTGGGGGATTGCAGTCGGTGACATCATGATTGACACACTCACCTTCCCAATCGCTACCGGTCAAGAGGAGACTCGGCGCGATGGTTTAGAAACCATCGCAGCAATTAAGCAATTAAAAGAAGAGTATCCAAAAGTTCAAACAACCCTCGGTGTCAGTAACGTGTCATTTGGTCTTAATCCCGCTGCTCGTGTTGTACTCAACTCGGTCTTTCTTCATGAGTGTGCACAAGTTGGGCTCACTTCAGCGATTGTTCACCCATCGAAAATTATGCCGATTGCTCGTATCGATCAACGTCAATTAGAGGTTGCACTCGACCTCATTTACGATCGACGCACCTTTGAAGCTGGCGAGTGCACCTACGACCCACTCTCTGCTTTCTTACAGCTATTTGAAGGCGTAGAACTCGCTGCAACTCGACTCTCACGCGCCGCTGAATTAGCTGCTTTGCCGCTAGAAGAACGTTTGCAACGACGGATCATCGATGGCGAGAAGGTCGGTCTTACCGATGATCTTGATGTCGCAATGGCGCAAGATATAAAGCCCCTTGCCATCATTAATGATCATCTCCTCGAAGGTATGAAGGTAGTCGGCGAGCTCTTCGGTAAAGGTGAGATGCAACTTCCCTTTGTTTTACAGAGTGCGGAAGTTATGAAGAGTGCGGTTGCCTATCTCGAGCCATTTATGGAGAAGTCCGATGATGGAGGCCGTGGCACTATGTTGCTGGCAACCGTTAAAGGCGATGTCCATGACATTGGAAAGAATCTAGTAGACATCATCTTGTCGAACAATGGATACCGAGTTGTTAATATTGGTATTAAGCAGACAGTCAATCAAATTATCGATGCGGCGCTCGAGCATGACGTTGATGCAGTGGGTATGAGTGGTCTCCTAGTTAAATCCACAGTTGTGATGCGAGAAAACTTAGAAGAGATTACGGCTCGCGGTCTCGATCAGAAGTGGCCAATCGTTCTTGGGGGCGCTGCATTAACTCGAGCCTTTGTTGAAGAAGATCTTTCTTCAGTATTTCCAGGAGAAGTCCGTTATGCGCGTGATGCATTTGAAGGGCTACATTTGATGGATGCCATCATGGCGGTCAAGCGTGGCGAGCCAGGTGCAACGCTGCCAGCATTACGCGAGCGAAAAGTTCGCACTAAGGCTCGTAACGCCGAGGTGGAAACTACTGATACAACTCGAAGTGACGTCGCTACTGATATCGATATCCCGCAACCTCCTTTCTTTGGCTCACGAATTATTAAGGGAATTCCTTTAGCCGATTATGTGGGAATGCTTGATGAACGCGCCCTCTTCGTCGGTCAGTGGGGACTTAAAGGAGCACGCGGCGAATACGAGAAGATGGTGGAGGAAGAAGGCCGTCCTCGTTTGCGTGCTTTACTCAATGAAGTTCAATCGCAGGGTTGGCTTGAAGCAGCGGTTGTTTATGGATATTTTCCATGCGTGAGCGAAGGAAACGATTTAATCATCTTGCATCACGAAGGCCCGCTTAAGGGTGAAGAGCGAACTAGATTTACATTTCCGAGACAGCGTCGAGATCGCAGATTATGTTTATCTGATTTCTTTGCATCGAAGGATTCAGGTAAGACTGATGTGGTTGCATTCCACGTTGTCACCATGGGTAATACGGTCAGCCAAGCTGCAAATAAGTTATTTGAGGCAAACAATTATCGCGATTATCTAGAGCTCCATGGGCTATCAGTTCAACTCACTGAAGCGCTAGCCGAGCATTGGCACGCTCGCGTTCGTGAAGAGTACGCAGTGGGGGCTAGTGATGCACCAGATTTGCAAGGCATCCTGGATCAGGGATATCGAGGATCAAGATATTCATTTGGTTACCCCGCCTGTCCGGATATTGAGCAACAAGTACAACTCTGCGAATTGCTAGAGCCAGGACGTATCGGTGTTGAACTCTCGGATGAATTCCAGTTGCACCCAGAGCAATCAACATCTGCAATTATCGTTCATCACCCAGAGGCAAAGTACTTCAACGCAAATTAGGTAATTAGTTTACGGATCAACCTTAGTTGTGTGCAGGGCAGATATTTTTAAATGAGCACCAATCGCAGAGTCGGCTCTTCTTGGTTGGAAAGAAATCTGTATCAATCGCAGTGAGGATTTCATCTCCGATATTCTTCAAAATGCGTTCGGTTGCTTCCAACTCTTTCTCAGTCGGTGAGCTCTTCACCGTTCGACCATCACCGAGATAAAGCAATTGCAGAAGGCGCGGCAGAACACCTTCATTGCGCCAATATAGAAGGGCATATACGCGAAGTTGGAAAAGCGCCTTCTCTTCCCAGCCAGGCTTTGGCGACTTGCCAGTTTTGTAATCGATTATTCGCACTTCACCTGTTGGTGCAATATCTAAACGATCTACATAGCCATGGAGATAAATCTGCTCGGTAAAGTTCTTCTCTAGGTGAAGTTCTCTATGTGTCGAATCAAAGTTTGTGGGATCTTCCAGCGTGAAATATGTCGCCAGAAGTGATTCCGCTCGATCCATCCACTCTTTCTCATTGCTGACAAGCGCCTTGAGCTCTGGTTTTTCTTCCAATTGTTTCTGCCACGCGGTTGGTAACAAGGAAAGCGCTGAAAGTTGATTGCGCTCAGGGCGTGGAAATTCAAATAAGTCTTCGAGTACAGCGTGAACGAGCTTTCCGCGTTCAGCATCGAGACTGATCTCTTCTGGAAGATTGAGAATGGCGCGATATTTGTAGAGTTGCGGACAATTAGTAAAGTCGTTAACGCGGCTAGGGGAGAGGCGCAATTGATCCATGTCGCGACCCTAACGCCCTACATCACCTACTTTTAGGAAATTCGCCTAAGATGCTCCCGTGTCTGAGAATTCCAATGTCGGTAGCGGTTACTTCAAAGCGGGAGATCGCGTTCAATTAACCGACCCAAAAGGAAAGCTTTACAGTTTTACCATCACCCCTGGTAAGGAGTGGCACACCCATAAAGGGTGGATTGTTCACGAGGAGTTGATTGGCCTTCCGGAAGGTTCGGTTGTCAGCACAACGGCTGGATTGAAGTTCACCGCCTTTATTCCACTGCTTGCAGATTACGTTCTATCGATGCCACGCGGTGCAACTATCGTCTATCCAAAAGATGCAGCGATGATTGTGGGTAGTGCAGATATTTATCCCGGTGCTCGCGTGCTCGAAGCCGGCGTTGGAAGTGGCGCTCTGACTCTTTCACTTCTTCGCGCCGTCGGTTCTGAAGGATTCGTTCACAGCGTTGAACGTCGTGAAGATTTTGCTAATAACGCAAGTGAGAACGTGGCTAATTACTTTGGGGAGACTCC
>CANGJV010000092.1 GCA_947454425.1 Candidatus Nanopelagicaceae bacterium
AAGGCGGTCGAGCCAATTCACCCCGAATTATCGGAAGCGCTCCAGGAAATTTTGGGCGATACATATGGGCTCATTGTTTATCAAGAACAGGTAATGGCGATTGCGCAGAAGGTTGCTGGCTTCACACTCGGTCGAGCAGATCTTTTACGTAAAGCGATGGGTAAGAAGAATAAAGAGATTCTCGATAAGGAATACATCCCTTTCGAAGCAGGAATGAAGGCCAATGGATTTTCAGAGACCGCTATCAAGCGACTCTGGGAAGTTCTGATTCCATTCTCCGATTACGCATTTAACCGGGCGCACTCAGCGGGATATGGCGTTGTCTCTTTCTGGACTGCTTATCTCAAGGCAAATTTCCCGACTGAATACATGGCCGCCCTTTTGACTTCGGTTCGCGATGATAAAGATAAATCAGCGCTCTATCTATCAGAATGTCGCCGTATGGGAATCAAAGTTCTTCCACCCGATGTCAATGAATCAAATGGTGAATACACCCCTCGTGGAAGAGATATTCGTTTTGGATTGGCAGCAATTCGAAATGTTGGCGAAGGTGTTGTTGCTTCGATTAAAGCTTCACGCGAAGCAAAGGGAAATTTCACATCCTTCGGTGACTTCTTAGCAAAGGTAGATGCCCAAGTTTGCAATAAGAAAACTATCGAATCTCTGATTAAAGCCGGTGCCTTTGACTCGCTCAACCATCCACGTAAAGGCTTGATGACAATTCACTTAGAGGCAATTGACTCAGTCATTGAAACCAAGCGCGCTGAAGCAATTGGGCAATTTGATCTCTTTGGTGGCGAGGCAACTTCAGATATGGCGGGACTTGAAGTAGAGATTCCTCAGACAGAATGGGATAAAGGAACGCTCTTAGCATTCGAACGCGAGATGCTCGGCCTCTATGTTTCAGATCATCCTTTGCTTGGCGTAGAGCATCTGCTTCGTTCACATACTGACATGTCGATCAGCGCTCTGATGGATGAGGGAATTCCAGACGGCATGGTCACTATCGGTGGATTAATCACAGGGGTGCAACGAAAGGTTTCACGCCAAGGCGCATCCTGGGCCGTTGTAAATATCGAAGATTTAGAGGGATCTATTGAGGCGCTCTTCTTTTCAAATACCTATAACCAATATGCGCTCTCATTGACAGAAGATCGAGTCGTGGTCATTCGTGGGCGTTTCTCTCGTAGTGATGAGCAAGTTCGTTTCACCGCGATGGAGATGACAATGCCCGATATCACTGGGGGACCGACTGGGCCGCTTCTTATCTCTCTGCCCGCCGCTCAAGTCACTCCGCCAATAGTTGAACGAATGAAAGAAATTTTGAAATCTCATCCTGGAAAACGCGAGGTTCACCTCCAAGTTGTAGATCAGCAGAAGTCGACGACTCTCAAAGTTGATGCACTCGTCACGGCATCGCCAAGTTTGAGCGCAGATCTCAAGTCAATCTTGGGCCCTGATTGCATCATCCGCAGCTAATCGCTGCGCCTGGCACTCACATCTCAAAGTAGAATAAGACCATGTTGCGTCGCGTCGATCTACGAGGAAAGAACCTCACCAAAGATCAGTACCAGAGAGAGCTCCCTCGTGCGAGCCTCGATGTCGCCTCAGCGATGAGTGCCATCGAACCAATTCTCCACAAAGTTAAAAATGGTAGAGAAGAAGATCTCATCTCTTTAGGTGAACAGTTCGATGGCGTTCGTCCGCCTTCGATTCGAGTCCCGCAGGCAGCCCTTGATGAAGCGTTGGCAAATCTGGCACCAGAGATTCGCACTGCGCTAGAAGTTTCAGCAGAACGCATTCGCAAAGTTCACTCAGCCCAGTCACGTGAAGAAAAATCTGTAACAGTTGTTGATGGGGGAGTTGTAACAGAGAAGTGGATACCGGTAGATCGAGTTGGCCTCTATGTCCCCGGTGGGCGCGCGGTCTATCCGAGCTCAGTCCTTATGAATGTTATTCCAGCGCAGATAGCAAAGGTCTCCAGCATCGCCGTTGCATCTCCACCGCAAGTTGAAAATGGCGGCTTACCGCATCCAACAATATTGGCGGCATGCGCACTGCTCGGAATCAATGAGGTCTATGCAATAGGTGGTGCACAGGCAATCGCCCTCTTTGCTTATGGAATGGATGGCCTCTCTGCTAAATGTGATTTAGTAACAGGCCCAGGAAATATTTATGTAGCTGCCGCAAAGCGTGCGCTGCGCGGGATTATCGGGATTGATTCCGAAGCAGGTCCAACTGAAATCGCAATTCTGGCCGATGCAAGTGCAATTGCGGCAGATGTTGCAACAGATCTTATTTCACAAGCGGAGCATGATGTCATTGCAGCGGCAGTCCTGGTGACCACATCAGCAGAGTTGATTGATGAAGTTCACCTCGAACTTGAAAAGCGAGTTTCTGCTACCAAGCACTCTGATCGAATTCGAACAGCGCTTACTGGTATCCAATCTGCGGCAGTATTAGTGGATTCAATCGCCCAAGGTCTTGATGTAGTAAATGCATATGCAGCTGAGCACCTTGAGATTCAAACTGTTAATGCTCGCGCCGATGCAACGCAGATTCGCAATGCCGGTGCAGTCTTTATCGGTCGTTTTTCACCAGTCTCGTTGGGTGATTACTCTGCTGGCTCGAATCACGTCCTACCAACTGGTGGATGTGCATGTCATAGCAGCGGCCTCTCAGTGCAATCTTTCCTTAAAGGAATTCACTACATTGAATACGCGCAGCAAGCTTTCACCAATATCGCATCGACTGTAATCACTTTGGCGCATGCAGAAGATTTACCGGCACATGGCGAAGCAATTACGGCGAGATTTGAGAACCTATGAGTACCTGGCCGCAATGGTTGCCTCTCAATGAGCGCTTGCAACCTCTTTCACCATATGGCGCTCCACAACTTCCAGCGGAGGCAATTCTCAATACCAATGAGAGCCCGTTCTCGCTTTCTCCGATAATTACAAAGGCAATCGGAGCCCGGGTTGAAGCGGTAGCGGAAAATCTCAACCGTTACCCAGATCGAGATGCAACTGCATTGCGCAGTGAACTGGCAAATTTCATTAATTCGCTCTCAAATACATCTCTAACTAGTGAAAATATCTCGGCTGCAAATGGCAGCAACGAGATAATCCAATCGCTCTTTCTCGCCTTCGGCGATCAGGGCGCCCTGGGCTTCACTCCTTCGTATTCGATGCACCCATTGATTGCTCGAGTAACAAATACCGACTGGGTTGATGGCCGACGTCGAGCAGATTTCTCACTTGATATTGATCTTGCAAAGAACGAAATCCTCAAGCATGCTCCTTCGCTTGCCTTTGTCACAACACCTAATAACCCAACCGGTGGCACAGTTACGATTGCAGAGATAGAAGAACTAGCCCAGGTCACTTCCGGATTGCTCGTTGTAGATGAGGCATATGCAGAATTCTCAGATGAGATTTCAGCAGTTACTCTCATTAAGAAGTATCCAAATATCGTTGTCATAAGAACCATGAGCAAAGCCTTCTCGTTTGCCGGTGCACGTTTGGGTTACCTTGTCGCTGATAAAGCTGTTATTGATGCGCTCTTCTTGGTGCGCCTTCCATATCACTTGAGCGCAATCACCCAAGCAGTGGCTGAGGTGGCACTGGAATTTCGTAGCGAATTGCTAGGAAATGTTGCCACACTTGTCAGCAGTCGCGAATGGGTCAGGCACGAGCTGGAAGCGCTCAATCTTGCAGTGCTGCCAAGTAAAGCAAATTTCTTACTCTTCTCAGGATTTGATATTCCAGCGCCAATTCTCTGGAAATCACTCTTGGATGCAGGTGTGCTCATTCGTGATGTGGGATTATCAGGGTACTTAAGAGTGACCATTGGCAGTGAGGCCGAGAATAAGTTATTTATCGAAACTTTAAGAGAAATCCTTCAAGGGCTATAGGAGCAGCGATGAGACAAGCACGAGTAGAGCGCACTACGAAAGAGTCGAGCGTTCTGGTTGACCTCACTCTCGATGGAACTGGTGAAATCTCGGTAGATACCGGAGTCCCATTCTTTGATCACATGATGTCTCAACTTGGTAAGCATTCAGGTTTCAATCTCACTATAAAGACAAGCGGCGATATCGAGGTCGACTCACACCATACAGTCGAAGATA
>CANGJV010000093.1 GCA_947454425.1 Candidatus Nanopelagicaceae bacterium
CTCCACACCAATCTGCTCCATACATTGTGATTTCTGTGTGCACTGACATAGCGATCTCCCTTTATTGTGGATTACATAAACTTTTCAAGGCCAACGGTTAGCCCTGGATGTGTTGAAATTGTGCGAACACCTAGTAAGACTCCTGGCATAAAACCGGCACGATCGATTGAGTCATGACGAATCGTGAGAGTTTCACCAAGTCCACCGAAGAGAACTTCTTGATGGGCAACCAGTCCACGCAGGCGGATTGAATGAACGGGAACATCGCCGACCTTGGCGCCACGTGCGCCGTCGAGCGATGTTGTGGTCGCATCCGGCATTGCATCTAACCCTGCATCTTTGCGTGCAGAAGAGATGAGCGAAGCTGTCCGTGCTGCAGTTCCTGAAGGCGCATCAACCTTATTTGGATGATGGAGTTCAATAATCTCTGCCGACTCGAAATACTTTGCCGCCTTCTCTGCAAACTCCATCATAAGAACTGCGCCTATCGCAAAGTTTGGCGCGATTATCACGCCCGCCTTTGAATTGGCTGCAAGCCATGTGTTGAGTTGAGAAATTCGATCATCTGAAAAACCAGTAGTTCCAACAACTGCATGGATATTGTGCTTAATTAAAAATTCGAGATTCCCCATAACAACATCGGGAGTGGTGAAATCAACGACTACTTGCGCGCCAGCCGACACCAAAGTCTCAAGCACATCCCCTTGATCAAGTGCTGCCACCATCTCTAAATCTGCAGCGTCATTGACGGCCTTAACAACTTCAGCACCCATTCGGCCCTTAGCGCCAAGTACTCCGACTTTAATCATCGTCCAATAACCTTCTCAAACTTTGCCGGGTTCTTAAATGGTCCGACTAGGGCAAGGGTAGGCGTTTTGGTGAGGTACTCGCTAGCAATTTGGCGAATGTCTTCGGCGGAAACCTGAGAGACCGCCTTAAGGATGTCGTCAAAATCCATTACCTGACCGTAAACAATCTCATTCTTGCCGATTCGACTCATTCGAGATCCTGAATCCTCTTGGCTTAAGACGAGCGAACCGCGGACTGCGCCCTTTGCTCGCTCAATCTCTTCGTGGCTCATTCCATTATCAGCGACATCGCTCAGGACTTCGCGAATGATCTCCACGACTTCAATTGCCTTACTTGGATTACATCCGGCATAGAAACCGATAGTTCCAGTTCCGGCAAATTGTTGAGAGTATGCGTAAACAGAGTAAGCCAGGCCGCGCTTTTCACGAATCTCTTGAAAGAGACGAGATGACATTCCGCCACCGAGAGCTGCCGACATCACGCCCATGGCGAAGCGGCGACTATCTGCCCGAGCGACACCTTCCATGCCATAGAGCATGTGGGCTTGCTCGGTCTTGCGATAAAGCAATCCCACTGGAATCTGTGGACCGCGCTTGATTAAAGTGTTGGGACGAATATTTGGCGTTCCAACTTCATTGAGGAAGTTATCGCGAGAAAGTGCTTCTTCCACCATGGCAACGACCCGCTTGTGTTTGATATTTCCAGCTACCGCCACCACGAGATCTGATGGCTTGTACTTCTTCTTATAGTAATTAAAGACGGTGTTACGAGACATGCCATTGATGGAATCAATCGTTCCTAGAATTGGGCGTCCGATTTGAGTATCACCGTAATAAGTATCGCTAAATAAATCATGGACTAAATCGCTGGGATCATCATCGCGCATCGCAATTTCTTCGAGTACAACTTTGCGCTCGGCATCAACATCGAGGGCAGTTACGATTGAAGATGTAATCAAGTCACTGACGACATCGATTGCCATCGGCAGATCGGTATCAATCACACGTGCATAGAAGCAGGTGTACTCCTTAGAGGTAAAAGCATTCATCTCGCCGCCAACAGATTCGATAGATGATGAAATCTCTAGCGCTGTTCGAGTAGGAGTGCCCTTGAAAAGTAGGTGCTCAAGAAAGTGAGAAGCACCGGCTGTTGCCGGTGCTTCGTCACGTGAACCTACATTGACCCAAATTCCAACGGCTGCGCTTCGAACAGAGGGAACTTCCTCAGTAACAATTCGCAGGCCGCTGGAGTGGACCGTTCTTTTAACAGACATTACTCAGCTGTTGCTGCGCCTTCTTCGAGAACTGGCACGAGCGATAGCTTACCCTTTGGATCGATCTCGCCGATCTCAACCTGGACCTTATCTCCGACCTTCATCACATCTTCAAGGTTCTCAATTCGCTTTCCGCCATGCATCTTGCGAATCTGTGAAACATGAAGGAGGCCATCCTTGCCTGGCATCAACGATACGAATGCTCCGAATGTTGCAAGCTTTACAACAGTTCCGAGATAACGCTCGCCAACCTCTGGCATTGTTGGATTGGCAATTGCATTGATCTGCGCACGCGCAGCCTCTGCAGAAGGTCCATCAGTTGCACCGATGTAGATAGTTCCATCATCTTCGATTGAGATGTCAGCGCCTGTCTCATCCTGAATCTGGTTGATGATCTTGCCCTTAGGACCGATAACCGCACCGATCTGGTCAACTGGAATCTTCACAGAGATGATGCGAGGAGCGTATTGGCTCATCTCATCAGGGGTGTCGATTGCCTCGTTCATAAAGTCAAGGATTGCAAGACGCGCTTCCTTAGCTTGGTGAAGAGCGCCAGCGAGAACTGATGCAGGAATTCCATCGAGCTTTGTATCGAGCTGAAGAGCTGTAACGAAGTCTTTTGTTCCGGCAACCTTAAAGTCCATATCTCCGAATGCATCTTCTGCACCGAGAATATCTGTGAGAGCAACGTATTCAACCTTGCCATCAACATCATCTGAGATCAGACCCATTGCAATACCGGCAACTGGAGCCTTTAGTGGCACACCAGCTTGAAGCATTGAAAGCGTTGAAGCACAGACAGATCCCATTGAAGTTGAACCATTTGAACCGAGGGCCTCAGAGACCTGACGGATTGCATATGGGAACTCTTCACGAGTTGGAAGTACTGGAATAAGTGCGCGCTCTGCAAGTGCTCCGTGGCCGATTTCGCGACGCTTTGGAGTACCAACACGACCAGTCTCACCAGTTGAATATGGTGGGAAGTTGTAGTTG
Organism: Candidatus Nanopelagicaceae bacterium; assembly: GCA_947454425.1. Lineage (GTDB taxonomy): Bacteria > Actinomycetota > Actinomycetes > Nanopelagicales > Nanopelagicaceae > Planktophila. Next base: position 3,077 of record CANGJV010000093.1, read on the forward strand.
TGCATGTAACGCTTTGATGTCTCTGGGCTCATTGTGTCGAGCTGTTGCTCCATCTTGAGCATGTTAAGAGTTGTTACACCGAGAATCTGTGTCTCTCCACGCTCGAAGATTGCCGAGCCGTGAACGCGAGGAATTACCTCGACCTCACATGTAATTGCACGAATGTCGCGGAGTCCGCGGCCATCGATACGAATCTTGTCGCGAAGCACGCGCTGGCGTACTAACTTCTTTGTAAGCGAACGGAACGCTGCCGGAACTTCCTTCTCGCGGCCTTCAAAGGCTGCTGATACAGATTCCTTTGTTGATGCTGAAATCTCATCAATCTTTGTTTCGCGCTCTTGCTTACCTGCGATTGTGAGCGCCTTTGCAAGATCATCTTTTGCAGTCTTTTCGACAGCTGCAAATACATCATCCTGGTACTCAAGGAAGACTGGGAACTCAGCTGTTGGCTTCGCAGCAACTGCTGCAAGCTTTGACTGTGCATCACAGAGAATCTTAATAAATGGCTTTGCTGCATCAAGTCCCTGCGCAACAATCTCTTCAGTTGGTGCAGCTGCACCCTCTGCGATAAGACCGATTGTGCGAGTCGTTGCTTCTGCTTCAACCATCATGATTGCAACATCATCACCAGATACGCGACCTGCAACGACCATGTCGAATACAGCGTTCTCTACCTGTGAGTGATTTGGGAATGCAACCCACTGACCTTCGATAAGTGCAACACGTACACCACCGATTGGACCCGAGAATGGCAG
>CANGJV010000094.1 GCA_947454425.1 Candidatus Nanopelagicaceae bacterium
CGCTAGCCATTTATGGGGTGTTGGCAGCTGAATTCTTTGGAATTCTAATGGACCTTCAATTCTGGCCTTGGTCCCTCGGAGCCGGAACGGATCTTTCCTTCATTGCTGGCGCCCCACTTAATCAAAATTTATTTCGCTTCTTTCAATACCATTTCATATCCGCGTTGGCATGGGATTTACCGCGCGCAATTCTGACTCTCTCGTTGGTTTTAATCGCTGGCAAGCCTGCGCTCAATGCGCTTCGGCGCGCGCGTCACAAAGCTGCCTTCGTCACCCACGTTGAATTCGAAGAACTAGCGGACGTTCGATTGAACCATCGGTAACGCAACAACGTTGGATATCGAATCGCGCCCACGAACATCAACTACCACCGAATCGCCAATCACATAGCTCGGCTCTAAAAGAGCGAGAGCAATCCCTTTTTTAAGCGAAGGCGAGAATGTTCCACTTGTAACAATTCCAATAACTTCACCAGCTGAGTTCTTTACCTGCATTCCAGCGCGTGGTATGCCGCGATCAGTTGATTGCAATCCGCGAAGTATTCGAGCAGGACCAGAATCCTTCTCTGCCTGAAGAGCATCGCTTCCTCTGAAGCTTTCCTTCTTCCACCCAACTGCCCAAGTAGAACCTGCTTGTACTGGTGTGATTTCGAGCGAGAGTTCGTGCCCGTGAAGTGGATATCCCATCTCGGTTCTTAAAGTGTCGCGTGCGCCTAGTCCACAGATCACGCCGTCAAAAGGTTTCATCGCATTGTCCAAGGCATCCCAGACCGCCGGAGTATCTGCCCAAGTAGGAACAATTTCAAAACCATGTTCGCCGGTATAACCAGTGCGACAGAGAATTACTTTGAAACCACCAATTACAACATGAGAAAAGGCCATGTAATCCATTGTTGGAGTAATTCCCAATGATTGCAGCACATCTCCTGCCTTTGGCCCCTGAAGTGCGAGTACCGCGAATTCCTCGTGGAGATTTTTTACTTCAATTCCTGCAGGAGCAGCGGCGGCGATAATTGAGACAACCTCAGTGGTATTGGACGCATTTGGAATAAGGAAGAGGTTGCTCTCGGAATTTCGGTAGACAATCAGATCATCGACTACTCCTCCATCTGGATTACAGAGCATCGTGTATTGAGCTTGACCATCTGAGATTCGATCTAAATCATTTGTCACTTGGGTGTTAAGAAAATTAAGTGCACCATCTCCGACCACGCTCGCCTTGCCGAGGTGAGACACATCAAATAGCCCAACTCTTTCGCGAACTGCAGCATGCTCAGCCAATACGCCAGCGCCTGGATATTCGATTGGCATCAGCCAGCCGCCAAAGTCAGCCATCTTGGCGCTGAGCTCAATATGCTTCTGATGTAATGGTGAGTTTTTCACGTGGAGAACTTACACTTACCCCGCATTGAAATAGGTGAATCTGACCAAAGGAGCTCCATGTCGACCATCAAGATTTCTGACGGAATTATCAAGGACGATATTCTCGTCGTAGGCATTTCCAGCAAATCAGGCAAAGGAGCCCTTCAGATCGAGTCTGGCGATCTCGCCCTCGACCATAAGGCACTTATCGCAACGCTCAATGACATGGGAGCAACCGGTAAGAACGATGAAATTACTCGTATCCCAGGAACATCTACTCGCCTCGTAATCTTTACTGGACTCGGAAAGGCTCACTCAACTTATAGCGATGAGACCTTGCGCCGCGCAGCCGGTGCTGCAGCCCGCAGCCTTGCCGGAAATACAAGTGCAACCTTTGCCCTTCCAGCATCAACTCCGTCGGCGGTTAAAGCAGTGGCAGAAGGCGCTGGCCTTGGAAGTTACCTCTTCGATCAGTTCCGTGGATCTACCAAGAGCGCACAGAAAAGTCCGCTTAAGACAATCACTGTTTACTCATCACTTGTAAGTGGTGCAGACGCGAAGGCTCTATCGCTTCATGCAGAGACCGTTTCACGATATACAAACTTGGTCCGCGATTTGATTAACACACCGCCGAGTCATCTCACTCCAGCTTCATTCTGCTCAATCATCTCTGATGCAGTTAAAGAGGCAGGTGGCGCATCCATCGGACTTAAAGTTTCAGTAATGACCGATACTCAATTAAAGGCTAAGGGTTACGGTGGCATCATCGGAGTTGGTCAAGGTTCTGCAAATCCTCCTCGACTTCTCAACGTTTCATATACTCCAAAAGGTATAAAGGCCAAGAAGAAGTATGCCTATGTTGGTAAAGGAATTACCTTTGATACTGGCGGACTAGCGCTCAAGCCAGCGCTCGGCATGGAAGCAATGAAGTCTGATATGTCAGGTGCTGCTGCAGTTTGCGCAGCAACGATTGCGCTGGCAATTCTAAAAGTTCCCGTAGCAATCGAGGCGTGGGCACCGCTTGCTGAAAATATGGTCAGCGATACTGCAACCCGTCCTTCTGATGTAATCACCATATATGGTGGAAAAACTGTTGAAGTTCTCAACCCTGATGCAGAAGGCCGTCTTGTTCTCGGTGATGCATTGGTGAAGGCACAAGAAGCAGGAGATCTCGATGCCATCATCGATGTTGCAACTCTGACTGGTGCACAAGTGGTCGCACTTGGTACCCGTACAAGTGCAGTGATGACCAACAACGAAGAGTTCTCGCAACACTTTATGGATATCACCAAAATATCTGGTGAAGCATTCTGGCCAATGCCACTTCCGGTCGAACTTCGCGCCAGCCTGGATTCTCCTGTGGCTGATATGGCCAATATCGGCGAGCGAATGGGCGGCATGTTGGTTGCGGGTCTTTTCTTGAAGGAATTTATCCCGGACGAACTTCCTTGGCTCCACCTGGATATCGCGGGACCTGCCTATAACGAATCTGAGCCTCACGGCTACACCCCCGTCGGTGGCACTGGCGTGGCCCTGCGCTCACTTATTGAGATGGCCATCGCTGCAGGCAAGTAGCCTGATAGTGAGCCATGAGACTCCTACCGAGTTAGTCATCCACGCCTAAGGCTGGCAAGATATGGGTGCTGAAGACCTTTCCGTCACTTCAAAGGAGCTGCTCAATGTCGAATTTTGATCTTGTCATTCTTGGTGGTGGAAGCGGTGGCTATGCGGCGGCACTTCGTGGCGCGCAACTTGGTCTCTCTGTCGCACTCATCGAGCAGGATAAGGTCGGCGGAACATGTCTGCACCGTGGATGTATTCCAACCAAGGCTCTCCTTCATGCCGGCGAAGTAGCCGATAGTGCGCGCGAATCTCATGTATTTGGCGTTAATGCAACACTGAATTCAATCGATATGACCGGAGTTAACTCCTATAAGGATGGCGTGATTGCCGGCCTCTATAAGGGACTTCAAGGTTTGATTAAATCTCGAAACGTGACTTATATCGAGGGCAAAGGTCGCCTCGTAAATAACAACACAATTGAAGTAAATGGTCAGCAGTACTCAGGCAAGAACATTGTCCTAGCGACTGGTTCATATGCGAAGACGATTCCTGGTCTAGACATTGATGGCCAGCGAGTAATCACCTCTGACCATGGCACAAAGATGGATTACATTCCAAAGAGCGTAATCGTTCTTGGCGGCGGAGTTATTGGCTGCGAATTTGCTTCGGTCTGGAAGTCATTCGGATCTGAAGTCACAATTATTGAAGGTCTTAATCACCTAGTCCCCCTTGAAGATGAATCTTCTTCTAAGTTACTCGAGCGCGCATACCGCAAGCGTGGAATCAATTTCGAACTTGGCATTAAATTCAAATCACATAAAGTTA
>CANGJV010000095.1 GCA_947454425.1 Candidatus Nanopelagicaceae bacterium
TAATGCAGATTCAGTTACCGTGACTTTGGAAGATGGGCGCGAATTCACAGCAGATTTACTTTTGGTTTCAATTGGTCGCGGTCCTGTTACTGATGGAATTGGTTATCAGGAAGCTGGCATCGCAATGGATCGCGGTTATGTGCTTGTCGATGATCACTGCCGCACAAACGTTCCTGGCATCTTCGCAGTCGGTGACATCATCCCTACTCTTCAGCTCGCACATGTTGGATTCCAAGAGGGAATCCTCGTAGCAGAGACAATTGCCGGACTTAATCCCCGTCCAATCAACTACGACGGCGTTCCACGCGTTACTTACTCAGAACCAGAGGTTGCCTCAGTTGGTCTTTCAACAAAGGTCGCAAAAGAGCGCGGCTACGATGTTGTTGAGGTCGATTACAACCTTGCTGGAAATGGCAAAGCTCAAATTCTTAAAACCGCTGGTTCCATAAAGGTAATTGCGCAGAAGAACGGTCCCGTACTAGGTATTCATATGGTCGGAGCCCGCGTTGGTGAACTTCTTGCAGAAGCACAATTGATTTTCAATTGGGAGGCAACAGCAGATGATGTTGCGCCTCTCATCCATGCCCATCCAACAATGTCTGAGGCGATGGGCGAGGCACATATGGCCCTCGCCGGTAAGCCACTTCACGCGCACGGTTAATCCAAAGGTAATAGGGAGATAGAGATGACATTTTCAGTAACAATGCCAGCACTAGGCGAATCTGTTAGCGAAGGAACCGTTACACGTTGGCTCAAGGCTGAAGGCGATCACATCGCAGTCGACGAACCATTACTCGAAGTCTCAACAGATAAAGTCGATACCGAGATTCCTTCACCAGTTGCTGGAATCTTGCAGAAGATTGTGGTCGGCGTTGATCAGACTGTTTTAGTTGGCGCAGAGCTTGCGATCATTTCTGACTCGGCTGGCGCTTCAATACCGGCTCCAGCGGCACCTGTTGCGCCTCCAGCTCAAGTTGTTGAAACACCAGCAGCAGGGCCAACTCCTCCACCAACACCTGTAATCGAAACACCGGCACCTGTTGCTTCAGCACCTGCTCCCGCTGCATCTGCGGGCACCGTTATCACTATGCCCGCTCTCGGTGAATCTGTCTCTGAAGGAACAGTTACACGTTGGCTTAAGAACGTCGGTGATTCAGTTGCAGTCGATGAAGCATTGCTAGAAGTTTCGACAGATAAAGTTGATACAGAGATTCCTTCACCAGTTGCTGGAACTCTTCTTGCAATAGATGTTCCAGTTGATACAACAGTTGCCGTCGGTGCTCGTCTTGCGCTCATTGGCGCTGCCAATGGTTCAGGTGCATCAACACCAGCTCCTGCAGCTCCGGCACCGGTTGTGTCCGAGCCAGTGATTTCCACTCCGGTGGCACAGGTTCCAGTTCAGCCAGTGACGCCAGTCGTTGCGCCTGTAACCTCAGCCGCACCAGCTGCGCCAGCCGCACCTGCTGCTCCAATTTCACAGCCAGCAGATGCATATGTCACGCCAATTGTTCGCAAGCTCGCAAATGATCTTGGTGTAAATCTTGCATCTGTTCGTGGAACAGGAATCGGCGGACGGATCCGTCGTGAAGATATTCAGTCCGCGGCGCCAAAAGCGGCGGCACCGATTGCTACGCCTGCAGCAACTGCATCACAGGCACCACGCAAAGCGGCACCGGTAATTGCAACCTCACCACTTCGCGGAACTACTGTGACAATGTCACGACTTCGTAAAGTAATTGCAGCTCGCATGGTGGAATCACTCCAGGTTTCAGCCCAGCTCACGACTGTAATTGAAGTTGACGTAACAAAGATTTCTCGACTTCGCGATCGCTCGAAGGCTACATTTGAAGCACGTGAAGGCGTCAAGCTCTCATTCCTTCCATTCTTCGCCGTTGCAACGTGTGAGGCGCTGAAGCAGCATCCAGTGCTCAACTCATCAGTTGAGGGTGATCAAATTATTTATCACGGTGCAGAACACCTCGGTATAGCAGTAGATACAGAGCGTGGGCTCTTGGTTCCAGTTATTCATAATGCAGGCGATCTCAATATGGGTGGCGTTGCTCGGAAAATTGCAGATCTTGCAGCACGAACACGCGATAACAAGGTAACCCCAGACGAACTCGGTGGTGGAACATTCACACTTACCAATACAGGTTCCCGTGGAGCACTCTTTGACACTCCAATCATCAATCAGCCACAGGTTGCAATCCTCGGTCTTGGCGCTGTCGTTAAGCGACCAATGGTTGTTAAAGGTGATGATGGCGGCGAATCAATTGCAATTCGTTCCATGGTTTATCTCGGCCTCTCATATGACCACAGAGTTGTTGATGGCGCAGATGCAGCTCGCTTCCTTGCCACTCTCAAAGAGCGACTCGAAGGTGGCGCATTTGAATCTGATCTAGGTCTCTAATATGGCAACGCCACAACGCATTGCAATTACCGGCGCCTCTGGCCTTATCGGTTCTGCACTCGTTGGCCACCTCAAGAGCGAAGGTCACACAGTTCAACGATTAGTGCGACGTACCCCTGTCTCCCCCGATGAAGTTCAGTGGGATCCAAAGAGCGGAACGGTTGATATCGAAGCCCTCCGTGGCGTCGATGCAATTATTCACCTCGCAGGAGCAGGTGTCGGCGATAAGCGTTGGAGTAAGAAATACAAAGCCGAAATTCTTAACTCCCGTCTCCTTGGAACAACTGCAATTGCAAATGCGGTCACCGAGTTACAGCCAGATGTATTCATCTCTGCCAGCGCAATTGGTTGGTATGGCGAGTCAGGCAACAGAGCAGTTGTAGAGAGCGACAAGGCGGGCGATGATTTCCTTGCTGCCGTTTGTCGTGAATGGGAAGGCGCGGCAGATTTAGCGCAGAACACTCGCACCGTAAAGATTCGCACCGGCCTTGTCTTAGATCCAATGGGCGGAGCGCTAGGAAGAATGCTCCCGCTCTTTCGATTTGGACTCGGCGGCAAACTCGGTAACGGAAAGCAGTGGTGGTCATGGATAACGCTCCACGATTTAATCCGCGCGATAACTTTCTTGCTTGATAACGAAATTTCTGGTCCGGTAAATCTCACGGCGCCCAATCCTGTAACTAATCAAGAATTCACATCTGCACTTGCACGTGCACTTCACCGACCAGCTTTATTTCCGGCTCCAGCAATCGCCCTCAAGCTTGCTCTCGGAGGATTTTCTAGTGAAATTCTTGGATCAAAGAAAGTAATGCCAGCGGTCCTTACAGAAGCCGGCTTTCAATGGGATTACCCACACCTTACAAATGCGCTCGAAGCTTTAGTTCCGAAACCTCATAACGAGTAAGAATTTTTCTTAACGCGTCAGCGACTCTAAAGCCGCTAATCGTCCGGACAGTAGGGCTCCATTTTGGGATCCCGCAGTCATGTAATCTCCGGCACAGTAAATATCGCCTCTTACATGTGCACTAGACGCAACACCAACACCTGGTGCAAATATTGGCAGCGAATTTTTCACTTCATATCTTCTTATTAATTCAAAGGAAGAAGCTTCTATGCCCCAGAATTTTGAAATTTCATCAAGCGCATTCGAATCAGAGATATCTGTAATTGAAGTTGAAGAGATTAGCGTCTTACCTTGCGGTGCATATTCTTTAACCACGTTACTGATTGCAATTGAATTGATAATGGGGCTGAGCGCACTTGTGATGCGAAGATTCTGTGACTTCACAAGTCCGGCTGGCAGAGCGTGATACCAAGTA
>CANGJV010000096.1 GCA_947454425.1 Candidatus Nanopelagicaceae bacterium
AGGATCTACTGGAAAAGTCATGACCATGGCGGCAGCTCTCGAGGAAAATACAATTTCTCCAACCACGGTTTTCACAGTGCCTTACGGTCTCTATCGCGCCGGTAAAACTTTCCGAGATCACGAGCGCCATCCGACTCAGCACCTGACGACGACGGGCATCTTGGCGGTTTCAAGTAATACCGGCTCAATCCAAGTTGGTGAAACTCTTGGAAGCGAAAAACTTTATGAATACCTCACAAAGTTTGGAATCGGTTCGAAAACCGGTTCAGGACTTCCCGGAGAATCTGCAGGACTGCTTCGTCCAGTTAAGAGTTGGTTCGGCACAACTGCGCCGACAGTTGCTTTTGGTCAGGGATATTCGCTCACCGCAATGCAGGCAACAAGTGTCTTTGCGACAATTGCTAATGGTGGCGTTCGAGTTTCTCCAACAGTAATTGCCGGAACAAGTGATTCATCTGGTCATTTCACACCTGCTGATAATCGCGAATCAGTCCGCGTCGTCAGCGAAGATACCGCTGCCAAACTTCGCCTCATGATGGAGAGCGTTGTATCTGCAAATGGAACGGCGCCAAGTGCGGCAATTCCAGGTTATCGAGTTGCAGGTAAGACAGGTACAGCGCAGCGCGTTGATCCAATTACAGGTAAGTACAGTGGATATACCGCATCCTTTATTGGATTTGCACCGGCAGATAGCCCACGCTATGTAATTAGTGTGACGCTTCAACATCCAAGTAATGGGCACTTCGGAGGTGCGCTTTGCGGCCCAGTATTTAAGAAAGTTATGACCTTTGTTTTGCAATCAGAACATGTTGCACCGACCGGCACAAAAGTACTTCCCGTCGCTTTAACTCAAGCACAACTAAAAACTTTCACCGCTACTCAGGTAAGTGCGAAGCAGCCATGATTCGCCCCTTCAATCCCTTTGTACTTAAGTTGGAAGCAGCATCGAAGTTACTCAATGCCAGAGAGAAGAATTTCTCAAATGTTGAATTTACGGGAATTACACATAATGATTCTGATGTTCAACCCGGTGACCTCTTTATCGCCTTACCTGGCGCAAAAGTCCACGGTGGAGAATTTATCAATTCTGCGATTGCAAAAGGTGCTGTTGCAGTCTTAACTGATCTTGCAGGTGAGGCGTTTTCTACCTCACTTCCAACTCTCGTAGTTTCAGATGCGAGAGAGGCAGGTGCGCAACTAGCTTCCCACTTCTATCGAGACCCGATTCGCGATATGCAGAGCATTGGTATTACTGGCACCAATGGCAAGACCACTGTCTCAACCCTGCTCTATCAACTTTTCGCTGGCGCAGGGCGCGAAAGCGGTTTAATTGGAACCGTTGAAACCCGAATTGGAAGCGATCGAATTAAGAGCGAACGCACAACTCCAGAGGCAGCAAATCTTCAAGCGTTAGCAGCAACGATGCGCGAGCGTCATGTTCGCAATCTGGTCATGGAAGTATCTAGCCATGCGCTCGATCTGGATCGAATGGTGGGTTCTCACTTTGATTTCGTAGGCTTTACCAACCTCACTCAAGATCATTTGGATTACCACTTAGATATGGAGTCATACTTTAAAGTTAAAGCAAAGCTCTTTACTCACGAATATGCTGATATGGGCTTTATCAATATCGATGATAAATATGGCGCCAGATTATTTGCCGAAGCGCCGATCAACACGATCTCACTTTCACGGTTGAATCCAAAGGCTACCTGGCATTACACCGAGATAAATCCCACCAGCGCTGGCGTCGAATTCACTATCCGCGGAAAAGATGGTGTGTTAATCGAGTCGCGCACATCGATGCACGGTGGTTTCAATCTCGACAACCTGCTCTTAGCGGTTGCGATCGCATATGAGAGCGGTGTAGATCCGCTCGAAATTACAAATCTCATCCCCAATCTTTCCGGTGCTCCTGGGCGACTCCAGGCAGTAAATCTTGGACAGAGTTTTAAAGCTCTCGTTGATTACGCGCACTCACCAGATGCAGTCGAAAATGTACTTCAGGCGGTTCGTGAATTCACGCCAGGTCGAGTTATTGCAGTACTTGGATGTGGTGGAAATCGGGATGCAACGAAGCGTCCATTGATGGGAAATGCTTTAACGCAAGGATCTGATATCGCACTATTTACAAGCGATAACCCTCGGAATGAAGATCCCAAGGCTATATTGGATGCGATGGTGGGAGCTCAAGCAGTAAGTGCACCGTCAAAAGTCATCCTGGATCGCGCTGAGGCCATTGCTTATGCAGTAGAAATCGCAACTGCCGGCGATACTGTGATTGTGCTTGGAAAAGGTCATGAGAGTGGCCAGGAGATTAATGGAGTTACCACCGATTTCGATGATCGCATTCAACTCGCGGAAGCTATCGAGGTGAAGCAATGATCGTGATGACTGCAAGCGAGATTGCAAAAATTGTTGGGGGAGTGCTTCACGGTGATGATTGTCAGGTAAGTGCACCGGCCTTCCTATCCTCGCAAGATTGCATACCTGGTTCAATCTTCCTGGCGATAAAGGGCGAACATGTAGATGGTCACACCTATACATCCGATGCTTTTGCGCATGGGGCTGTGCTGGCGCTAGTCACAGAGAAGATTGAAGAGCGTTCTGTCCTCGTCGCCGATGTAACAGTTGCAATTGGCAAATTGGCGGCATATGTACGGATGCAATTAAAAGATCTTGCGGTGATTGGAATTACTGGCTCACAAGGCAAGACAACTACCAAGGAACTCCTCTATGCGATTCTCTCTGCGAAAGGAGTGACGGTCTCTCCAAAAGGAAATAACAACAATGAACTCGGAGTCCCGTTGACACTTTTAAAGTGTGATTCAACAACAGAATTTTGCATCATAGAGATGGGGGCACGCCATCAAGGAGATATTGCGGCGCTAGCTCTGATTGCTAGACCGCAGATTGGCGTAGTTCTTCGAGTTGCAGCAGCTCACCTCGGTGAGTTTGGTTCAATGGAGAAGATTGCCGAGACCAAATCTGAACTCATCCGAGGGTTAGATGAAAATGGAATTGCAGTGCTAGGTTCATACGATCCATACACAATTGCTATGAATGCCTTACATTCAGGAAAAATCTTAACCTTCGGTGAAGATGGTTCTTCTATTATCCGAGCGGCAGATATTGAACTTCGCGATGGAAAACCTCACTTTGATTTGGTCACACCTGAGGGCCGCAGCAGCGTTGCCCTTCGTCAATATGGACTTCATCAAGTCAGTAATGCTCTTGCTGCCGCAGCGGTTGCGCATGCTCTGGGGATTTCAACAGAGCATATTGCAGGTTTGCTTTCCACGGCTGAGATGCATGCCAAAGGTCGCATGGAGGTAAGAGAGTTAGACGATCTCGTTCTCATTAATGATTCATACAATGCAAGTCCAGATTCCATGGCGGCTGCCTTAGCAACTCTTACGCATCTAACCCAAGAACGTGGGGGAGAATCGTGGGCATTCTTGGGCAATATGAGAGAACTGGGCGAGTCTTCTGCTTCTGCTCATGCCGAAATCACGGCTCTAGCCT
>CANGJV010000097.1 GCA_947454425.1 Candidatus Nanopelagicaceae bacterium
GGTCATGCTCTCTATCGATGATTGGCGCGACGGTGTTCAATCTGGCGAAATTACAGAAATATTCGCTTGCGGTACTGCGGCAGTTATCTCTCCGGTCGGACAGGCAAAGTCCGCGATGGGCACATGGGTTACCGGCGATGGAAAACCAGGAACCATCACCATGCAGATTCGAAACCACATGCTCGCAATTCAGCACGGAACAACTGTCGATACACATAACTGGATGAAGCCGGTTAAGTAAATGGCAATTGACGACAGCTTTCATATCTACGACACGACGCTCCGTGATGGTGCGCAGCAAGAAGGTCTCAATCTCTCGGTCCATGACAAGCTGACTATTGCCCGTCACCTCGATGATTTAGGTGTGGGATTTATTGAAGGCGGTTGGCCAGGAGCTAATCCAAAAGATACCGAGTTCTTTGCACTTGCAAAGAAAGAGCTCAAGCTGAAAAACGCAACTTTCGTAGCTTTCGGTGCAACTCGTCGCCCTAATGTAAAGGCTGCCGATGATGTCCTACTCGCTGCACTTCGCGATTCAGGGGCAGCTGCTGTAACTCTGGTTGCAAAATCTTATGACCGACATGTTGATCTTGCTTTGAAGACAACCCTTGATGAGAACCTCGAGATGATTCGCGATTCAATTACTCACCTTCGTGCCGAAGGTCAGCGCGTATTTCTTGATGCCGAACACTTCTTCGATGGATTCCGCGCTAATCGCGCATATGCACTCGAGGTCATTCGAGTAGCGATGGAGGCAGGTGCCGATGTTGCAGCTTTGTGCGATACCAACGGTGGAATGTTGCCTGATGAAATCGCAGATGTTGTAAATGAGGTTATCGGAGCAACTTCAGCTCGGGTTGGTATTCACTGCCACAATGACACAGGGTGCGCTGTTGCTAACTCAATGGCGGCGGTGGCAGCTGGTGCAACACATGTCCAAGGAACAATCAATGGTTATGGTGAGCGCACAGGTAATGCCGATCTCGTGACTATTATCGCCAACTTAGAATTGAAGAAAAAGAAAGAAGTTCTTCCTGTTAACGCACTCCGAGAATCTTTCCGTATCTCACATGCGGTTGCAGAGGTTACGAATATTTCTCCATCACCGCGCCAGCCGTACACCGGCGTATCAGCATTTGCTCATAAGGCCGGATTACACGCATCTGCAATCAAGGTCGACCCAATGTTGTACCAACATGAAGATCCAGCATCTGTTGGAAACGATATGCGCATGTTGGTTTCAGATATGGCAGGGCGCGCATCAATCGAATTGAAATCACAAGAACTTGGCGTTGACCTTGGGGGAGACCGCGAGCTCATTACACGAATCGTTGAACGCGTGAAGGAGATGGAGTCACGCGGATTCACCTTTGAAGCAGCTGATGCATCCTTTGAATTACTTCTCCTCGAAGAATCATCCGGAAAGAGACCATCCTTCTTCTCAATTGATCATTGGCTTACAACGACTGAACATGACGTTGATGGCACCATCATTACAAAAGCTGAAGTGACTGTAACAGCGCAAGGTAAAGAGATTACTTGCTCGGGTTCTGGTAATGGCCCGGTCAACGCTTTTGATACGGCGCTGCGTGATGGTCTCAATGAGCTCTACCCACAGATTTCAGTTCTTGAACTGACCGACTATAAGGTTCGCATTCTGGAAGGTCGCCTCGGAACTGGCGCTATCACTCGTGTCCTCATCGAAACTTCAGATGGCAAGGGCGAGTGGAACACTGTTGGCGTACACGAGAATGTGATTGCAGCATCAGCAATGGCACTGGAAGACGCGCTCACCTTTGGACTCTTACGTCAAGGACTTAAGCCTTCGACTTGAGCTCACTCTCGACCAACTTAATCAACTCATGACGTCCCGAAATATGTAGCGCTGCGTAAATTGCAATAGTCTCCTGGCGAATAAGCGATTCTGAAAATCCTATTTCCATAGCAATGTGGGCATTCGTGTGACCTTTCGAGATTAGGTCCTTAATAATCTGTTGCCTTGGGCTCAATTTCTCTGCGGAGCCCGAAGAATTTTTCACAGCACTTACATCTTGCCCCGAACTTGGGAGATGCAAGGCAAGTAAATGTCCAATCGTTTCGAGGAAATGAGCGAATTCATCATTGAGATCTGGCTTTCCTTGGAAAGCAACGAAATATACTCCAAGTGATTGCACAGGTGCGGCGATACAGCTATTCCAATTGTTTTGTACTACACCGAATTTCTCGACTTCTGGAAAATTCTGAAGAAACTCTTGCTGTGTTGGAATAATCAAACTTTTAGTCCTTCGAATTGCATGAGTAATTGGAAATTCCGCGGTTAATGGGATGAGCTCCCACTGACTTACAAATACATGGTCAAAACCGAAAAAAGATTTCAGCGCAACGTACCCATTTGAGTTTATTTGACCTAGGTAAATTCCTATCGGTGCATATCTTTGAAATGTATGCAAATAGAGATGCCTGCATATCTCGTCAAGAGATCTCTTCGAACTTGCAATGAAGTCAGTGAGATGAGATAACTCTTCGATATACATGAGGCTCCAAGTTCTTTGAAAGACCTAACGTGAGTGGCCCGATCTGAGCTCTCTTCACTCACTGAATGTGTAACACCAGGCACTGACAAGCTTTATCAACTGCCAGGCACATAAAAGTTATGTCTTGTCATACAACCAATTGAGCGCATAAACCCTGCTTAATGGATGCGCAAACTGTAAAAGATGTCATTCATCGATAAAACCCAAAGAACTCGCATGTCCAGTCATTTCTAATCTGCAACTTGTCTTGTCCGGACATATCCATAGTTAATAACCGCAATGAGCGTGAGTCTTCGGATATGAAATTTTTCGCAGCTTATCTAGTAACTGTTCTGCTCATCCTGATCTGGAATCACGCGAGGTGTTTATAAATGAAGGTTTTAGGAAGTCAAAGTTCTTCAGTCGGTATTGCAAAAAGTTTGAGGATTTTATTGACTTTTGCACTCATGTCATCATTGACCTTGTACGGTTCGAATACTTCTTTCGCTGATGAGGCTGCGCTGGAATTTACCGCACAAACAGCAGTTGATGCATATGTGGATGCCACATACGGAACTCTTGCCGAAATAGCAATAGCCGAAGGTTTGAAGCCAGACGCCGAAGCGGCTGTTGCTGCACTTGCCGATGGAACTCCCAAAACTACGCAAACAGATAGAATTGCAGCTCGCACTTTACAAATATCCACCGCCAAAGAGGCATTACTTGCAGCAGCAGCAGACCAAACTGCAGCAGATGCAGTCATTGCATTGATCACAGCCACAACTTGGGGTGATGCTCGCACCGCATATGAACTTCTAACACCAGGTCAGAAAGCTCTCGTTACCAACTATGCAGCCCTGACAACACATGAGGATGAAGTTGCAGCAGCAGCAGACCAAACTGCAGCAGATGCAGTCATTGCATTGATCACAGCCACAACTTGGGGTGATGCTCGCACCGCATATGAACTTCTAACACCAGGTCAGAAAGCTCTCGTTACCAACTATGCA
>CANGJV010000098.1 GCA_947454425.1 Candidatus Nanopelagicaceae bacterium
GAAAGAATCCACAACGAATTAGGCTACTGGCCTTCGTCATTGTTTCAGTGTTAATTGCAGCAGCGGTAAGCACCGTTGGCTCTATTGCATTTCTTGCACTAGCGGCTCCTCACATCACTCGCTATCTCATCGGTCCCGCCAATCGCCCGCTAGTGATTGGTTCAGGAGTTATAGGTGCTGGGCTATTGCTTTTAGCGGATACCGCAGCGCGATCGATAGCACCACCCCATGAGCTTCCAATTGGTCTGATTACCTCACTGATTGGTGCGCCAATTCTGATTATCGTGCTTCGAAAAAGTAGTCAGGTGTGGCGATGATAAAGATAAAGAACCTGTCATTTGGCTACGGCGACCGCATTGTGATTTCAAAACTCTCGACTGAGATTAAAAGCGGAACGGTCACTGCAATCGTAGGCAGAAATGGTGCAGGTAAATCATCTCTGCTGTCGGCAATCGCGGGAGATATCGGCGCCTTTGAAGGCGACATTCACCTGAGCGGGCGCGAGATTAAGTCACTGACTGCAAGTGATTTAGCTTCGATTCGTTCGTTAGCACAACAGAGCCATTCATATTGGATGGCATATACCGCTCGTGAAATCCTTTTATTGGGTAATGAGAAAGTCTCCGCGGAAAGAATGACATATTTAGCAAAAGCATTGGAGCTCAATGACTTTCTAGATCAATCCATCACGACCCTATCTGGTGGGCAGCTACAACGCATTGAAATCGCTCGCGCATTTGCGCGGGAGCTACCGATGGTCCTGCTGGATGAACCCTTCGCTTCACAAGATATTGCATCGATAAAGCGCATCAAAGAATTAATACTGGCAGAGAAGACCCGCGGAGTAACAATCGTTTTGGTCGACCATGCAAGGGATGAAGATTTAGCGTGGTGTGATTACGTGATTGATTTAGATCTTACGTCGCACGCTCAATAGCATCATTGGCAAGTGTGAGAAGCTCTGGCCAACATTTTGCAAAACTTGGATGCAGTGGCAGTCGAGTGACATCTTCAAATTTGACCCAACGCACCTCATGCGATTCATCATTGAGTTCGCGGCCCTCTAAATTCTTGGAAGCAATTGCAATTACTGTGCTGTAACTCCAGCCATCATGATCATCGATAAATGTAGTAAGCGGTGTGAGGTCTTCGGGATTGATACCGGTTTCCTCTTGAGCCTCACGCAAGGCAGCTTCAATGGTGCTCTCATGCGAATCACGCGCACCACCTGGAATGCCCCACGTATCTCCATTGTGAACCCACGGTGCGCGGTGCTGTAAGAAGATTGATCCATCGCGAATAATTAAGATTCCAGCGGCGCCGAATTTGCCCCAATGTTTTGAACCACATCGGCACTCAATCCAGCCATCTCCATCGCGTGCAACCATAGGCGCTAGCGTATCCACAGAGCGAGAATCTGCTCACCGTTTTGAGCGCCTTCATATCTAATCTGCGCCGATGAAAAGTAAGAAGATCCTTATAGCTGCGCTCATCACCTTAATCCCAAGCACCTCAGAGGCCGCTGATTGTTCAGTGAAAGCCTGTATCGATGTTTACACCCAAGATGGTCATATCGTCATTGAAGGTCGTAAGGGAAGTGGCCCAACCTCAACCAAGTCTGCGGCGCCTGCCCCCAAGAGAAGTTCCACACCTCGTCCGAAGAGCAGCAAGAAAGTTGTTGCACCAAAAGCGACAACCGCTGCGACCCGAAAACCTGTTGTGAAAAAGGTACCGAAGAAGGTTGTTACTCACTCATCTCCAGCAACTTCACTTGAAGATAAGTTAATTGAATCAATTCCAACGGCTGGGATTTCATACCAGCCATCATTTTCGCCCCTAGTTCAAACACCGGTCTTCTTCTGGTCAGATATTCCAACTCTCATAACTAAGAAAGTGGAGATTGTCGGTGAGGTCGTTGACGTTCGGCTGCGCCCTACTTTCCTTTGGCATTATGGCGATGGCGTTATCTACGCAACACGTGAAGTCGGTGCCGCTTATCCAGCAGGAAAGATTCGACATACATATTCAAAGCCTGGTCATTATTTGATTGAACTCATCACGCGTTGGGATGGTGAGTTCACAGTTAATGGAGTCACCGCGCATATTCCGGGCGAGATCACGACCGTCTCGGTCCTACCAATTTCAGTTGTTGCCGCCCCCATCAGATTTATGAATTGAGAGATTATGCCTACCTTAACTTCTGCCCACGATTTAATCACCGCAGTTCCATTCTTACTTGGCTTTCACCCTACAAATTCCATTGTGCTTATCTCGGTAAAAGAGGATTCCATTGGTGTAGCTATGCGTATCGATGTTCCGCAGGTAATCGATAGCGATGCCATCGACCTATTGGCCCATCACATTATTCGTGACAATGCTGATGCAGCCTTGTTGGTTGCATATATTGGTGATGACCAAGAGGATGGTGATTCGCTCTTAATTTCAATCGGAGCTGGCTTGATTCGTAATGGAATCACAATTCAAGAATCAATCGTGGTGCAGCGCGGCAGATACCGCTCAATCATCTGTCGCGACCTGGAGTGCTGTCCTGCATCAGGAATTCCAGTTCCGGCAATTGAAAATTCGAAGATTGCAGCAGAGCATGTCGTTGCTGGAATCCCCATGCCATATTCAAATATCTCAGAGTTGATTGACTCGCTTGCGGCAGATCCCGAATCCCTTGATTTATCCTGGAGTGATCTCGTAGCTCAATTTTATATTGCAGAAGATAGCGAGGAAGTATCAGAACTGCGTCGAGATGGCGTGGAAACGATGGATCTGTTGGTGGATGAATTCCGAATGGGGCGCGGAATTTCAGAGCGAACAATGGTGGCGAGAATGATTGGTCGCATCAGCGATGTGCAGGTACGCGACTATGCGCTCGGAGTCCACAGCGAAGATACCTATGACCTCTTCTTCACCATGTGGCGCGAGCTCTTACGTCTTGCTCCACGTGGATTTGTCGCCCCAATTGCATGCATTGTTGCCGCCATGGCCTACGAAAATGGAGATGGAGCGCTGGCACAGCGGGCGCTCGATCGCGCCTTTGAAGATGATGCGAAATATCCATTGGCAGCGCTGCTGCGCCGAGTCTTTAGCGCAGGTTGGCCTCCAGAGTCATTTGCTCAAATGCGTGCGGAGCTTCATCCCAAGGTGATTGCTGCAATCTTTGAATAAATCGAGCACTTCGCCAGAAGAGGGGGATGGGTTAGAATTGCGCCAGGTCATGAGTTTCGACATCAAGCCCCGGCTAGTCGAGCGGCAACCCTCCACCGCGGTGGGGTGCTCCGGGTGACGACCAGGTAGCTGCACTTGATGTGCATCTGC
>CANGJV010000099.1 GCA_947454425.1 Candidatus Nanopelagicaceae bacterium
ATGTGGGCGCCCTGCGCGAGCAAAGAGGAGACGAAGGTAGTCATAGACCTCAGTGATTGTTCCTACTGTGGAACGCGGATTGCGATTGGTGGATTTCTGGTCGATAGATACTGCCGGCGACAAGCCTTCAATGAAATCAACATCAGGCTTATCCATCTGACCCAAAAATTGACGAGCATAGGCAGAGAGGGATTCAACATAACGACGCTGACCTTCGGCAAAGATTGTGTCGAAGGCGAGCGATGATTTTCCAGAACCTGAGAGCCCGGTAAAGACGATGAGAGCATCACGTGGAAGTTCGAGTGATACATCTTTGAGGTTATGTTCGCGAGCACCGCGTACAACGAGTTTCTCAATACTCACCTTTAATGACCCGCCTCATCCATTGATCGAAGTTCTCGCTTGAGCTCCTTTAATTCATCTCGCAAACGACCTGCGAGTTCAAAGGCAAGCTCATCGGCAGCGCTACGCATCTGCTCGGTGAGGGAGCCTATCAACGCAGCTAACTCTTGGCGCGCTAGAGAGCCCTTGCCCCGCTCCACGAATGGAATAGATGACTTTAAGCCCTTGATGCCAGCGATTAACTGATCTGTATCGTCGCTCTCACGGGCGATTAAATCGGTGATATCTGCAATCTTCTTTCTCAGCGGCTGCGGATCCACTCCTCTTTCGAGGTTATATGCAACTTGCTTGACCCGACGGCGATTTGTTTCATCAATCGCCTTCTCCATAGATGCCGTCATATTGTCTGCATACATATGAACCTCGCCGGAGACATTTCGTGCTGCACGGCCGATGGTCTGAATCAGCGAAGTGGCAGATCTTAAGAAACCTTCTTTATCTGCATCAAGAATTGCAACCAACGAAACTTCCGGTAGATCCAGACCCTCTCGAAGAAGGTTAATTCCAATCAAAACGTCATAATCTCCCGAACGAAGTTCTCGTAAAAGCTCTACTCGTCGCAAGGTATCGACCTCTGAGTGGAGGTATCGAACTCGAACACCTCGCTCTTGTAGATAGTCAGTCAGATCTTCTGACATCTTCTTTGTCAGGGTCGTAACTAGCACGCGTTCATTGCGCTCTGCTCGAATGTTAATCTCTTCGAGTAAATCATCAATCTGACCCTTAATTGGCTTAATCACAATCTTCGGATCAACCAAGCCAGTTGGGCGAATAACTTGCTCGACGACATCACCATCTACCTTGGCCATCTCATACTTGCCGGGGGTAGCTGAGAGATAGATTGTCTGACCGACTCGTTCCTGAAATTCTGGCCACTTCAGTGGGCGATTATCGAGTGCGCTGGGTAGACGAAATCCATGTTCAACTAAGGTGCGTTTACGGGAGGCATCACCTTCATACATCGCGCCAATTTGCGGAACGGTAACATGGCTTTCATCAATGACAAGTAAGAAGTCTTCTGGGAAGTAATCAAGTAAGCAATTTGGCGCAGATCCTGGATCTCGACCATCAAGATGGCGAGAGTAATTTTCAATTCCGGAGCAGAAGCCGAGTTGCTCCATCATCTCTAAATCAAATGTGGTGCGCATACGAAGTCGCTGCTCTTCCAGCAACTTACCTTGCTTCTTAAAGGTATTGAGTTGAATTTGTAACTCATCTTGGATATCGCTCATTGCGCGCTTCATCGTCTCTGGCCCAGCCGCGTAATGTGTAGCCGGGAAGATATACATCTCTTCTTCATCCCGGACAATTTCGCCCGTTAATGGATTGAGCGTTGTTATCTTTTCAATTTCATCGCCAAACATTTCAATTCGGATAGCAAGCTCTTCATACATTGGAATAATTTCGACTGTATCGCCTCGGACGCGGAATGTTCCGCGCTCGAATGCAACATCGTTGCGCTTATATTGCACATCAACGAAGCGACGTAAGAGCACATTTCGTTCGATCTCATCCCCTACCTTGAGATGGATCATCCGATCGATGTACTCCTGCGGGGTTCCGAGACCATAGATGCAAGAAACTGTCGCAACTACAATTACATCTCGGCGAGTCAGGAGCGAGTTAGTTGCAGAGTGGCGTAATCGCTCGACCTCATCATTAACGCTTGAATCCTTTTCGATAAATGTATCGGTCTGCGGTACATATGCCTCAGGTTGGTAATAGTCGTAGTACGAGACAAAGTATTCAACAGCATTATTAGGAAGCAGCTCGCGGAACTCATTTGCTAGCTGAGCTGCAAGGGTTTTATTTGGCGCTAAGACCAAGGTGGGGCGCTGAAGCTTTTCAACCAGCCACGCAGTTGTGGCTGACTTTCCGGTTCCGGTCGCTCCGAGCAGGACAACGTCTTGTTCGCCTGCGTTTATTCGGCGGGAGATCTCTTCAATTGCAGCTGGCTGATCTCCGGCCGGAACGTAATCACTAATTACTTGAAAGGGTGCAACCTTTCGTTGCACCTCACTAACGGGGCGCATCAAGCTCGTCTTCCCAGATTCGAACAACTTCGGCAAAGAGTTGAGCGCGATCGCCATCATTGACGATTACACGATTTGCGACCGCTATCCGTTCTTCTGGTTTAGCTTGCGCAGCTATGCGGCGCTCTGACTCGTCTTCATCTAGTCCACGCTCAAATAGACGGTCCAGCCGGTTTTCAATATCACTTTCGACAGTGATGATGTAATCAAATTTCTGCATCGCCCCAGTTTCTACAAGCAGTGGGATTTCGTAAATCAGAATATCCCCCGGATTTAGGGTGTTGATCTTTTCGGCCAACATCTCTTGCACCTTCGGATGAATAATCGCCTCAAGATCTTTACGCTTATCGGGACTCTTAAATACGATGGCGCCCAACTTTGCACGGTCGATATCACCGTCTACAACTATTGATGGACCAAACTTCGATACAACTTCGTCAAAGCCTATTGACCCAGGCTCAATTGCTTGCCGGGCAAGCTGATCTGCATCCACAACAAGTGCACCGAGCTGAGCAAACATATTCGCTACGGTCGACTTTCCAGCCCCAATTCCACCGGTAAGCCCCACGATTAACATAGTTGTACCTTATCTATACCTGTGAAAAAGAGAGACCCCTGCAGGTAAGCGAGGTTAAGGAGCAGCTCGCGACCTGTAGGGGTCTCTCTTTAG